>JBEKYJ010000120.1:0-12304 GCA_049511095.1 Verrucomicrobiia bacterium
CTCGCCGAATGCGTCGCGCATCGCAACGTTCACTGCCGTCACACCAGTTCCTCCAGTTTTTGAAGCGTTTGGAGCAGTTCCTGGCGCGCTTTGGTATAAGTCGCGTCGTCGATGACCGCGCCATGCCATTGGGCGTTGTCCTCCATGAACGACACACCCTGTCCTTTGTGCGTCTTGTAGATCACGGCCGCCGGCCATTGACGCTGACCCTTGACCCAGTCGAAAGATTTCAGCACTTCGACGATGCTGTGACCATCGTAAACGGCGGGCGCGACGTTCCAATTGAAGGCACGGAGTTTCTCCGGCAGGGGATCCATGGGCATGATCTGCTCGCTGGGACCGTCGAGTTGAACCTTGTTATAGTCAATGAGCGCCACCAATCGTTCCGGTTTGAATTTTGCCGCGGCCATGATGGCTTCCCATGTCTGGCCTTCGTTCAGGTCGCCGTCGCCCAAGAGCACGTAAGTCCAGTAGCTCTTTTCGAGCAGCCGTGCTGCGAGCGCCATGCCCAGAGCCACGGATGTGCCGTGTCCCAGCGGACCAGTGGACATATCGACTCCCGGAGTCTTCAGCATGCAGGGATGTCCTTGCAGCCGGCTGTCAATCTGTCGGAAGGTTTTCAGCTCGGCCGGCGCGAAATAGCCCCGGTGGGCGAGCACGGTGTAGAGCATACAGGAGGCGTGGCCTTTGCTGACCACAAGCCGGTCGCGCAATGGCCAGCCAGGCTCTTCCGGGCGGACGTTCATCGCGTGAAAATAGAGCGCCACCAGCAGTTCGGCTGCCGACGCAGCCCCGCCCCAGTGACCGGTGCCATTTTCGTGCAGAATATCCAGCACCGTGAGGCGAAACTCCTGTGCCAGAACCTGAAGCATCGCGGCTTTCTTTTTCCGGTCCTTCTCCTGGAGAACCGCCCGGGGCTCGCGATGTGTGTTGGCCTGCATTCCGCACCGGCCTCAATTGACGACGTTGATCGGTTTGCCCGCCCAAAAGGCAGCCACATTTTCGGCCGTGATCTTGGTGAGACGGCGGCGCGCGGCGAGCGCAGCCCAGGCGATGTGCGGCGTGATGGTGATGTTCGGCGCTTTCAACAGCGGGTTATCCGGGCGGATGGGCTCGGTCGTAATGACGTCCAACGCCGCGCCCGCGAGTTTGCCCTGCCGCAACGCTTCGGCGAGGTCGGCGTCTTTCACGAGCGGGCCACGCGAAGTATTGATGAGGTAGGCCGTGGGCTTCATACGTCCCAGCAAGGCCTTGTTCACCATGCCGGTGTTCTCCGGAGTAAGATTGCAGTGCAACGTCACCACATCGGATTCGGCAAACAACTCCGGCACCTCGCGCCATGCGAAGGGATACGACGGCGGGTTGCCGCGGAAGACATCGTTGACCAACACCTTCATTTTGAAACCCGCCGCGATCTCGCCGACGCGTCGGCCAATGCGTCCGAATCCGACAATGCCGAGGGTTTGGCCGGCCACCTCGGTCAACGGCGTCCGCCAGAAAGACCATTCAGCCTTCGACCACTCCCCTTGCTTGATCAAGCCACTGTGCAACTGCGGTTGGCGATAGAAATTCAGCAGCAGGGCGAACACGTACTCGGCCACGGCATCGGTGGCGTAGGTCGGCACGTTGGACACGGCGATACCGCGCGTTCTAGCAGCTTTCACGTCCACGATGTTGTAGCCGGTGGCCAGCACGCTGATGAATTTCAATTGGGGCAGCCTGGCGAGCGTGTCGGCGGAGAGCGGCGTCTTGTTGGTGAGGATGATGTCGGCGTCTTTCGCGCGTTCGACGATGAGTTCGCTCGGCGTGCGATCGTGGCAGACGAACGTGCCAAGCTTCGAGACTTCATCCCAAGGATTATCGCCGGGATTGAGAGTATAACCGTCCAGTACGATGATTTTCATGGTGATGGGTGCGGTAGCAGCATTCATTCAATCAGACAATGAGGTTCGTTCGCATTTGGCCTTTGAGCGACCATCCAATACCAATATCGTCAGACCACGAGCTTTGCCCAGGCCTCGAGCAGTTTGCGTTTGGCGGCGGCGATCATGACGGTGGAATCCTCGTCGCCGACGGGCTTGATTTCGAAGGAGACGGCGCCGCGCCGGGTGCCGTCAGCCCGCAGGTAACCGATTGTAAAGAGTTCGCGCAGGAAGGCGACGATCTCGGGCACGTCGTTGGCGCTGCCCGGGTAACCGAAACGAGGATGTTGATCGCCCCAAGCAGGATCCTGCCGATCCTTGAAGTAGGCGTTGCCGATGTGGATATGGGCGATATGTTCGCGCACGGGTTGCAGGGCCTGCGCTGGCGTTTCTCTCAGAAGCGGGATGTGGCTTAGATCGACCATGAGCCCGAAATTCGGGCACGAGCATTTGACGCGCTCCGAAATCTCGCGGGCGGTGCTGGCCGGGCCGATCAGGCATTTCTTGTCAATGTCGCGGTCGAAGACTTCCAGCACGATGTTGCAGCCGAATTCCGCAGCGTGGCGGCAGAGTTGCACCAGGGAATTCTCCAGCCGATCCATCGCCGCCGGACGTTCGGCGGGTGCGACATCGGAGCCGCTCAGGAGGCCGACATCGCGGAGGCCGAGTTCGGCGGCTTCCTCCACGGCGTGTTTGATCTCGTCGATCGCGCGCTGTCGCGCCGCTTCGTCAGCGCTGTTCAGATCGAGCTTCTGCGAGAGCAACCGGGGTTGGCCGCCGTGCTTGGCTTCGATGCCGGCACTTGCCAGTAGCCCCTTCAGCTTTGCGCGCACCGCCGGATCTTTCACCCAGGATATCTCAATCACTTCGAAGAAGTCGTCCGCCAAAATCTGGCGGCAAGTCTCGAGAATCGGACCTTCGCCCTTCATCGTGGCTGGAAAGGCCATGAAATGAACTATGCCCGGGCGGATGACATGGTGGAGTGGAGTATTCATAAGATGTCCTTTGCGTCGCGAAGTGTAGCGACAGGGAGACCCTTCGACAAGCTTTGGAGTTCGCTCTACTTCGGCTCGATGGCGATCACCCACAGGTCCGTCTTGCCCAGGTTATTGCCGACGTGGGTGGTAGCGCGACGCCAGGCGATTTCGCCGGTCTTCAACGTGGAGGTTTCTCTCCGCCCATCGGGCATCTCGTGCTCCAGTTCGGCTCCCGAGAGGCAGACCACAACCCGGTCATGATGGCTGTGGAGCGGTTCGCTCTTTCCCGCTGCCATCCGTATGTCGTACACCCGCCCGTACTGGTTCTCGAATAGCAGCCTGTAATTCGGAGCAAGCCCAATACTGCTCCAGGTTTCCGAACCGCCCTTCCCGAGGTATTCAATCCGTACAATCCGCAGGGCCGAAGCCCCGGCGTTTTTCACGCTTCCAGCTTGTGCCGGCCGAAACACGGCCTTGCCGCGTTGGACGCTCTCCGTCCAAGGCGCTCCTTCCGCCGGCGTCACTTCAATCGATCCGTCGTCAAGGTAAACCGCCACGCTGGCCCGGTCGCCCGGCAACGACACGGTCTCGCCCGGCACCAGGGTCTGCTCCACGACCAGCACCTTCTCGTTCCGGACTTTCTCTGTCTGGGTGACTGCCCACACACCGGCGACGGGTAGCAGAATCAAGGCAAGTCCGCAAAACCAATTTCGTATATTCATGTGAACTCCTCCTGATGACTTCAGTTGTTGCCAGAATCGCCGCGGCTACTCGGGCAATGTGTAGTTTTTCAGATATTCCGGTGTCGCCTGACGCTCCCAATTCGGCCAGTCCCTGCCGTAGAAGAACAACATGCGTTCCCGCATGGTGGAATCAGTGACGCGGACCTTTGCGGGGATGCCATACGTGATCGAGCGCGCCGGCAATTGCTGCTCCGCGTAGGTCACGGCCCCGTTCAGCAGCAGCGCTTCACGGCTGATCCGCGTTCCAAACGTGGCGCCGCTTCCGATATTGGAAAGCGAGAAGTCTTCCATCGTGGCCCCTTGGAGCGAGATCATGTGATTGATCCACGAGAAGGCGCCGATGCGCGGCGCGTCTGCGGCGCGGCCGTCCGCGATCATCGCCTGATCGTAGATGTGCGTGTGGTCGCCGATGTTGAGGTTCGTCGAAACGATCATCACGCCTATATACGCTTTCACCTGTTTGCCGAGGCGGACGTTGCCTTCCACGTAGCATCCCGCATAAACCCGCGCGCCTTCATCCAGGCTGACGTTGCCAACGAGAATCGCGCCGGGGTCGACCTGCGCTTTCGCGTTGATGATTCCCTTGTTGGCGTGTTCCCAATCCGCCAGCGGCGCGTCGTAGGTTTCAGGTTTCTCCAGGGCCGGTCCATTCACTTCGGTGAGCCAGCGTTTCGGCTCAAAACCGAGAAGCTGCAGGCGTAGTTGGTCGGACACGCCGGGATCCTTGTCCACCATTCCGGGACTGCCGCGAAACACGGTCTCGGCGCGCACATTGGTGTCGTGCAGCGCCGACGCGCCGCTCACGAGCACGACGTTGCTGTGCACGCAACAACCGTAGTCGGTCAGGGCGTGCGCGCCGTAATAGACGCCTTCGTCGATCTTGGTGGCGTGCACGACCGATCCCGGGCTGATGTAGCTGTAGTCCTTGATCCAGAGCGGATTGTCGAAACCGCCGTCGCGGGCGGATCCCACGTGGACTCGTTCGCCGATCAGGCAGTAGTTCCCAATGACGGTATCCGCGCGGATGTTCGTATTGGCGCGAATGTCGCAGTGATGGCCGATGACGGCGCGCATAATGACGACATTCGGGCCGACCCGGGTATGCGCGCCGATGGTCGTGTTGACGAGGATTGCTGTGGGATGAACCTGCGCCGTGGGATCAACCTTCGCTCCCTTCCAGTAGGGCCGGCCATCAACGCCGGCATAACTGGTTCTGGCTTTCGGCGGATTGCGGTCGATCTCCCGTGCGATCTGGTCGTTCTCGGTGTGAATCCACGTGGACGAGATGACGCCAAAGATCATCTGGCGATCTTTGTCGGTGATTGCTTTCCGCGTGACCTTGGCCGGTAAACCTTCCGCCAAGCTGTCGGCCGGAATCACCACGTCGTAGGTGGTCACGGCTCCGGGCGCCAACGCCGCGCCACGTTCTAGGTGAGTGCTAAAGTCGGCAACGGCCCGCATGCCCACGACCGAACCTTCTTCCATCCGGGCACCGCGCACCGTGGCGTTCATGCCCACCCAGCAATTGTCCTTGATGTAAGTTTGGTCCGGCTCGGTGTTGGCCGTGATCTCGGGAACGGCTGGGCGGCCGGCGACGACGCGCGAGCCATAATCAATCCTCACGTAGTTGCCAATGGTCAGCTTGTCGGCGTTGATGGTCGTTTCCCCGAGGATGTTCACGTGGTGGCCGATCGTGACGTCGCCTTGGATGACCACCTTGGGACCGATCTTGGTATAAGGCCCGACCGTGACGTTTCCCATCAACACCGCCGTCGGATGAATGTCCGCTTTGGGATCGATGCTGAGTGCAAAGGCTGCGTGCCCTGCGAGCAAAGCGACTACAGACCAACACAACATGATTCGATGTTTGAGTGACATGCTGGGTTCTTGTCCGATGGGTTGACTGGATCTAGCTTGTTTCCTCTCAGCGTCTCAACGGCGCGCTTTAATCCAAGCTGAGCCGCGTCTTGTTCTTCGTACTCAATCCTCCGTGGGTGGTTCGTGTGTCGGTTCAGGGCCTACCGCCTCTTCCGTCGCTTTCCGTGCGCTGTCGAGCACGTTGCCTTCGAGCACGACGTTCTTCAGTTCGCCCGGAGCGACGGAGAGAAACGTGTCGGTACCTGCAAACGCCCGGCTGTCCCGCACGATGGCACCGGGGCAGCGATCCAGCCGGATCACGGGAGTTCCCGCCAACGGCTTGCGCGTAGAGATGCCGTTCAGTTCCAGTTCCTTCGAATCCTGCACCAGGAAGGTCGGCCCGCCGTCGGCGTTCACCTGCACGTGATACAGTTCCAGCGCCTGTGTGTTGGAGGCTTTCATTCCCGTCTTCGCCGACGCGATCACGTCGCTGATCCGCAGACCCTGAATCAGCATCTCCGGCAGTCCTTCGACGTTGATCGCCACCCGTGCGTGGTTGATGGTCATGTGGCTGACGGCGATGTTGCGGAACACTGGCGTCTTCTCCGAAACAGGCTGGACGGAAGTTCTCAATTCGCCTTCCATGAGATAGTAACTGGTCACATTGATGGCCTGACCGACGTTCTCCATCGTCCAGTTGTCGAACCGGACGTCTTCGACCACGCCACCCCGTCCGCGCCGGCTCTTGATGCGCACGCCCATCTGAGTGCCATCACAGGTGATATTATTGGCCACCAGGTTGCGGATGCCGCCAGCAATCTCGCTGCCCAGCGTGACCGCGCCATGCGCGTGGTGCACGGTGCAATTGGCGATGGACACGTTTTCGGTCGGCTTGTTGACCCGCCGCCCATCGGCGTCCTTGCCTGATTTAATCACGATGCCGTCGTCGCCGGTGTCGATATAGCAGTCGGAAATCCGCACGTTGCGGCTGGAATCAACGGCGATGCCGTCCGTATGCACTCCCGGATACGTTTCGATGATGACATTGCGAACCACCGCGTTGTCCGTGTACAGGAGGTGGATCGTCCACATCGACGAACCCACAAAATGAACCCCCTCGATCAGAACATTCGTGCTGTCCATGGTGCGGACAAACGCGGGCCGGAGTTCTGGAGCCACCTTTTCGTATTCCGCATCCGGCACGGGTGTCTTCACCTCGAGGTCTTGCAGTAGGCGCTCCCAGTTGGGGCCGAACGCAGATCCCGGGTCGGACCCGGAGCGCTTCGTTCGGGGCATGATCTTGAGCCACTCGGCGTTGTCGGTGGTGAGCACACCCCGGCCCGTGATGGTGACGTTCTGCAGGTTTCGTCCACCGATCAGGGGAACAGGCGTGAGGCATTCGATTCCCTGCTCCCTACCTTTCGTGAACGGAAGCTTGGCAGCCGGGAACCGTAGCGTGGCACCCGCGTCGATATCGAGCACGAGGTTGTTCACCAGTTCGATCGGCCCGGTGACATAGTTGCCCGGCGGAAAGTACACCGTTCCCCCGCCCGCAGCCTTCGCCGCTTGGATGGCGGAACGGATCGCCCCCGCCGAACTTGCCGAACCATCCTTGTAGGCGCCGTAATCCAGAACATTGAAGAACGGAGCGGCGCCCCACGTGTTCGCGCCGACAAAGAGTAACAGCGCCGGCAGAAGCCGGCTTCGGGAAGTTCGAGAAACCAATGCTCTCATGCAACTCATGCTAGCAACGATGGCGTCCTTCGTCGAGAAGGACTTCCGAGTTGGGAATGTTGTCACGACTGGCGGGGTGGGCGATCCGGCAAATACAAAAAGGGTGCACATCGCCGAGCCGGATCGACTTCTGACTGTGGATCCATGGGGTTAAAAACTCATGCGAATCCGAACGACGCCAAATCAGAGTGCGTGAGATACGGTCGGCGCGAGCGGTTCGAAAAAGCAAACTCAGGTCACTTCTTTACTTTGGTTTTCTCCGCCGTTACTCTACGGTTCAATCATTCCACCGTATTTGTATGAAGTTGGGACGCGCAAGTGTTTTGTTTATCGCGGTCACCGCCGCCGCTGTTGGACTTTGGCTTGACGCAGCAAAAGCCCAGTCTTCCAACTCCGTTGCCGGGCCAGACCCACGAGAAACTGCTTTACCCCCGATAAAGACTACGATAGGAGCGTTGCCAGGCGTCAACGATTTGCCTGTTCGCACCGAGATGCCCGATGTGATGACGATGAACAACGGGCAGAAGGTCACGACGGTGAAGCAATGGAAAACGCGCCGCGAGGAGATCAAGCGCACCCTCGAGTATTACGCCATCGGCCAGATGCCACCGCCGCCGGGAAACGTGAAGGGGCGCGAGATCAAATCGCAATTGGTGCTTGATGGGAAAGTGAAGTATCGGCTGATGCATCTGACCTTCGGGCCAAATGGGAAACTGGGATTGGACATTGGCATCTTCACACCTGCCGACAGCCAAGGGCGGTTCCCGACGGTGATCATGCCGGGGGGACGCCTCCCGGTGCCACGCCGCTGCCGACCCTGGCGCGCCCGCCAGGGCAAGGCCGCGGTGTTGACGCCTTGCTGCCGGTCGTTCCCGCGACTGAATCCACCAACGATTCGGGGCGCGCGGGAGCCATGGCCGATGCCAATTCTACGAACGCGCCGATGGGACGCAGGGGTGGTGGCTTGCGTGGCCCCGCGGATGCCGAAGCGGTGGCCGGGCGCAACCACGAATTGTTTCGTCGCGGTTATGCCTACGTGACGTTCAACAACAATGATTGCGCCGAAGACACCACGTTGCGCACCGACGACGGTAGTTGGGCTTTCCGCACAACGCGGTTCTTTCCCGCGTATCCAGGTTACGACTGGGGAGTGCTGGCGGGATGGGCGTGGGGCGTGTCACGCATTGTGGATTACCTGGAAACAGACCCATCCGTGGATAAGACCAAGCTCATTGTCTCGGGCGTTTCACGAACCGGGAAATCGGCGATGATCGCCGCTGCATTTGATGACCGGCTGGCCATGGCGGCGCCATGCGTGACCGGCGGCGGCGGCATTGGCGCCTACCGTTTCAACGGGGCCGGGCGCGGCGGCAAAGAGGGTTTGGCCGACATGATGAAAAGATACCCGAATTGGTTTTCGCCGCACCTTCACGAGTTCTGGGGCCACGTGGACCAGCTGCCGTTTGATGAGCATTGGTTTCTCGCGCTCGTTGCCCCGCGGCCATTCATTGCCTTGGAAGGCTTGTCCCTTGAGAACGCGGTTAAGCAGTCGTGGCTGGGCGCACAACCCGCTTACGCGCTGCTTGGTGCCAAGGATCGTCTCGGCGTGAACTACGCGAATCACGGCCATGCGTTCACTCCGGAAGATTGGAATGCGATGCTGGACTTTGCCGACAAACACCTCCGTGCCATGAAGGTCGAACGGCGGTTCGACCAATTCCCGTCGGATACAGCTCCCAAGACACCGGAACAACCCTAGACAATACTGACCGTGAAGAATCGAATGCCTCGCCAATCGTTCTATCTGGCTCCGCTTCTCTCGTTTGTCCTGCTGTCCGGCTGCGCGGGCTCACGCAGCGTGTCGGAATCCAGCGCGCCAAAAGCTCTGTTCAATGTCCGCGAGTCGGGAGCCGTGGGCGACGGAAAGACCAAAGACACCGCCGCGATTCAGGCTGCGCTCGATCGCTGCGCCGCTGTGGGCGGCGGCACCGTTATCGTGCCCGCCGGCGACTACCTCACCGGCAGCCTCGATCTGAAATCCAACACGACACTGCGCGTCGAAAAAGACGCGACCCTCCTCGGCAGCCCCGATCTCGCCGATTATCCCATCGTCAAAGCCCGGTGGGAAGGCCGATGGGTTGATGCGCATCGTGCGCTCATTTCGGCCACCAAGGCCAGCCACATCGCCGTCGTCGGTCCGGGCAAGATCGCCGGTAACCCCGCGCTCGGCGGCCGTCAAATGCCGCGCCGTCCATGCGTCATCGAGCCAATCAACTGCACGGATGTCCGCCTCGAAGGCTTTACCGCGACGCAGCGACGAATGTGGACGACTCATCCGACCTACTGCGAAAATGTCGTGGTGAGACACGTCAGCATTCGCAGCATCGGCGGCAACAGCGACGGCGTGGACATTGACTCCTGCAAACATGTCCTCATCGAAAGTTGCGACATCGAGTCCGGTGACGACTGCATCGCAATCAAATCCGGTCGCGGCGTGGAAGGTGTCCGCGAAGCACATCCGACTGAGGATGTTCTCATCCGCGACTGCACGCTCTCCGACAACATCTTTGCCTGCATCGGCATCGGCAGCGAAACCTCCGGTGGCATTCGCGGCGTGCGCATCGAGCGCTGCACCTTCAAGCAGGCAAAGACCTACGCGATCTACATCAAGAGCCGCCCCGGACGCGGCGCATTCATCGAGAATATCTCTGCGCGCGATCTTGACGTCACCACTGCGCCGGGCGGATTTCTCCGCGTCAATCTCCTCAACAGCGGTATCCAGGACCCGGACCCGGTCCCCGGCGACGAAGGAATTCCCACCGCAAAAAACTTCAGTTTCACGAACGTCAAGGTGAACTGCGGCACTCTCGTCAATGCCACTTCGATTTCTCCAGTGAAACCTCTTGACGGGCTTTCCATCGTGAACGTCACGGGCACATGCACAAACGGCGTGTCGCTGGCCAACATCATCCACGCCGAGCTTCGTGACATTCACGTCATCGGCTTCAACGGTCCGCTGCTCGGAATGAACGATGTCAGCGGCAAGGGATTGGAGGGCGCCGTTACCATCCCCCCCACCACGGCACCTCCACCGGTCTTGCCAGCGGCGGCAGTTGCGCCGACTGCTGCGGGTACTCCTTTCGCGTTAGCCCCACTCACACTCGACCAAATAAACAGTGCGTCCCCCTTCTTTACGGTGGATGGAAACGATCCGGTAATACTGACGACGCCCCCGGCCAAGCTGGAAGATTTGCAAATCCTCCGCCTTTGGCCAGCCCAGGCGCCCCTCCAGCAAGGCGATGATCCGGCCATCGATATTCCCACTCTGACCGTTTTTCTTCCCCCAACGGGCAAAGCCAGCGGCGCCGCGATGATTGTCATGCCCGGCGGTGCTTACTCGCACCTTTCCCCGCGCGAAGGCCTCCCGGCGGCCCGATGGCTCGCCTCCAATGGCATCACCGCCTTCATTCTTAAATCCCGCCTGGGGACGAAATACCAGCACCCGGCCGAAATGAACGATGCCCAGCGCGGCATTCGTTACGTCCGTGCGAATGCCCCCGCTTGGGGCCTCGATCCCCAGCGCGTTGGCATCATCGGCTTCTCGGCCGGCGGGCACCTTGCCAGCACTGCCGCCACTCACTTTGACGCCGGCGATCCCACATCCAGCGACTTCATCGAGCGGGTGAGTTCTCGTCCCGACCTCCACATCCTCCTCTATCCCGTGGTGACACTTACCGATGAACCCAACGTTCATAAGGGCTCTCGCACATGGCTCCTCGGCAACAATCCCACTCCGGAAATCATGGAGCTCCTCAGCAACGAAAAGCAGGTCACCAAGGACACTCCGCCGGCTTTTATCGTTCACTCGACCGGAGACACCACGGTCCCAATTGCCAATTCTGATCAATACGTTGCCGCTCTCACGAAAAACAACATCCCTTTCGTTTATCTCCGGGGACCCATCGGCAAGCACGGCTTCGGCATCACCGACGACTGGTCCGGCCAGGCCATGACCTGGCTCCACACCCGGAAATTCTGAACAACCCTTGCGCCTTCTTGCCCCGCCCTCCCCATCCTGTATGGTAAGAAGACTGGTCCGAGTCTAAAGCATGCCAAAGCTTGGGAAGACGGAACGACAAGCATATATTGACGTTCCCCGAAAGATCTGGACCGAGTGTATGCGGCTGCAAGCCGGCCATGGTCGTCACCGACGAGGCTGCGCCGTCAAACCCGCCGCACGAGAATCTCTCGGGCAATCTCCGTTTCGAGCGCAAGCTCTGTCTCGCCTACGCGCACAACGAATGTCGGCCGCTTCTGCTGCAGGATGAGTCGACTGCCGGGCGTGAGTCCGTAAATCGCCAATGCGTTGCGACGTGAAGTTTGCGAACAGTTGAGGCAGACCAATTCGCCATGGGCGCCTTCCTCCAATTCATACAGACCGAGCAGTTCACGGTTGGGCGCGACCTTGCGACCGCGATGGAACAACCGCTGCAGCATATTCAACCCCGGCGACGCCTCGGGGAACTCGTAGCGACAATTCGGGCAGGACACGAGCCTGCAAAATTTGCCGAGCGGGCAACCGTGCAGGCACGGCGTGTCTTGTTTCTCGAACTCAAACCCGCACAGCGGGCAGTGCAGAAATTGTGGCGAGGAAGTTTTCATCTCAGAACCCGAGCAGCCCTCCCAGATGGTTCACCAGTCCGCCGACGAAAAAGGCGAACGGGAAAATAAACACCGTGATCCAGAATGCCGTCTTCTTGCCGAGTTCGCGTGAGATCATGAACAACGTGGCGATGCAGGGCATGAACAGTGTGATCGTCACCATGGCGACGAGCACCTGGTGCGGCGTGAGCAAGTGCTTCGGTCCCGTCGCCGCGTCGAGCAGGAAAACGGCGCCGTAGTCGCGCCGCAGAAAGCCGATGAGGAACGCGCTCGCCGTTTCGCGCGGCAGACCAAGCCACCCAGTCACAAGCGGCTCGGCGAACCGCGCGATCTTGTCGAGCACACGCAGTTTGTCGAGGACGAACAGAACCATCGTGCCGAGGACAAACAGCGGGATGACCTCTTTCAG
>JBEKYJ010000121.1:0-12231 GCA_049511095.1 Verrucomicrobiia bacterium
TCGACCACTGAGGACGTTGCACCAGACACTTTGGTTCGAGCACGAACGGCCCGGCTTCTGCCCATTGCCTGGCCTTTGGCGATACGGGCACAAGCCCAAGCGGTGTGCGATACGCGTCCGCTGCAATCACTGACGCGCCCCGAAACAACGCATAGTGACTCGGCGCCAGAATGACGACGGTTTCGTAGGTGCGCCCCACCAGCAGCCGGTAGGCTTCGGCCGCGACCGGGCCGGAAAACTCGTAACCGGCGTGCGGACACAAGATGGCGCGCAACTCGCCGTCAATCACCCGCGGTCTCGCGCCAGCCAGAAGCGCGTCGAGCGTCTGCGAGAGTTGTGCGGCATCCCGCGGGTAGAACAACCCGGCGACGGCCGGTTCTCTCACGACCGGCGCTGGCTTGAGACTCTCAGACGATCCAGTCGTGCTGCTACTGGATTGCGCGGAACGTTGAATGTTGGTAGCGACCGGGCTGGTGCTAAAACCGACCGCTTCCACCGGGGACGCGACCGCGATGATCGTCAGGATCGAGGCCACAAAGCGGACGGTACGGCAGAAAGACCCAAGCAAAGTGTACTGCTCACGACCGCGCGGTATTTTCATTTCCGATCAACTCCCACGCGACCCGAAGGCGTTTGCGCCGAACGCACACGCCCGCCGACTTCCAGAGTTTTCGCCCCGTGCCCGACCCCGGTCAAGTCGGAAATCCGCCCCCTCAGGGCGGCAGAGGTTTGCCCTTAGTCTCTGGAGCGAACGGCAAGATCAGAAGCCCAAAGAGATAGACCACCGCCACCGCGCTTGCGGCGCGGCCAAAGCTACCCAGCGCTGTGACGAGACAGCCGGTCAAAAAGGGGCCGGTCGACGCCAGCACCCGACCGACGTTGAAACAAAAGCCCGCGCCGGTCGCGCGAATCCGCGTCGGATACAATTCCGGCAGGTAAATCGGAAAACCGCTGAAGATGCCGTTGTTGAAAAAACCCAGCAACGGCAACAACAGCAGCACGTGGACGTAGGATCGCGGCGTCAGAAACGTGACGGGCAGCATCACCAGACTACCCACGCACATCAACGCGAATACCGGGCGTCTACCCAGGCGGTCGGCCAACGGACCGAAGCTCAGATAACCGAATACCGCTCCAACGTTGAGCACCATCGTCGCGTAGCTGACCCGGCCCGTGAGTTCCGAGGGACTCAAATTTCGGAGATCGGGCAACGCGCGGATGAGCGTCGGTGTCCAATTCGTCGCACCCCACAGGCCAAACACGGCAACAAACGCCAATCCGGAACCGACCACGGTGGAGCGCACCAGCCCCGGCGCGAACAATTCCGCCAGTTTTTGTCGGCCCCGAGTGCGAGACTGTCGTTCCTCGGCGCGGGCGTTGATCCATCGCTCCGGCTCCTTGACCCACAGGCGCACGAGAAGCGCAACGACAGCCGGCGCAATGCCGACCACAAAAACCGGCCGCCACCCTTGGTTGCGCAGGAGCAGAGTGATAATTGCCGCCACCAGGAATCCCGCGGCCCAGGCCGACTGCAGAAGACCCGCGGCTTGGGCCCGCCTTTCTTCCGGCCACACTTCCGCCACGAGTGACGCGCCGGCTGCCCACTCGCCACCGATGCCCAGCGCCGTCAGGAACCGAAACAGCGCCAGTTGCCACCATGTCCTCGACAGAGCCGCCATGCCCGTGAACACCGCATAAATCAGGATCGTAAGAACCAACACCTTGGTCCGCCCGAAACTGTCCGCAGCGACGCCGAAGAAGACGCCCCCGATGGCCCAACCGATCAAGAAAACCGAAAAGATGATCCCGCCGTACCAGCCGATGACGTCGGCATTGACGGGCCCGGCTCCAGGCGTGCGCAATAGGTCGTGAAGTGCCGGATGCATGATCAGCGCGTAGATCGTCGCGTCCATCGAGTCGAACACCCAGCCGAGCCACGCCACGAAGAGCACCAGCCATTGATAGCGAGTGACGCTGTCACGCCTCGAAGTGAGTCTCACGAGGTTGGACTGTAACTTCCGCGAACAGAAGCTTCAACATCGATTCCTTCTGTTGGCCATCACCAGACCCGGCAGGCATCATCCCGTGCGGAGTCAGCGTCTATTGTTTCGCGGTCTCGACGCCGGCCTTCCGGAGGAACGGCGTGAACAAATCGATGGGCAAGGGAATAAACGTCGTCGTGTTTTGCTCGCTGGTGATCTCCGACATGGTCTGCAGGAAACGCAACTGCAAAACGATGGGTTGCACGGCGATCATGCCCGCGGACGCCGCATCGCCCGTCGAGAATCAAATCTCCTCGCCGTCCTTTCTTGCTGTAATCGACAATCTCAACAGAGGTGCGGCACTGTACGCAGAATACATTCTTCGCTTTCGAGGCAGGGGATGTTCCTCGCCGCGATGCTCCCCGAGGAAACTCGGCAAGGACGGGTTCTTTTGATCACACGGAGTATCGTTCGACTGGCACCGAATATTCTCAGTCACCTGACCGGCTTGATCCCATCAAGTACTTCACAACAAGCGCACGACCACGCGAGACGAGGTCGGAACTTGGATCCCCCCGGCGGGCAAGCTGTCAGGCGATGTCCAGCGACTACGAACGCGTTGCCTTGTTTCTTCTACTTAAAAAGTTGAATCGAGACCTTGTCGGCGGTCATATCCGTGCCCTTGAACGTCATCGAAAGCTTCGTCGCATTGAACTTGCCGGACATGGTGATGTTCGTGCCGCCGGTCGTGATATACCCATACACCACGTTGCGCGAGGTCGCGATCAATTGCCCCACCACCGTGTTGGTATTGAGCGTCGTCGTCACGTCGAAGACTGCCGAGTCATTTGCGTTCGTGCGGATCGCATAACTCACGCTCGTCGGCGCCTTGATGATCGTTACCACACCGGTCCATGTCCCGCTCAAGTCGGGGAAGGTCGTCGCCGGCGCGCCCTTCCAGCGGAAGGCGGCCAAATTCGTCGTCGTGACCGATCCGCCCAGACTCTTGAGACTCTTCACCTTCGCCGTCAGCGTTCCGTTCCAGTTCGTCGTACTGCCGAGCTGTTCGACAAACGATCCCGTCACTTGACCTTTCGCGCAAAATCCCCAAGTGCCCGACACGTCGTCCTCTCCAAATGTCTTGAGCCGGATCCCGTAGCCGCTCGCGCTGAAGTCATCCTCGAAGGTCAGGAACTGGGCCCCCTTGTCGGCTCCGCTGATCGTGATTTCCCAATCGCCCAACGGCGAGTTCTTGGCGCCGACGGTAATCATGACGCCCGCGGAGATGTTCGTCACACCCAATGTGTCACTCGCGCGCGCGCCGATGACATGACTGCCCAGTGTGGGATTGTGCAAGAAGTTTGTCCCCGGGTTCGACGCCGTCTCCCCGAGCTTCGTGCTGTCCGCAAAGAATTCAATCTTGCTGATGGCGCCGCCGTCGTTGGCGGTGGCGCTGGCGACAATGGTGATCGTCAGGTTCGTGACCGGCGGATACAACATCCCATTCGCGGGACGTACGATGGTCACGGTCGGCGGAGCGTTCACCGTATTCGTTACGGTGATCAGGTCAGGGCGGTTGGTCACGCTCGACCCGTCCGGGCCCGAGACCGTTAGTGCGACAGAATAGACGCCGGCATTGGAGTAGGTGTGGCTCGGGCTGACGGCGACGCTCGTATTGCCATCGCCGAACGTCCAAGAGTGGTTCGTGATCGTGCCCGTCGAGCTGTCGGTGAAGTTCACCAGCAGCGGCGCGGCGCCGGCTGCCGGATTGGCAATGAACGATGCCACGGGCACCACATTCGTGATGGTAATATAGTTCGCCTGCGGCAGCGTGTTCGACCCAAGTGGGCCCAGCACCGTCAAGCTGACCGAGAACGTTCCCGCGTTGGTGTAGGAGTGGCTCGGACTCGCCAGGGTGCTCGTGCCACCGTCACCAAAAGCCCACACCCGACTGGTCACCGTGCCGCTGGAGGCATCCGTGAAGTTCACTAGCAATGGTGCCGCACCCTTGGTCGGGCTGGCGGTGAAGCCGGCGGTCGGCGCAACATCGGCGGAACCGGTCACGGCATTGGTCGAGACACCACCGTTGCTGGCGAACACAACCGAGTCGGTAAACGCCCCGACAGCCAGGGGGCTGAAACTTACACTCACCAACCCGGTCTGACCGCCAGCAATGTTGAATGAGCTGCCGCTGGTGACGGCAAACGGACTGCCCACGTTATTGGCCTGCGCGGCACCAGTCAACATCTCGTCGCCCGTATTGATCACAAGGAATTGTTGGTTGCTGGATTGGCCAACCGCAACCAGGCCGCAGGCGATACTGGTCGGTTGGACTGACAGCTGTGGCGGATTGACCACAACGACCAAGTTGGTTTGCGCATTCGTACTGACGCCGACCGGCCCGCCGACGATCAGGGTCACGGTGTTAGTGCCCCGCGCGGCATACGTGTGCGTCAGAATGTTGGCCAACGTATTGGTGATTGCGCCGTCACCGAAACTCCAGAATCGATTCGTGACCGTGCCCGTCGAGGTATCCGTGAACGTCACGGTCAACGGCCACGCCCCGAAGGTCGGCGTCGCGCCGAAAGTGGCCACTGGGGCAACATCGCTGTCGCTGATGACGCTGTTGATCCAGTCGATGTGTGAGGAGATGCGCGTGCTGAAAAACCCACTCGGATTGTCCTGCGCCGTATTGGGGATAAACGTCCAGACACCGCCGTCAGACTCGTACAATCCGCCACGGTCCAGCAACGCCGCTTCAAACACCGTCCCGTCCACCGCGTTGCTGAACGGACCGGCCACAGCGTAATGGATGCCCGCGAGCTGCCACACGCCGCCGTTTTGAATGAACATGCCGCCACTCGAATCCCCGACGGAAAGATGGCATTCGTTCGAGCCAGCGTCGCGGTCGAATGTCGCATAGAGAAAATCCCCAAGCCCCGCACCGCCGTCGACGTTCGTTGCCACGTCGTTCTCGCCCCAGCGCTCGACGCCATCGCTGGCGCCCCACTGCCAGCCGTTGATGACGCCGCTGACGATGACCGCCGGGCCGCGTTGCGTGCCGCGACCGAATATGATGCAGTGTTTGCCCACCTCATCGGTATTCGTGTAGAACAACGCGTAGCTCGGAAATGTCTCCGCCACCTGCCACATACGCAAATCGCTGTTCGGATTGTCGAAGAACGCCGTTGTGTGATAGGTGAATCCATTCAGCACGAATACTTCCCCCGTCGTCCCTCCGACATGCTTGGCAGCGAGGAAAAACATCGGAGCGAC
The DNA here is from genome assembly GCA_049511095.1 of Verrucomicrobiia bacterium. Taxonomy (GTDB): domain Bacteria; phylum Verrucomicrobiota; class Verrucomicrobiia; order Palsa-1439; family Palsa-1439; genus Palsa-1439. Next base: position 5,259 of record JBEKYJ010000121.1, read on the forward strand.
AGGCGTACCGAGAAAACTGCCCCAAGCACCTTCGTACTGCCAGCCGCTATTGGTGAGAGTGCCGCTCGGCGAGTTAGTGTTGTATGTGGGGTCAGCGGTTGATTTGAATAATACGGCGTGCGTCGACTGCAACGACACGAGAACGCTCGCCACCAGCACAGATCCCCACACATGACCCGAGACTCGCACGAGACCTTTATTGTAGTCAGGAACTCCAGCCACGGCAACCCTGCAATGGCCCGTGGCGAGCCCCCACTACAGCATCGGACGCAACGGGTCAGCCCGAAAGGCAAACAAATCCTTCTCCGCAACCAGTGCACGCTGAATGACCACATGCAGGAATAGTGGTCAGCGGGATTGCTGTAGCTCTTCGTTGACGCTCCCCGTGATGTGACCAGCATTCGCTTCCAAAGCATGGGATGTTCCTCGCCGCGATGCTACCGGAAGAAATTCAGCAAGGAGGAGTTGTTTGATTGCACGGGCGTTGGGGGGACTGCTCAATCACTATTATGCAGAGAGGGTGGCGGCCCAATGGGGATCAGTTTTACATAGTACAGGGCGTTGGTCGTGGCGGCGAACCAAACCATTTTCGGATGAAACCATGCCGCCATTCTTTCATAACTCAGCGCCTAAAACCAGACGGGCCCCTCAGCCGCAGACGAACCGATAACCACCTTCATAGAGCCTATTGGATCTGCGGCTTGATAACCCGGGAACCGATTGCGGCCAGCGTGGCGCACAACTCCTGGTACATTGCCTCATCGTCATACGTGCCGATGACGGCGCCGCCTGAGCCGGCAAACTTGGCGCTGGCACCACACTGCCTGGCGACCTCAACCATTTGAATCTGCCAGGGAGCCAGATTGTAAATACTTCGTCGGGTGTTGAAGTTCTCGTCAATGAGTCGCGCCAACTGCTTCGTATCACGCTGGAGCAGCGCCTCGCGTCCCCGCGCGGCAAGCTCGGCAAAGTGCTTCATGGCATCGACGACTTTCACCTCCCCCCGGTCGAACCGTCCTCGGATGTCGTTGTGGAACACTTCGGTCGGCTCACTGAGGCTGTTGTGGTAGGCAATGTACAGAGGCGGCAACAGACTGGGGGACATCGGCTCGTATTGATAGCATTTCAAACCTCCGACGAGGTGTTCGTGAGCCTTGTCGAAATCCATGTAGACCAGCCCTTCATAAACCTGTATCACACGATCTTGGAGCCCGGCCCCGATGCCCAGTTCATCTTTTTCCACCGACAACACCAGTATGGGCTGGGCTTCGTGCGGGATGTCGACACCGTAGAACTCCATGAGGCAGCGCAAGGTCGCAACAATCAGGGCACTGGAACCAGCCAGCCCCACCTGTCGCGGTATATTGGTTTGGTAGCGCACGGAAAAGTTGCGGTTCGGAAACGTCAACTGATGCGCCCGGCAGTAGTCAACAAACCGTTTGATGGTGGCTTTGATCAACCGGATGCCACCGTAGTAGCCGTGTAGTTTTACGTCCTTTACCAGGTCGTCTATGGAACTAAAGCGGGCGCGGTCGTCTTCCGTGAGCATAATGTCCACGGAGTCCCACTCATACAGCACGACCTCCGCCCAAAAGTTGCGCACGATAATGGAGATGGTCTTGCCGTGGTAGCCGTCCGACGGATTTCCCAGAAGCCCGGCTCGGGCGTAGGCCCGTTTACGAATGATGATCATTCAGCAATGTCTCCAGGTGCTTGCGCAGGGCCGGCCCTTGTTTCTTATCGGCCAGGGCAAACTCCACGAAGGCCCGGAAATAAGACTGGAAGTTTCCAATATCATACCGCCGTTCGTCCCGGCTCAAGCGGATGCCATAGGCTTTGCCTCCGTCTCGAATCATGAGGCGTATGGCATCTGTGATCTGAATTTCACCGCCTTTGCCGGGATGGATGCGCCGAATGGCTTCAAAAACGCTCGGTGCCAGGACGTAGCGGGCCGCGATGGCCAGATTGCTGGGAGCCTCTGACTGGGATGGTTTCTCGATGAGGTCTTCGATCTCGAACAGTTCCCCGTCACTCTTGGGCTTGGCAATCCCGTATTGATGCACTTCGTTGGCCGCAACTTCCTCGAAGGCGATCACGGCGACGGCACACTTGTCCACGAAACAACGTTTCATCCGTTGGACGATGTCACTCTGGGCCTGCAGACCGATGATGGAATCGCCCAAGGCCACGACAAAGGGCTGGTTGGCGACGAACGCTTCCGCGCACAGGATCGCATGCCCCAATCCCAGCAGTTGGCGCTGCCGCGTGTAGAAATACTGGATGGCCGCACGCTCAAATTCCAACTCCGCCAACGACTCTTCCCTGCCGGTCTCTCGTAATACGCGAACCAACTCGTCATTCAGGTCAAAATGGTTTTCCAGGGAGGTCTTGCCGGGACCGGTGATGAACAACACCCGCTTCATCCCGACCCGGGCCAGTTCGTCCACCACGTACTGGACGACTGGCTTGCGCCCGACCGGCAACATTTCTTTTGGCTGTGACTTGGTCGCGGGCAAGAGCCGCGTACCCAGCCCGGCCACGGGAACGACTGCAATACTGATGTCCATGGTTCCTTTCTTGCGCTGTAGAAATCGGTAGGTGGCATTATGCTCGTCCCCGCAGCCATTTTCGAGATTATTTCAATGCGCCAATTCTGGTTGACGCACTCCTGTAAAGGGAGGTCGAAAAGTGCGACGGGGGATCGTGGCGGCGCAAGGTAAAAATACTTATCCGCAACCCGTGTCTGCTGAATGACCAGATGCCGGAACAGTGGTCAGTGGGATTGACGCAACTCTTCATCGACGCTGCCCGTGATGTGGCCAGCATTCGCTTCCAAGGCATGGGCCCCGAAGGGATTAAGCAAGGACAAGCTTTTGGTTCACACAAGATCACGCCATTTCGTCAACTGTCGCGCTGCACCACCGACTCAAGACTTTCACTCTTGCGATAGACCAACCCCTGAAACACGGCAATGAGCGCGCTCGTCTCATCTCGGATGTCAACCGTGTAACTTCCGAGCTTGGGATTCAGTCCCACCTCCCGCGCTTCAGCCGTCAATACCCCCGACTGCACTCCTTTGAGATAGGTGATGCTGACATTGATCCCCACCGCCGCGGTCCCATGCGCATTGGACGCGGCCGCAAACGCAAAGTCGGCCAGAGTGAAGATGGCTCCGCCTTGGGCGCTGCCCATCGCGTTCAAATGCCATGGTCGAAGTCGCATCTTCGCCACGGCGTGTCCCGGGGAAGCGGATACCAACTCAATGCCGCAATGTTTCGCGTACTGGTCCCGTTGAAGGAATTGTTTGATCGAGTCCATGCAGGCCTCACCGTAACCGCGCGGCGCCGAACTTATGGGCCAATGTGCGCTTGACCCCGCGGGGAACAAAACCGCTCACGTCCCCGCCCAATTGGCTGATTTCCTTCACCAGCCGCGAACTGATGAACGTATACTCGTCCTTCGTCATGAGGAAGATTGTCTCGATTCGCGAATCCAACTTGCGGTTCATGAGGGCCAACTGGAATTCAAATTCGAAGTCCGACACCGCACGTAATCCACGGACAATCACGGCGGCCCGCTTGCGCCGCACGTAGTTGACCAGCAACCCGTCAATCCGGTCCACTTGGACATTGCGCAGTCCCGCGACGGCCTTCTGCACCATGTCGATGCGCTCATCGATATCGAACAACGGGTGCTTGTCGACACTGGAGGCGACCGCGACCACCACCCGGTCAAACATCTGCGACGCCCGACGGACGATGTCAAGGTGACCGTTGGTGATCGGATCAAAGCCGCCGGGATAAACCGCTATCTTGGACATAAGCCTCCTCGCCATTTGGAAGGACGATAAATCTCCGCCCAGCGATCTGCAATCTTTTCTCGCAAGCCTAGCGGTCAGCGGCGGCGTTCATCATTTACCCCGTTGGCGAATAACTCTGCCAGCCAGGGCGGAGGTCGGATCGGTTTGCCAGTGGGGTCGGTCACCGCATGAATCGTATAGCCGCGGGCAACAGGGGCGCCGCCGTTGCCCTGCACAATATCCACATCCACGCGAAGGCGCGCCTTGCCGACGAGTGAACCGCGGCTTGTCATCTGCAAGAGATCATCGTAGCGGGCGCGACCGCGATACTCCACGTGCGCCTCGACGACGGGCAGAAAGGCGCCACGCTTCTCCATCTCGGCATACGGCAGGCCGAGAGAGCGGAGAAGCTCAGTGCGTCCGCATTCGAACCATTCCAACGCGCGCGAGTTGTAGAACGTACCCATCTGGTCGGTCTCGCTGTAGCGCACGCGGAATTGAACGACGCACTCCTTCGAGGACATGACTCCCTTCTGGATTAACCGAATAGGGTGAGAACAAGGCTCATGATGCCAAAACACCCGGCAAAGGCAAGCAGTGTTCGCTTACCTGCTGCTCAAGGGACGATCCAGGGGATGACGTAGGCATAGATTGTCGTCACCGCGCCGATCATGCTGACGAGCAGGACGCTGTGCCAAAATGTAAATCGGAAGAGTTGAGACTCTTCCGTCGGTTTCATGCCGGTGGCGGCTGCGGCGACGGCGATGCTTTGGACGCTGATCATCTTGCCCATCACGCCACCGGTGGAATTGGCCGCGGCGGTAAGGACCGGATTCAGACCGATCTGTCTGGCAGCCGTCGTTTGCAGGTTGCCGAAGAGAGCGTTGCTGGAGGCATCCGAGCCGGTCAGGAACACGCCCATCCACCCCAGCAGAGGGCTGAAGAACGAAAAGAGAATGCCGGTTGCCGCAAACGCAAGTCCGAGCGTGGCGGTCGCGCCGGAGTAATTCATCAGAAATGCCAGCCCCAACACCGAAGCGATGGTCACCAACGGCAGAAACATCTGTTTGAGCGTGCTGAGGAATACCCGAACGAATCGGGCTGGCGACAGACCGGCAAACAGCGCGGCCAACACGCTGGCGATCAGGCAGGCCGTGCCCGGACTGGCGAGCCAATCGAGACTGTACCTGGCTTCGTAAGGCGATGCCGTCGCAACGACCGGCGGCATCCGCCTCACGAGTTGATGCAGAGCCGGCCATTCGATGGAGATGCTGGTCTTGACGAGCACCGCCTTGAAAGCCGGCATGCCCCAACACAAGACACAGCCAGCCAACAGCGCATAAGGCAACCAGGCCCGAAAGATTTCCGAGACGCTGTAGCGAGTGGACGGCACCGCGGTAGTGGTCGTCGCGTCGGCCGGAATGCATTCTCTCGGCTGCCATATTCTGAACAACAGGACCAAACTCGTGATGGCCGTGAGGGCGGCTAAGATGTCGGTCAACTCCGGTCCGATCAGGTTGGAAACGGTCACCTGCACGACAGCGAAAGAGACGCCGCAGGTCAGGGCGGCGGGCAGCACGCCGCGCAGCCCTTTCCGGCCCGCAACGAGCACAACCATGTAGGCCGGCACGCAGAGAGAGAGCGGTGCACTGATTCGGCCGGCGGTTGCGCTGAGGCTGGCGAGTGGCAGATCCGTGGCTTTGGCGAGGGTCAGAATGGGCAGGCCGATCGCCCCGAATGCAACGGGAGCCGTGTTCGCCAGCAGACAGATTCCCGCGGCCTTAAGCCGGTTGAAACCCATGCCGGTGAGCATGGCGGCCCCGACGGCAACGGGCACGCCGGAACCGGCGGCTCCTTCGATGAAGGCGCCGAACGCGAACGCAATCAGCAACGCCTGCAACCGGCAGTCGCTCGTCAACATCGTCAGGGAACTCTTGATCACCTCAAACTGTCCGGTCTCCAGCGTGACCCGGTAGAGGAGAATCGCATTGAACGTGATCCAACCGATCGGGAGCAAACCGAACGCCATCCCAAACAGCGTAGCGGAGAAGATTCTGACCGGCGGCATCCGATACACCAGCCAGACCATCAGGATCGCCGTGATTAAGCTGGCGATGGCCGATATCCACGCCGGCTTTCGCCGGATCGCCAGCAGAAACAACAGCACGAGCATCGGCAGCGAGGCGAAAAGAGCGGACCAGCCAACGCTGTGCGCCACCGGAGTGTAATCCTGTTGCCACATGGGGCCTTCTCACTCCGGGTTCAACAACCGCAGCGCTTCGGATTCAATGCGATCGACTGAGATTCCATACTTGTGCAAGAGGGCATCGTAGGCGCCCGATTCCGTAAACCGGTCCTCAATCCCAATCATGCTCATCCTCGTTGGAGCACGCTGCGACAAGACTTCGGCGACAGCGCTTCCCAAACCGCCGTGGATGGTGTGTTCTTCGACGGTCAGTACTTTACCGGTCTTGCGGGCCGAGATGACCAGAGTTTCGGCGTCGATCGGCTTGATCGTCGCCACTTCCAGCAGGTCCGCCGAGACGCCGCGTTGCACGAGACGGTCTGCGGCTTCGATGGCCATGCTCGTCGGGACGCCGCAGACGGCAATGGTAAGATCGCTGCCGCTTTTGAGCTTGCGGACTTTTCCGATTTCGAGCGGAGGCGCGTCGGCAAAAAGCACCGGCGTCGGATTCCGACAGATGCGGATGTAGGTGGGGCCATCCCGACGCAAGGCGGCCTCGAGCGCCTGACGCAACTCGACCCCATCGGCCGGAACGACGACGGTCAGATTTGGCATCGCCCGCATGATCGCAATGTCGAGAATCGATTGATGGCTGGCTCCGTCGTAAGAATCCGAAAGCCCCCCGTAGTTGCCCGCCAGGATGACCGGCAGTTTGTTGTAGCAAATGATGTTGCGCACCTGATCAGCGCCTTTCAACGACAGGAACACGGCAAAGGTGCTGACGATCGGCCGCAACCCGCAGGTCGCCATCCCGGCAGCGATATCCAGCATGTTCGCTTCCGCCACTCCGACGTTGAAAAACCGGCTCACGTGGCGTTGTCCAAACGCCGCCGTGCGCGCGCTCGTGGACACGTCGGCATCGAGGACAACCATCTCGGGGACATCCGGTGCCAGTGCGAGTAGCGCCTCGCCGAATGCGTCGCGCATCG
>JBEKYJ010000122.1:0-12229 GCA_049511095.1 Verrucomicrobiia bacterium
CGGCGTCGCTCCTTCAGGGTTTCCCCCATTGAGAAAAATCCTCGACTGCTGCCACCCGTAGGTGTCTGGACCGTGTCTCAGTTCCAGTGTGGCTGGTCGTCCTCTCAGACCAGCTACCCGTCCAAGCCTTGGTGGGCCATTACCCCGCCAACTAGCTGATAGGCCGCAGCCCCATCTCATTGCGCCAGGTCTTACGATCCCCAGCTTTGACCTTACAGTCACATGCGGTATTAATCCGGCTTTCGCCGAGCTATCCCCCACATTGAGGTAGGTAAGCTACGTGTTACGCACCCTTTCGCCACTAGAGTTCACCCATATTGCTATAAATAAACTCCCGTTCGACTTGCATGTCTTATCCACGCCGCCAGCGTTCGTTCTGAGCCAGAATCAAACTCTCCGTAATAAAATCAACCAGACCTGCCCCGAATTGCTTCGAGGCTTGCCATGACCCTTTCGGGCCATCGCTGATCCGACCGATTCCACGTTGAGCAACCAGTCAGGGCTCCCCGACTGGTTTTTGTTACTTCACTCAAAGTTTGCCCCGGCTCGCGCCGAGACAAACGTGGGCTCTCACGTATCGCACATTTCAATTTTCAAAGAACACCGCGGACCCCGATTCTCACCGGGGTGCGCAATCAACTTTCAGACAATCAACCCTCAGCCTTCTAGCTGAACGCTGATGTCTACCCGCTGATCGCCGCCGTTCTCTGGCGACAAAAGTCCCATTTTCGGGATTCAGGCTTGTCGCACTCCTAAAGAACTGTCCGAACTTCCTCCCCCACAAGCACCAACTATCTACCCCCTATTGCATCGCCTGTCAAGCCCCGACGAACAAATCCCCGCAACCGCCCCGCAGCCTGGTTCCCGCGAAAGGGCCGTCAACGTACTGAGCCGGCCATGCCGATGCAAGAACTTTCTTTCAGCTGCCCGCTTTAGCCCGGATTTCCTGCCTTCCAACCCATGTCGCCAAGGCATCCCACAGCCAAAATAGAGCTTAAACAATGCCGTCCCACTACACAACACGCACCGCTGCTCCTGTGCTGCAATTCACAGCAAACTGCCTGTTTCCCCCTGCTGGAGCCGCCTAGACCCGGGTCACGTTCTGGGCCTTTGCGCCCTTCGCATCCTGAATGACCTCAAATTCGACCGTTTGACCTTCGGCCAACGTCTTGAATCCGTCACCCTGGATCGACGAAAAGTGGACGAATACGTCCGGTCCGCCCTCCTGCTGGATGAATCCGAAACCCTTCTTTTCATTGAACCACTTCACTGTTCCGCGTGCCATGTCTTGCTCACCTCCTCGGCGGTATTGCTTGGGGATGATATTTCTTGGTGGAAAACTCCTTTTGGCGGGAAAAACAAAAACGACCGCGCCCACCCTTCTCGGGCAAACACAGTCATTTACACATACAACTACATTCCTCCAGATTCTCTCGCGAACCACTCACAAAAACAGTCCACCACGTCCTAGCTTCACCATTCTTGTACCAAACCTTTACCCGCCCTGTCAAAGCTTTTCTGGCGGGCCCGCCTGCCGCGGACTCGAACATAGCGGGCTTGTCGGCTTGTGGCGGAGAGGGAGGGATTCGAACCCCCGAGACGCTTGCGCGCCTAACGGTTTTCAAGACCGCCGCTTTCGACCACTCAGCCACCTCTCCGTCGTCATTCGCGTGGAACTTGCAGGGCAATTCTAGTCCGCCGATAGAGCGCGGTCAAGGCATGCCCGCAGCCGCGCAGCCCCGAGGAAAATCTTGGCCTCCCGTCCCATCTCCCTTACGATCCGCTCACAAGCCATGCTGGTAGAACACTCCGCCGATGCCAAGGCTAATGCCCCCCATGCCGCCATCAAGCGCGCCACGGATGCCGTGTCCAGATCCCTCCTCCGCGAGATTGTCGACGTCGTGGCCATCCCGCGTCATTACGAACTGGAACCGGAAAACAACCGCCTGACCGGTCATTGGATCGCCCGGCAACTCCGCTCCTACGGCTACGAGACCCACTTCCACGGCGAGTACGCGAACGTCGTTGCCCTTGCGCCCGGTAACCCCGTGGGAGCGGCCTCCCAGTCGCTAATCCTCGTCGGCGCGCACTACGACAGCGTCCCCGGCTGCCCCGGTGCCGACGACAATGCGAGCGCGGTCGCCGCGATGCTGGCCTGCGCCAAGGTGTTGGCCGAACACGCTCCTGAAAGTCCTGTCTGCTACGTCTCCTTCAACCGCGAGGAAGACGGCCTTTTGGGCAGTGCCGACTTTGTGGAAGGAATTGTTGCAGGCAAATCGTTCGCGGTTCGCGAGGCCCACATTCTGGAGATGGTCGGCTGCTGCAATCACCGCCCCGCTTCCCAGTCCATTCCGACAGGCTTGCCGATCCAGATACCGGACCGCGGCGATTTCCTCGGCATCCTCGCGAATCACGATTCGACCGCCATCGCCAGCGCCATCTTGCGAACAGCCAAGACGTACCGCCCGGGCTTTCCGGTGCTGAGCCTGAAGGTTTATGGCGGAATTGAAAAACTCGTCCCGGTTCTTGGACGAAGCGACCACGTGCCATTCTGGAGGGCCGACATCCCTGCGGTCATGTGGACCGACACGTCGGAATTTCGCAACCACCATTACCACCGGGAAACCGACACACCCGACACACTCGATTACGACTTCTTGAGCGCGGTTACCCAGATTCTCATCGCCACCGTGCTGGATTCCGTGAAAAAACGCTTCGCCCTAGCCGAGTAGCGTATCGCTGGTCGCGACAACAGAAACGGTTGGCTGTGTCGTCCAAGACGGGTCAAGGTGCGGGCACGAAGCCCATTTGTCTGAGAACCTGCTGCCCGCGCGCTGACTTCACAAACTGGATGAAATCGTGGGTCCCCGTCGTTTCCTTCTCCTGGTTGGTGTACAGATGGAGGACGCGCGCGTAGTGGTACTCGTTCTTGTTCACCGAAGCCATGCTTGGTTTCACTCCGGAAATGGACAGCACCTTCGTCCCGTCGTCCTTCGCCGACTCGGTGCTTGAATAACCAATCCCATTCGGATCCTGGGCCACCGCTTTCACGATGCCCTCGTAATTCGTGAATAAATTCGGGCGGGCGGCGTACGGCTTGTTGCCCATCGCCAATTCCCGGAACCCCAAATACGTCCCTGAAATCGGATCGCGCACGTACAAGTGAATGGGACCCTCCGCCCCGCCCACATCCTTCCAGTTCTGGACGGCCCCGGTGAAAATATCTTCCACTTGGTTTTGCGTCAGGTTCCCCAGGGAATTCTTGGCATTGACCACCACCGCCACGCTGTACGCGCCGATGACATAATCATTCAAGATCACGCCACGCAGCTTGGCCAGTTCCACTTCCTCTTTGCTCGGGTATCGGGAAGCTCCGGCAATATCGCATCGCGAGCCCATCAACGCCCCCATTCCATACGCCGTGCCCTTGGTTTCAATGTCAAACTCGGCCTTGGGATGGTCTTTCTTGTATTCAGCGATGAGGCGCGGAGCCAATTCTTCCCCAATCGTGTTCGAGCCTCTGATGATAATCTTCCCTTCACTACCCGCCGCTCGGGTGGGTTCGGGCGCTTCTTCCTTGCTGGCGGGACAACCCGCGATCAAGGCACTGAGCACTATCAATCCAACACTTCGAACGAGCCTCACCCCGTCCAAGTCAAGGCAACCATCGCAGAGAGTTCTTTTCATGGCGCTTCCTTCCATGGGGAATATTGTCAATCGAATCTTTATCCCCCCAGGCAAATACATCAAGCAAAAAAGGCTCTTCGGGGCAGTTTTATCGTGCTTCAATGCCCCCCCCGACCCCCACGCAACCCATGTCCAAACACCCGCGTCGTGTCGCCACTAGACCCAGCCGCATCGCGTGTGTTAGCCTGCGCATCCGACAGGCAAACGATGATGAATTCAGGCTCTGATCGTGAAGCGCGAGAGACTCTCGCGCGTCTTGCCGAGGAAACCAGTCTCCGGGTTCACGGCGGCGCCATTCGTCGCACGTCTTCCCGCTTCTGTCTCGGCATCGAGCACGGCGATTACAACGGCACCGCACTGTTCGGCGTCGGCACCGATCGCTTTATCTGGCTGGCTTGGCATCCCAACAACTCTGACCGCGTTCGCCTGTACAGCGGCAACCTTCCCAACGACGGCATCATCGACTTCAAGCTCGGTGACGTGCCCGCCCCGAAATCGACAGCCGTCGCCCACACTTGGGCCCGGTTTCCCTTCGGCGTGAACTACATCCTGCAACGGCAGGGATTTGAACTAGGCCGCGGTTTTGACGCCGTGCTTCATGGCAACATTCCCGGCGGCGGCATGTCGCGCTCCGCTTCCCTTTGTATCAACCTGATCCTCACCTTCCTCGAAGTGAACAGCATCGCGCCGCCGGAGGGCATGAAGATCGTCGACCTGGCACAGGCCGTTGAAAACGATTACATCGGTTCCCCCTGCGGAAAGCTCGACCAAATCATGATTTATTTCGCCCGCGCGGGCTTGGGCACCCACTACGATCCAAAGAGCCGTTCGATTCGTTACGTGCCGCTCGGCAAGCACGCCATCGATTTTCGGTTCGTCAGCCTCGACACCGGTACCGTCCGGCCCGGTTTGGAGAATTCCACATACAAAATCCGCCGCGCCGAGTGCGAAGAACTCGTCACTCTCGCGGGAAAAGATTTCGGCTTCACCTGTCTCGCCGATATTCGGGACCAGGCACTGTATGATCGCGTGCTGGCCAGCTATGGCAAATCGCGTCCCGACCTCTGTGACCGTCTCAAGTACCTTTTCCACGCCCAGCAGCGATTCCCGCGCATGCTCGATGCCTGGAAATTGGGTGACATCGAGACCGTCGGCGCGATCTTCCGCCAGGACGGTATCGGTCTGCGGGATGACTACAGGATTTCCGGCCCCGAACTGGAAACGATGTGCGACATCGCCCGTACGGTTCCCGGTGTGCTCGGCGAACGCATGCTCGGCGGCGGCGACAAAGGCGCGGCAGGCGCGCTGGTGCGCGCGGAGAGCCTCAAGACCCTCCAGGCCGCCGTGGACAAGGAGTATCCCCGTCGTTACCCGGATTTGGCGGACAAATACGCCGTCCACGTCTGCAAAATGGTCGACGGCGTCACCATCTTGACCGGTTGTTGAGGTCGTTACTGCGGCTTCGACCCATAGTTGATCGCCATCGATCCCCGGGAGAACTCCTCGAACCCGCATTCACAATAGCCGCACGATTCCATCAACTCCTTGGTTCCGCGCTGCGCCGGGTAATTCTGCAGCGACGCCAAAATGTAGCCGTGCGTATCGGGGTCGCCGCAAAACAGGCGCCCCAAAATCGGCAATACCACCCGCAAATAGCCGAAATACGCCGCCCGAAACGGCTTCGACTCCGGCTTCCCGAAGTCGAGCGACAGAAACTTCCCGCCCGGCCGCAGCACGCGCAGGATTTCACGCAACCCCAAATCAATGTTCGCCAGGTTCCGCAAGCCGTACCCCACGCTCACCACATCGAACGAGTTCTCGCCGAACGGCAACCGCAACGCATCCGCCCGAATCCATTCCAGCCGCGAAACCTTTTCACGGCCGCAACGCGTCGCCGCCACCTGCAGCATTTCCCAGGTAAAGTCTGCTCCCGTCACAGTTGCGCCACGTCGCGCGAACATCAATGCGATGTCGCCCGTGCCGCAACACAGGTCGAGCACGTCGCGCGGTTCGCCCGCCAACTCCACCAGCCGCCGTTTCCAGCGCCGGTGCTGGCCCGCGCTCATGATGTCGTTGAGCCGATCGTAGCGGCGCGCGATCGTGGCGAACAACTCGTGCACTTTCTCCGCGCGACGCTCGTCGGCCTGGTAGAATTTACTTTCCACGCCGCGAGAGCCTAGCGTAGAAGAACGCCATGAGTCACGACCGAATCGCCCAGGCGCTCGAGCTATGGCAGCGATTCCCCGACAACGATCTCTCCCGCTTCAATCTCGCCCAGGCGTACGTCGACGCGAACGACTACGCCGGCGCCCTCGAGCACCTGCGCGCCCTCTGCCAGAAGAAACCCGACTGGATGGTCGTGCACATCCAACTCGGCAAGTCTTTACTCGCCGCAGGCGAGACTCAGAGCGCCAAGCCGGTCCTCGAACACGCCCTCCAACTCGCCATCGCCCAACATCACGACGGCCCCCGGGAGGAACTCGCTGATCTTGTCAAAAACCTGTAAAATTTCCACTGGTAGGGAAACATTGCCGCCAAAAAGGTGTCCAATGCAGCAACTGGAGGAATCATCATGAAACACGCCCTCTGTCTGATCGCCATCATCGCCGGCACCGTTCGCGCTGCCGAACCGCTGCCGGCACAAAGCCAAATCACCGCAGTCACCGTCTATCCAGACCGCGCCCAGATCACCCGAACAACCGAAGTACAGCTGCCGGCCGGCGAAAGCCGCGTGGCACTTGCCAACCTCCCGGTCAACCTGCTGGATGATTCAGTGCGCGCGACCGGCACGGCCGGTCAGACGGTCACCATCCAGGACGTCGAGACCCGCCGCGTCGTGCACGAACGCGTCCGCGACGAGAAAGCCGCCGAACTTGAATCCAAACTCGAAGCGCTGCGCGACCAACAAACCGTACTCGATGCCCGTCAGCGCGTGCTCGATCAGCAACGCGAATACCTGCATCAGATCCAAATCAAAGCCGCCGGCGACGTTTCTCGCGACATTCAAATTAACAAGCTCGATGTCGCCCAACTCAAAGATTTCCAGACTTATCTCGGCAGCGATCTCTCCCGTCTTGAGGAAGAAAGCCGCAAGATCACCTCTGAGCGCCGGGAGTTGGACCGAAAAATCCAAGCCACACAAGCCGATTTCAACAAATCGAGCGCCGCCGCTACTCGCGCCGAGAAGACGGCTGTCGTTACCGTCAACGCCAAGGAAGCAACCCAGCTGCGGCTGCAGGTTTCCTACGTCATCGGCGGTGCTTCGTGGACACCGAGTTACGACGCGCGCGCTGCAACCGATGCCGGCAAAGTTGAACTCACCTGCAACGCCGTTGTGCGCCAGCAGACCGGCGAAGATTGGCAGGGCGTCAATCTCACTCTCTCCACCGCGCGTCCTGCTGTCGGCGCGCGCATGCCGGAACTGACCAAATGGACCGTAAGCTACCCCGAAGCGGTGCCGTTAGAAAGCGAGGGAGTCAGACGCGAACTCAGCGCTCCTGCATCGCCCTCGCTCTACAATGTTTCGGCAAAGCCCGCCAATAAAGACGCTGGAAATGAGTTTCAGCAAAGCGCCACCATCACTGCGGCTCAGGCTGTGATGACAGCAGAACAAGCGACGACGTCGGTGTCGTTCCGCGCTCCTCGCGCTGCCGATGTGCCAAGCGACGGCGAGCCGCACCGGTTGTCGATGGCCAGCTATGCGTTGTCGGCCGAGTTCTCATACGCTGCCACACCGAGGCTGTCGTCATTTGCGTATTTGAAGGCGGCGGTGACCAACACGACGGACGCGCCGTTCCTCGGCGGCCCGGTCAATGTGTTCATGGGGCCGGACTTTGTTGGCACCGGCTTCATCGGACTGGTGCCGGAGTCGGCGAAGTTCGATTTGTTCCTCGGCGTGGACGAAGGCGTGCGCATCAAACGCGAGGAGATCAAAGCCAAACGCGACAAGTCGGGCATCTTCAACAAACGCAACGTGCAAGCCTTCGGCTACAAACTCACCGCCGAAAACTATAAGAACAAGCCGATATCAGTTGCTCTGTACGAAAACATTCCCGTCTCCGCCAACCAAGAGATCAAAGTTGTAGTCACCGACGCGTCGCCAAAGCCGGTCAAGACCGACGAGCCAACCGGCAAGCTCACTTGGGAGTTGAACCTCAAGCCGCGCGACAAAGCTGAAATCAGCTACGGGTTCACCGTTGACTGGCCGCAAGACAGGCAAGTAAGCGGGTTGTAGGCCTGACCGTTTCTTCCTGGAGAAGTGCCTTGAGTGAATCGAGCGCAGGCGCGAGGGTCAAGAAGGAGCTGGGCTATTCGGATGCACGATGAGCGGCAGGCGGCCACGTATGAAACTTGCGACTACATCATCTCCGCCGCAGGCGGGCCCTGCGGCGGTTCGACGTGGCAGCGGCCGCAATCGTCCATTCAGGCAATCACTGCCGCCGGGTCCTCATGCCCGATCATGTCCCGGTTGGCGGCCCCGGGCGGCACCATCGGGTACACTTTCTCATCCGTGTCGATCAACGCGTGAATCAGGCACGGTCCCGGTTCGTGAAGGGCCCGCGCCAGCGTCGCCGCCGGCTTGTCGTCATCCGCCAAGTCGTATGCCTTCACCCCGAGGCTCCTCGCCAAGCCGGCGAAATCGACTCGCGCCCGGTAATCCGACGCGAACAACCTCCGCCCGTAAAACAGGTGCTGCTGTTGGTGCACCAACCCCAGCGAGTTGTTGTTCAACAGCACGATCTTCACATTGACGTTCTCTTCGGCGGCGGTCGCCAGCTCCTGGCAGTTCATCAATAAACTGCCGTCGCCACTGAAACAGACCACTGTCCGGTCGGGACATGCCAACGCCGCCCCGATCGCCGCCGGAACGCCGAACCCCATCGTGCCCAAGCCACCCGAGGTAAGCCACTGGCGCGGACGGCGGAACGGATACATCTGCGCCGTCCACATTTGGTGCTGTCCCACGTCGGTCGTGATGATGGCGTCGTCACCTGCCAATCCGGCAACGTGAGCGATCAATCCGTACGGCGTCCGGAGGTCCCCGAGGCCCGTCGTTCGTAGCGGAAACCTCGTTCGCAAGTCCGCCACGTCCTCCAACCATTCACGGCGCGGCATCGGCTCAACCAGCGGCAGCAGCGCCCGCAACGCCTGCCCCACGTCGCCGTGGATGCCAATATGTGCGGCCCTGATCTTGCCGAGTTCGCTCGCGTCGATATCGATGTGAATAACCTCCGCGTGCGAGCAAAACTCCGCGACCTTGCCGGTAGCGCGATCGTCAAACCGCGCTCCCGCGGCAATCAGCAAATCGCACCGCTCCAAGACCATGTTCGTGTACCGCGCCGCGTGCATCCCCAACATGCCCAAGGCCAACGGGTGACCCGCCGGCATCGCGCCCAACGCCATCAGGGTCATCGTCGTGGGTATGCTCGCCTTCTCGGCCAACCGCGTGGCCAATGCGGCTGCGTCCGCGTGGATGACGCCGCCGCCGAGGTACAACACCGGTCGCCGCGCGCGCTTGATCAGCGCCGCAGCTTGCTCAATGTCGGCCGGGTCAATCTGCGGACCCCGATCCGGAGCCCCCGGCTCAGGCCACGACGCGAACTCGACGACCCCGGTTTGCGCGTCCTTCGTGACATCGATAAGCACAGGACCCGGCCTCCCCGACGCGGCGATGCGGAACGCGTCAGGAATCACCTCCAGCAATTCTACCGCCGAGCGCACTAAACGGTTGTGCTTCGTAATCGGCATGCTCATGCCGTACGTATCGACTTCCTGGAACGCGTCGGTCCCGATCAACCCGCCCGGCACCTGCCCGGTGATGCACACGAGCGGAACGGAATCGAGCTTGGCATCGGCGACCGCCGTGAGCACGTTCGTCGCGCCCGGGCCCGACGTCGCGAAACACACCTGAGGCGTACCGGTGACCCGCGCGATGCCCTGGGCGATGAACCCCGCCCCTTGTTCGTGACGCGCCAGAACGTGCCGAATCGAGCGGCTGCGCGATAGCGCGTCGTACAACGGCAGGTTCGCGCCGCCGGGGATCCCGCTGATAACGCGGATGCCCTGGCGCTCCAGCAAGCGGATGATGATTTGTGCACCGGTCATTCTGATCATGGTCGTTTGTCCCTTCGCGGTTGTCCCCGCGACGACCGGCGTGAGTTGGTGGGCCTGGAAAAGCGCAACCCCCGCCGGCTCGCGCCGACGCGGGGGTTGAAATTCTCGATTCGTTCCCGCTACGGCGCGACGGCACGCACCAGCACGACCACCACGACGCTTACCAGCGTCGCGCGGGAACTGTTACTCAATATGCTGTGCGTTGCGCTTTCCATAGCGGATTGGAATCACACTTTAGGCTTATCTAATACCAGATCCGGGCGTTTTTGTCAATTCGCGCCGTCAGGCATCATTCCACGGCGAGAGGCACTGTGCTAGCGGCTACATCTCTGACGGCGGCGGGCCCTGCGGGGGTTTGACGTGGGTGACGTGGAAGCGGCGCTCGAGGACCAGCGCATCATCGCAGTAAAACTCGATCGCGTACACGCCGGGTTCCGGGAACACGAGGCCGACCAAGTTGAAGTTCAACTCGACCACCGTGTGAACGTCGGGGAACTGGATGTTGCCGTTGACCTCGGCCACCACGTGGTTGCTCTCGTCATGCACGATCCGCAACCGCGCGGCACATTGTCCCCGGCCCTCGGTGAGCGAGACAAAAACGCACACTTGCGGATGACGGCACGGAAAATTTTGCGTCGCAATCTGGTTGAAAATCCCGATCAGCGATTTCTTGCCCGTGAGCTTGTCCTCGATGATCTGGTCGCAGATCACGATAGCCATGCCTGTCGGAGCGGGTCTGTCCGTCATCAGCGTGAAATGTCCTTCTGGCCCAAAACACCAAAGTCCGCTTTCAACAACACGTCGCGGGCAAACTCGGGGTCTTCACAGTTCAACGCCAGCAGCGCCTTGTCGTGGGGCCGCACCATCAGGGAATACGTGTACTGGATGTTGACCTCGGCGGCGACCAGACAACGGAGCACGGTGTCGAGTTTTTCGGGGCCGCGCGGCATCTCGACCACCACGACGTTGGATTCGTTGGCCGGAATTCCTGCTTCCGCCAGCGCCTCGTGACAGAGTTCGGGATCGTCCACCACGATGCGCACCACCGAGGCGTCGGCCGTGTCCACCACCGAGATGCCACAGACATGGACGTTGGACTCGCTCAACGTGCGCGTCAGATCAAGCAGCGCGCCGACTTTGTTTTCGAGAAACACGGAGAACTGCCGAACCAGCGGCTGTTGCTGTGAACTGCGGGTCTTCGATTCCGATTTCGCCATGCCGTCCTTTCCCGCATCCCATCCTAGCGCAGTTGTCAATCGGCCCAAAGAAAATCTTCGTCGGTCAAATGCTCCAGTCTGTCTCAATATACTGCATCTTCAGGAAATCAATGATAACCGCCACGCATTCCGCAGGCGTCTGCCTGTCCGTGTGCACGACGATTTCAGGCTGGTCGGGCGGCTCGTACGGCGCGGAGACGCCGGTAAAGTTCGCAATCTGACCCGCGCGCGCCTTCTTGTAAAGACCCTTCGAATCACGCTGTTCGCACACCTCCAGCGGAGCGTTGACATACACTTCGACGAACTCGCCGTCGTTGACCAGCGAGCGCGCCAACCGCCGGTCGTCACGGTACGGTGAGATGAACGCGGTGATCACCAGCACGCCCGCATCCATCAGCAGCCTCGAGACCTCCGCGACACGCCGAATGTTCTCCGTGCGGTCTTCGGGCGAGAAACCGAGGTTGGCGCTCAGCCCGTGCCGGATATTGTCGCCATCCAGGATGTACGTGTGCAACCCCATCGCGAACAACTCGCGTTCCAATTCCGTGGCCACCGTCGATTTGCCCGCGCCGGACAGGCCGGTGAGCCAGATGATCGCGCCCTTGTGCCGGTTGCGATGCTCGCGTGCCTCGCGCGTGACCTTGCCGGCGGACCAGAAAATGTTCTGGCTCTTCACGCCCGACAACACTTGGCGGCGGTCGGGATACTCGCCTTTTGAAATGACGCCGCCCCCGCATACCTGCAGGCGATCGATCAACACGAAGCGACCCGTGTTGACGATCCGATCAGAGTTGTCGAACGCAATCGGCGTCTTGGTGCGAATGGTGACCTCCGCCACGTCGTTGCGCGCGATGTGCGGACGCGACGTCACGTCGATCTCCGCCAGTGTCGAGGCGTCGATCACTTTCTCGATGGATTGGATCTGGCACTCGATTTCCTCGGTAGTCAGCTTCAGCTTGATCTTGCGACCGACTTCGAGGTTCTGCCGCCCGAGCCAGAACAGCTTCGCGTTGAACACGTCTCCTTCAATGGGCGCGTCCTCTTCTGTCGATCCGACCTGCCCGCGCTCGACATAGATCTGCTCGGTCAACGTGATCCCGATCGATTCGCCCGCGCTCGCGGTCTCGCGCGAGCCGTGCGGCCAGCCCTCAATCGATTTGACGGTGCTGACCTTGTTGCGCGGCGAGAAAAGAATCTTGGCGCCCACCCGC
>JBEKYJ010000123.1:0-12044 GCA_049511095.1 Verrucomicrobiia bacterium
TGCTATACAAACCGGTCACAGCATGAAAAAACACCTGGGTGCATTAGCGCGGGTGCTGATCAGTGTGGGCATTCTCGCCTACCTGTTCAACGGCATCTTCCATAAGGAAGCCCTGGATTACTTCGAAGCGCACAGCCTCGACCCCGATGCGCTGAGTTGGGTCGAGCGGGCGCGCATCGTGTGGAGCGTGGGACCCCATGCACTAGGGCACGAGTTTCAGAAGATCGATCCGTTCTGGTTCACCGCCGCGGCCATTTCCGCGGTGATCCCCGCCGTGCTGGGGATCATTCGTTGGCAATGGATCCTGCATGTTCAGGGCCTCGACGTGCGGTTTTCCCGCCTCTTTTCGATTTCGTTCATTGCCATGTTCTTCAACGCCTTCATGCTCGGCTCCACAGGCGGTGACGTCATCAAAGCCTGGTATGTCGCGCACGAAACGCACCACAAAAAAGCCGAGGCCGTCGCCACAGTCGTCGTCGACCGGTTGATCGGATTGCTCGCCCTGTTCGTCATCGCGCTCATCATGATGGCGATATTCCACAAACGCGCGTTCGAGGACCCGAAACTATTCTGGTTCTCGATGGCCACGCTCGGCGTCGTATTGTTTACCGTCGTCGGGACACTCGTCGGCTTGTGGCGTGGTTTTGCCGACAAACTTCCCGGCCTCCGCGCCTGGCTGCAACGAATCCCAAAGTACGACACGTTGCATCGGATGGTGAACGCCTATCGCACGTACGCCTCTCATCCCGTGATTCTGGCCAAGACATTCGCCATATCGTTTCCCGTCCATTTCTTTTCGATGCTGAGCATCGTCTTCATCGGCTACGGACTCGGCATCACCTCCGCGAAATTCACCGATTACTATTTGTACCTGCCCATCATCAACTCCGTGACCGCCGTCCCCATCACCATTTCCGGCTTCGGCTTGCGCGAGGGAATGTACATCAAGATGTTCAACGAGGTCGGCGTCGCCAGTTCCGCGGCCCTGGTCATGTCATTGCTCGGCTACTTGGCCCAGCTAATCTGGAGCATCGTCGGCGGCTTCTTCTTCCTCACCCACCGCAAAGAACTCCCCCCCGCCGAACAAATGGCTTCCGGCGAAGCCGAATAATTTCTTCCCCGCTTCCTCTCCGTCCCGACCGACAAAAGTATCCCGTCCTCACTGCGCTTCACTCCGTTTCACCGCATCTCACCTCATCTCGCCCACCAACCCGATCATCTCGCAATTCCCCATCATACAACTAGACAATCCAGCCGCCGCCTCCCGCACTCCTTGCCCTCATCGCCCCCGCCGAAGTCAAGCAAGCCGGCCCCAAGCTCTGACGCTCCCCCCTTCCCCCCTAACTTTGGCTCCGTTTCCGTCAAAAAACCCCCCTTTCCGGCACCTTTTTTCCACTTTTCTCTCCGCTTTTTGCCTCTTTTTGTAAAACGAACCCAACTCGTATTTTCCCCCAACCTATTCATTCCAAAATACTTCCACATTTTTCAGTTGGGTTCGTTTGGTAAAAACACTCTTCTCTATAAAGAGCCAAGCCGCTGGGAGCGGCAAGCTGAGTCTGGTGTAGCGTGCGCTGTCACTAGCGCATCTGGCCTTTACCGCCCGCTCTGTTCCGTCGCCGTTTGCGGTGTGTAGGCCCAAGCCGCTCTTCTTATGTCAAACAACTGGCGGTTCTATACCACCGCCGCCCCGCCCCGTCCAGCACAAATATCGCTTTCCGATACTCATCCCTCTGGTGTAGCGTGGGAAGCCGAGCCCGAGGGTAGGGCGGAGCCGAGTCGGACGAGACGCCGTCGCGGCAAACGCAGATCCGCGTAGCGGAGAGCCGTAGGCCGAGCCGAGCGGCAGCGAGAGAGTGCAATCACTAGCCCATCCGCTCTGCTTGTAGGGCAAGCGCTCCGGCCTGCCCGCGATTCCGAAATCGGGGTTGCCGCCGTTGTCCCCCCGCCTTCCACCCCGAATCTCTACCACGTTCCACGTGGTTCATCACGTCTCACGTGGTTCACCACGCTTGCCACGCCTGCCACGTTCTATGTGGCCTTTCGGGGTTCCACGTGGCTTCCGGAGCCGTGAAGCACAGGGGCAGTCCGTTTTGCCCTTGCCGTCGCCACGCTGCCGCGCCGGGCGTACAAAGAGATTGCGATAGCACCCAGTTCACACATAGGATACGGAACGTGAAGGTGTTCGTTAGTTCTACCTATATCGACCTGATTGAACATCGTAAGGCGGTCGAGCGTGCAATCAACCTGCTCGGTGAACAATTCCGGGGTATGGAATATTTTGGCGCCCGCTCGGAAGAGCCCAAGGTTGCCGCTCTCAGAGAGGTGGAACAATGCGACATCTTCGTCGGCGTCTATGCACACCGCTATGGCACCATTCCCGACGGTGATACCAAGTCCGTCACCGAGCAGGAATTCGATCACGCCCAGACACACAAGAAACCGACGTTTTGTTACCGCATCAATGCCGAACACCCGTGGCCGCCGAAATACATCGAGAAAGGTGACGCGGAAAAGAAGCTGGCTGACTTTCTAAAGCGTGTTAACAAATTTACGCGCCAGGAATTTACTTCGGCTGAAGATTTGCTCGCCAAAGTTTCTCCAGATTTATCTCGCCATATGGCAGAGCATGGCCGCGTTCCTCTTATCGCGCACCCACTTCCTCCCGTTCCCTACTTTGTTCACACGCACCCCTTACAGGCGCACTTTACCGGTCGTGCGGATGAACGCAAGTTGCTGACCGATTGGTTTGCGCGTGACCCGCATGCCATCTTGTCGCTCGTGGCCATCGGCGGGATGGGCAAATCCTCGCTGGCATGGGTTTGGGCACAGGGCGTCTTCTCCCTGGGCATTCCAGTCGAAGGTGTGCTTTGGTGGAGCTTCTACGAAGAACGTGAGTTGTCGCGCTTCTTGGAGAAGGCTATCGCGTACGCCAGTGGCGGCACATTGAAGGCGCAAGATATCCCGTCCGACCGCGAGCGTGTGGACGCGCTGACAAATCTGCTGCGCCAAAAGCGTTTTCTCGTCGTACTGGATGGGTTCGAACGAGTGCTTCGCAACTACGCACGCCTCGATGCGGCCTACCGTGGCGATGAAGTGGATGAGGATGCGCGCAACGACTATCGCGCCTGCACTGATCCGAACACCGGCGTCTTGTTACGCTCTTTGGCGAGCGGAGCGTTCTTGACCAAGGTCCTTATAACCACTCGTCTTGCGCCACGCGAATTAGACGATCTGGAGGGCGCGCAAAGGATTGAGCTGACGGGGATGGCTGCCCAAGATGCCGTGGCATTCTTCCAAGCGCAAGGCATCAAGGGCATACGAGCCGAGATTGAAGCGGCGTGTGCCGACTATGGCTTTCATCCATTATCCCTGCGACTGCTCTCAGGCACGCTTGTCAAAGACCCGCGCTATGATGCCGATATCAAGCACGCGCCGAAAGTGGACGTGCTGGGACAGGATAAGGAACGGCGCATATTGGAATTCGCTTACAACTCACTGTCCGAACGCGGGCAAGTCTTCATCAGCCAGCTCGCGGCGTTCCGTTCTCCGCTAAAGTGGGAGGCGATGACCGCCATCTTTGCCAAGGACTTCAAGGACGGCGACGAACTCGTGCGGACTGTAACCGACTTGGTCGAGCGAGGTTTATACCAACACGCTTCATTTGCGAATACTTTTGACATGCACCCTGTCGTTCGCCGCTACTGCTATGACCGCCTAGGCGACAAATCGGCCACGCACGTCCGTTTGCGTGAGTACTTTGGCAAGGTGGAGACGCCCGGCAAGATTCAATCTCTCGCTGACCTGCAGCCTGTGATCGAACTTTATCACCAAACGGTCCTCGCGGAGCGATATGATGAGGCAGTTGCGCTTTTCCATAGCAAACTTGATGAAGCCACCTACTATCAATTTGGTGCGTATCAACTCCGCATCGAGCTTCTGCGGGCACTTTTCCCCGATGGCGAAGACAAGGTACCTCGACTTAAGGACGAGAGCGCGCAAGCTTGGGTCTCAAACGAGCTCGCGAATTCGTATTCGGCCTCCGGACAAGGCCGTCGCGCAGTGCCGCTGTACGAGAGAACCAGAACAATTCGTGAGAAGACAGGACCTGCACTCCATGTCGCTGTTGCCTTAGGAAATATCGCGGCCGACCAGCTTCAAATCGGTGAACTAATGTCTGCGGAACAAACCCAGCGGCGACGGATTGAGATAAGTCGTGAGAACCCAGACGAGTTTAATGATTCTGTCGGTCGCACAGAACTCGCGCGATTGCTCGCAGTTTGCGGAAGATTTGTGGATGCCAAGCAGGAATCAGATATAGCGCTTAGAATATTCACCAGACACCAAGCAACACAATCGCTGTGTGTTTGGAGAGCGCGTCGTGCCGAGCGTGCTCTGTTGATGGGCGATGCTACGGCGGCGCTATCGGCGGCGCGACAGGCGCTAAAATTGGCGGGGCGCGTAGCGCGCATGGAATTTCCATTCGAGCGCGACTTCGTGCGTGCGGAGTGGATCGTTGGGGCGGCTCTCGTTTTCTCCGCCGCACTCGGCCCTAAGAAGAGCGAAGTGTCACTGACAAAGGCGGAACACCATCTTTCAGAGGCGCTAAGACGAGACAGAAGAATCAACTTAGTAGAATATGAGGCACTCATCTTGCTAGACTTCGCACGGCTACGTTTCGCACAGGCGAAGCTGGCGACGGCCAGCGCGGAGCAGCAGAGTCAAGACGCGCTTCATTTTGCCATAGAGGCGCTGGGTATTGCTGACCGCTGTGAGTATCGGCTGCAGCAAGCGGACATCCACAACTTTCTGTCCGAATGGTGGTTGACGAAGGTGGAAAGCGAGACAGTGAATAACATATCTCTCCAGAAAGCACGGGAACACGCAGAACAAGCGAGGGAGCGTGCCTTCTGTGATGGACCACCGCACTATTACAAGGTCGCCTATGAGAAAGCCGAAAGAATCCTTAGGCGCCTCGGAGAATTGTAGTCGAGAAAACGGAAAGGGGTCAGTCCTTAGTATTGACACAAGCGGTCAAAACGGCTCACTCGAAGGGGTCAGTCATTGACTTTTGACATTTTGCGCCGCCTACAAAACGCCCGGCCTCACCTCTCCGCTTCCCGCAATCACCGCGCCCTCCCGCACCAACGAGCCCTTGCCTGTTCCGTCCCCTGCGCCTTTTACCCCGATTCCTTATCGGGGCTGCGCGAGACAACGACTTCGGATGCATCGATACCTTACTGAGTAAGGTATCATCCCTCCAACCCGACTTCCTGCTGCCTTGGTGCCTTGGTGGGAAGCCAAGCCGCCGGGAGCGGCGCGACGCAACGCCGCAGGCGGCCCGAAGGGCGAGCCGAGCGGGCGCGAGCGGAGCCGAAAGCGGCACTAGCCGATGAGACGCGACCATGTCGTGCCCAGGTCGCAATGCAACCGAGTCCTCGAGACGCCGCTGTCGTGCACTGCGGTCACATCTAACTATTCATCATTCTCACGCTAGCACGGTCAGCGTCCCGCTGGTGACGCCCAATTGCTTCACCACATTCAGACGACGGAACAACGCGGCCGGGTCTGCCGCGGTCCCATCGATCAACTCCCGATAACTTTGCAGAATCGCCCGCGTCTTCGCCGCGTCCTCTTCCAGCAGTTCGACGCGAAACACCCGCGCGCCCGCTTCGACAAATGCGCCCAAAAAATCCGCGCCGCTCTGGGCTTTCGCGTGATACACCGTGTTGCGGCAACCCACGTCGGCCTTCACGGGATGCTCCACCCCTACCCGATCGCGCAGTTTCAAATTATGGGTGTCGCACGGACGCCCGCAGTTGGACACATCCGTCCCCTTCGACAGAAACGCCGCAAACACGCAGTGCTCCATATGAAACATCGGGATGTGCTGGTGAATCGTCAGCTCAAACCAACTCGGCGGCGCCGCCCGCAGCAAATCGATCACCTGCTGCGCGTTCAGATCGTACGACACCGTCACCCGTTCGAGTCCCTCGCGCATCAGAAGATCGGCGGACAACGGATTGGCGACGTTCAGCGAGAAATCGCCAATCTTGCGCAACGGACTCTTGCGAAAGTAATCCAGCCCGCCCAGATTGCGAATCAGAACCCCGTCCGGCTTGGCCGCATCGATCAACTTGAAGAAACTTTGCTCGCCGGCCTTCTGAATCCGCGGCGTCGCGAGATATATCCGTGCCCCGTCCCGCTGCCGCACGAACGCCACCGCCTCGCCATAGCGCCGGATGTCCTCAAAATCCACATGGACGGTCCCGCACCCTGCGTCCAGCGCCGCGCCCATCTGCTCCATCGTCCGGCACAACGCCACGAGTTGCACCGACCTCGCAGTGGCAGTTGTAGGCCGCGTGCCCCCACGCGGCGCCTGTGCGCTCTCCCCTCCCGCGGAGGGGCCGGGGGTGGGTTCCATAACCCGAACCGCCGACTGCCGGGCGCGCCGCTCCGCAACCTCAGCCATCATTTCCGTCAGTACCGGCGCCAGCGCCGGCCTTTGTTCCTGTTCCGGCGCAGCCTCCCGCGCCGCACCAATCTTCCCCACCAACTCGCGCCGCAATCGATTAAGCTCGCTCACCGGCAGGATGGTCTGCCCCACGAGTTTGTTGTGGATTTCTCCCAACACAAATTCCGTTTCCCCCATCCGCCCCAGTTGTTCCCGCAACAGCTTCTCCGTCAGCGGACGCCTGAACGCCGTTTGCAGTGCCATCGATGAATTCACCCGCACCCCATTCGCCTCCACCGCCAACGGCTTCCCCACTTCCCCGGTCACCGTGAGATCGATCGCCGTCTTGGGCAACGGGATGCCACCCTTGTACGTCCGCCGCAACTCGCGTTGCAGTTGCGGGTCGCTCGTCTTCCACACCCGATCGCCGGGCTTCAACTTGCTGAAATCCACGTGCCCCCGCTCGAAGTACAGGCACCGGTCGCGGACCTGCCACACGCGGCCGCCCTGCTCGTGATCGGGGTCGCCACCGTTGTCGAACACCACCCCGTCGCCGGCCGACAGCGTCACTTGCGTATCGACTTCCACATGGTCGGCCCCGACTGTCTTGATGAATCCCGCGAACGGCCCGCGTTTCTTCCCGAACCGCCCGTGCACCAGTTCCTGATGATTCACGCCGTGCAACCAACCGGAATATAAACCACGCGAAAACGCCATCTCCAACTTGTATTGATCCGCCGCGTCCTTATTGGCGGACTTGTCCGCCGCGCTCCAACGCTCCCCGTCTCCCCGCCCCAAATCTTCACCACGTTCCACGTGGCTTTTCGGGGCTGTCTCCACTTCCCCAAGCGCCGCGTCAATCGCCTTCCCATACACCTGACAGGTCGCCGCGACGTATTCCGGCGTTTTGAGTCGCCCCTCGATTTTGAAACCCGTCACGCCGAGGCGAATCAGTTCGGGAATCTCCCGAACCGCCGCGAGATCCTGCGGCGATAAAAGGTAACGGCGGTCGCCCAAATCTTTCAGCGCGCCATCGACAACCAGTTCGTACGGCAGCCGGCACGCCTGGGCGCACTCTCCGCGATTGGCGCTGCGTTGCCCCAGCGCTTCGCTCGTCAGGCACTGGCCCGAATACGCCACGCACAACGCGCCGTGGACGAATACTTCCAGCGACGGCAAGTCTGCTTCACGACCAAACTTCTCCAACTCCCGCATCGATGCTTCACGCGCCAACACCACGCGCTTGATGCCCAGACGCGCTGCGAACTTCGCGCCCTCCGGCGACGTGATGGTCATCTGGGTCGACGCGTGAACGTCCATGTGCACCCCCAGCTCACGGGCGAGCACGGCCAACCCAAGGTCTTGCACGAGAACAACATCCACACCAGCCGCGTCGAGCAGCATCAACTCGCGTTCGGCCTCGGCAAGTTCATCCGTGAAAATAAGCGTGTTGACCGTGCAGAACGCTCGCACGTCGTGTTCGTGGAGAAATCGGACCAGTTCCGGCAACTGCTCCTCGGTGAAATTGTCCGCGCGCATCCGCGCGTTGAATTTTTCCAGGCCGAAGTACACCGCGTCGGCCCCGTTGGCGACAGCGGCGCGCGCACATTCAATGTTGCCTGCAGGGGCAATCAGTTCCGGCTTCGTTCTCACGCGCCGCTAAGATAGCAGAACCCCGCCCCCAAAGCCACCCCGCGCGCCGGTGGGCGGCGTCCTAATTTGGTTTGTGACGAATTACCTTCACTCCAGCCCAAAAGAAAAGCCCGGAAAAAATCAGTAACACAAATGCCGACGGTGGGAATGGGCCTATCTGCATGTAGCAAATGGCCAATAAAACGATTGCTGCCGCAAGCATGGCGTAGCCTGTACCTCGGCTTGGAGCCATGCGTTTGACCCCGTTTGACCTTCGCGACAATCGAGACTTGCCCAGCTTGGCAACTGTTTCTGTTTGCACAGGCACGGTGATACTCCAGACTTGCCACGCGCGGCAAGGCAATACGGCGAAATCCACATCAGGACACCGCCTGCCGGTCCCATTCCGAGCCTTGGAGTGCAACCACCCGCCGTCGGTCACCTTAAATGCGCGATCCTGCTCACTTTCCCTGCCAAGCAGACGCAGAGGCCCACGCTGACGAGCAGAAATGTGGACGGCTCCGGAATCACAGTGATGAGGTCGGGTTGGATGTTGACGCTGACGCCCGTAGGGCCGGAGACAACCAGTTCCACGCTGTAGGTGCCAGGGATTTCATAAGTGTGGGTGGGGTTGGCGGGCAACGCCATGTCCATCGTGGTGTTGTCGCCGAAGTCCCAGAACCAATTGGTGATCGTACCGGTTGACACGTCGGTGAAATCAACGGTCAGGGGTGCCGCGCCATTGGTCAGACTGACCAAGAAGTTGGCTACAGGCGGCGCTGGTATGGCACCGGCGTTTGCCAATCCAAAGATAGCCGCAAGTGCCACCGTGGAAGCAATCCTGATAGAGCTTTTCATAACCCTAATTCCTCCGGGTGTATGCTCGCTAAAGAATCCTCACAACCAACTCGGACACTGCCACCTCAACGCTTCAAGGTCAAACCAAAACGCCGGGGGGTAACCCGGGATGTCACCGGGGTCGGTTCAGGGGATGAATTTTCGCCTTTCCTCCCGCTACAGACATAGGCAAGACGCCTGTGCTACTCTATGGCTGCCGTGAAGGAAGCCGCCATCGGTATTATCCGCCGCCTGCGCGAGGCGGGGCACACCGCCTATTTCAATGGCGGGTGCGTCCGCGACATGGTGCGCGGCGTCGAACCGCATGACTACGATATCGCCACGAGCGCCACGCCGGAGCAAGTCCGGCAGCTTTTTTCAAAAACCGTTCCTGTCGGCGCTCAATTCGGCGTGGTGCTCGTGCTCGACGGCGGGCACCAGTTCGAGGTGGCGACGTTTCGCAGCGATGAGGCGTACGTTGACGGAAGACGGCCAACCAGCGTGCGCTACGGTTCTCCCGAAGAAGACGCCCAGCGCCGCGATTTCACCATCAATGGGTTGTTTTATGATCCAATCGAGGGCCAGGTTATCGACTTCGTCAACGGGCGGGCGGACATCGAGCGGAAACTGGTGCGAACCATCGGCGACCCGCGGCAGCGGTTCACCGAGGATAAACTGCGGTTGCTGCGGTGCGTCCGGTTCGCGGCCAATCTGGGGTATGACATCGAATCCGCGACTTTCGATGCCGTCAAGGAAATGACCGCCCAGATTCAATTGGTCAGCGCGGAACGCATCCGGGATGAACTGATCAAGACTCTCACGCGGTCACACGCCGGACGCGGATTGGAGCTTCTGCGGGCCACCGGGCTGTTGGCCGAAGTCCTGCCGGAAGTTGCCGCCATGCAGGGCGTCGAGCAACCGCCGGAGTTCCATCCGGAAGGCGACGTGTTCGCCCACACGCGAATGATGCTGGACGCGTTGCCACCCCATCCGAGCGTGACCCTGGCGTTTGCGGTCTTGTTGCACGACGTGGGCAAACCACCGACATTCGAGCGCGCGCCGGACCGGATTCGGTTCAATGAACACGACCGCGTCGGCGCGGAACTGGCGGAAACCATCCTGCGGCGGCTGCGGTTCTCGAACGATGAGACCGATAGGATTGTCCTGTGCGTGCGCGAGCATATGCGGTTTCAATTCGTCAAAGAAATGCGGCCCGCCAAATTGAAGCGCATTCTGGCGCGCGAGACTTTTCCCGACGAACTGGAACTGCATCGGATCGACTGCGCCGCGAGCCATCGCAACCTCGAGAATTACGAGTTCCTGAAAGCCAAGGTCATCGAGATGCCGCCGGCGGTTATGAAACCCGCGCCGTTGTTGACGGGGCACGATCTGCTCGCGCTCGGCCTCAAGCCCGGGCCGACGGTGGGGCAGATTCTCCGCGAGGCGGAGGAAATGCAACTGGAGGAACGCTTGAAATCACGGGCGGAAGCCCTGGAGTTCGCGAAGTCGCGGGTGACGGCGGCCCGGGAGCCGCCCCACGGCGGCGCGGCGACTTGATGCTGGATTGCACGAGCAGATAGCGGCTGACGTTGTCCGGCGAAAGGACGCCGACAAGGCGACCGCCGTCCACCACGAGAGCACTGGTGTTCGCGCCGTTCATGATCTCCTCGTAAACGCGGACCACTTTCTCTCGGGGCGAGATCACCGGAGCATGAGGATTCATGATCTGCCCGACGGACACAGCCGCGCCGTAAGCGTTCATCGCTTCCACCAGCGCCGGCCGGGTCACGATGCCCAGTAACTGTCCTTCCTGAATGACCGGAAAGTTGTCCTGCCCTGTTTGATAGATCATCTCGATGCCGCGGGCCACCGGGTCGCCGGGCGCGAGCACCGCAAAGTCGCGGCTCATCACGTCTTCCACATCCAGATCGTGCAGCACACTTCTCATGCGCACGACGCGGTCCTCACCCTCCGCGCCCATGAAAATAAAGGCGCCGATGATGACCAGCCAGAATGACAGCTTCAATCCCACCAGGACGAACAGAATCGCCATTCCCTGCCCCACCGTCGCGGCAATCGTGGTGGCTTGTCGGTAGGGGACCACCAATGCCAGAACCGCCCGCAACAGGCGTCCGCCGTCCATCGGAAACGCCGGGATGAAGTTGAACAGGAACAGCGTGATATTGGCTTGCGCGAGACTCAGCAGCAACCCGTGCAGGTCAAGCGGCATTTCCACGAGCAGCAAGTGCGACGGCAAGCCCGTGAATGGAATCAGGGCGCATGCGATGGCGGCGTTGACCATCGGACCCGCCACCGTGATTGCGATTTCGTGCCACGGATTCTCGGGAATACTGCGTAACGCGGCGATGCCGCCAATGGGCAACAGGGTGATGCTCTTGACCTGCACGCCAAGGCTCTGGGCTACAACACTATGCCCCAGTTCGTGCAGCGCAATACAGGCGAAGATCGTACCGAACATTGCCACCGCCCAGCCGGCGCCCGTCACGCCTCCGTCCTCGAACCCGCCGTAGGCGATGAACGCCAGAAAAATCAGAAAGGTCACGTGCAGCCGCAACGTGATCCCGAACACTCGCCCAATTGAAATCGACCAACGCATTTGCTTATCCGTAGCACCGAAGCGAAATAACCGCAAGCAGGGACGCTTGCGCTGGCCGCCCGAGCCGACTAAGATGCGCCGCCATGGATAAGATTCTGGTGGTCGATGACGAAGCGGACATCCGGCGCGCGTTTCACCGCAACCTTGCCAGCGACACGCTCCAGGTGGTGGACGCCGCTAACGGCGATGAAGCCATCCGCGTGGTCGCCCAGGAGCGTCCCAACCTCGTGCTGATGGACATCCGCATGGGCGCGACCAGCGGGCTCGACACCTTGCGCAAGTTGCGCGAACTCGACCCGAAGCTGCTCATCATCATGATGACCGCGTACGGCACGACCCAGACCGCCATCGAAGCGATGAAGCTGGGCGCTTACGACTACGTCCTCAAACCGCTGGACGTGCCCAAGCTCAAGGCGCTCATCGACTCCGCCCTGAAGGCCGCCCGCGACATGCGCGAGGTGGTCAGCTACCAGCCGCTGCTGGCCAGCGAAGACTATGCCGAGGGCA
>JBEKYJ010000124.1:0-11928 GCA_049511095.1 Verrucomicrobiia bacterium
GGCAGCGGTGGGGCGGGCTTGGGATGCAGCGGATCGTAGTACACCCACTGTTCGCGGGAGCGGCCTTCGATGATAATCACGCCTTCCTTGTAGGCGCGGGCGGTGAACTTGTTGCCTTCGGCAAGTTCGGCGACATGGGGATCATCGACGAGGCAGATCGTGACCGGGTTCGGGCAATACGTTGTGGGAGGGGTCGGCCGGTTGTCGGTGGAGAGACCAGAGGGCGGGGCGGGGAGCGTCATCCGCAAGTCGCTGGTCTTGCAGCCGCGGGCGACGATGCCATCGGGCAGGACGCGTTCAACGGTCAGGGTCCATTCCACGGCGGCGGCGGCTTTTCGGTTTTCTTCGGCGGCTGCGGCGTCGGCCTTCCGTTGGGCCTCGGCGGCTTTTTGTTGGAGCGCCCGCCAGACGGCGGCTTTTTGCGGGTCGTAATTGAATTGCTGTTGAAGTTCCGCCGACAATTTTTCCAGGGGGATGGTCGCGACGCCGGTGGAATGGAAGACCACAACCGAGCCGGGAGTGACGCGTCCGAACCGGACGCCGGTGTAGGTGACGCCGTCAACAGTGAGGGTGAGATTGGTCTCGGCGGCGAATGCCATCGCCGCCGCGAGTACAAGAATCGAGAGAATGATCTTCATGGTCGCTTCGATTCGGCACAGCTTGGTCCGCTGCGGCGCAGTGTAGGCAGTCGGATTCAGCGATGCAACGCTGGAATGGCCGGGCCATCAATTCGAGAACCTACGGCCTGCTTGTCAACCGGTTTTCGACTGAGAGCGTGCTCGGTTGGAGCACAGCCGGGGATCAGTTCACGGAGTCGTGAACGCGCCTTTGTCGGTTGACGTTTCAGCCGCTCGCGGCCGCGCTTTGATTACGGTCTACGGCCCCAGCCGGATGCGGTAGTAGCGGGACGGGTTGGCCGCGCCGCCGATTTCACGATAATTGTTCGTCGTGTCTCCGCTGCCCGGGATGGCGATCGGCCCGCTGAGATCTGTAAAGTTGGTCGAGTAGCCGCCGTTGGCGTCCCCGCTCGTCGCCTGCACCACGTTGGTGGGCCCGCCTCCAGCCGTCCAAGTGATCACCATATCATTGCCCTGCGGCACGACGCTGAGAATCCGGAACACGGAAGCCGGATTCACGGGGTTCAGGCCCAGCAGGAACTGATTGAAGTTGCTGATGCCCTTGCCGTAGGGATCTGCATTGGGCGCGGCCTGCGTGCACAGGGTATCGCTGTTGGTGCAACCGAAGTACAGCATTTGCCAGCTCTGGAACGGCGTCAATGTCGGCGGCGACGGGATCGTCAACATCGCGAGGGCGCTGTTCGTCGCGCTAACGCTATTGCTCACGATAACGGAATACGCGCCGGCGTTGGTGGCTTGGACGCTCGTGAGTGCCAGCGTGGCGTTGGTGGCGTTGGCGATCGGTGAATTGGTGTTGAAGTACCACTGATAACTCAAGGGGTTACTCCCGCCGGCGACCACAACAAAGCTGACGTTTTGGCCCGCCGAAACGGTCTGGCTTTGGGGACTGGCGACGATGACCGGGCCCGTGGGAGGATAGGACGTCGCCAGCCAGTTGGTCTTGTTCCACGTAAGCACCCCGGCGCCGGCGCCTTGCTGGGGATCAGTGACGATGGACTGGACCTGCCCCGCATCGTCCGGGTAATACGCATACGGCAGTTGGTTACCGGTCAGATTCCACGAGAAGGGAATGACAGGCGCTTGAACGGGCCCGAAATACGTACTGCCGGGGGCGTTGGTGCTGACGCCGCGGAAATCCGTGGTCGAGCCGTCAGAATTGTCCATATGGTAGATCGAGTCGAGCGCCATGATCTTGCCGGTGTATGCCGGTTTCGAGGGATCGGTCTCGTTATTGCGCAGCGGGGTGGTGCAGTCGAGGTACACGGATCTTTCGACCAGCGTGGCGCCGTTTTCAGTGGAGGTGGTGCCGTTGACGAAGGACTGGAAATCATACGTATTGTTCAGCGTGCCCTGGTTCGCCACGGGCATCGCGCCGGCGCGCTGGTTGCGCATACGCTGTGCCGCCAGCGCCAGCGTGTCATCCACGTAGTTGTTGTAGAAATGCACGTTTCCGGCGCGCAACCGAGGCAACCGCTGCCCGCAGTTGATGAACCAGTTATGTTGATACGTGCCGGTCAGGGTTGCATTCTGAGAATCGAGATCGGATTGCCCGACCAACATGGTCTTGATGTGGCCTTGACAAATGGTGACGATGTCGGTGGTGCTGAATCCATTGCTGCGCAGGAAGTGATACATCGTGTAGGCCGTCGAATTCGATTCGAGCGCGTTGATCTGCTGCCACACGAAGCTATTGGGGTTGGTGGCGCCATCGTCTCCCGTGTATTTGCACCATGAGAAGTTAAGGTTGTTGCAGCCGCTCTTCGTGTCGACATTCCCGTCATAAGATTTCGTGAACGTACAATGGTCAATCCAGATGTTGGTGACTGAGCCGCTGTCGCCGAGCGTGATGAAGTCCCAATCGTTCTGCTTATACCCGCCCTTGGTGGCTTCATCCCATTCCCAGAGTTCGTCGAACCGGAGGTTGCGGATCAAGATGTTAGAGCAATTCTTCACGTTGAACTTGCAGTGCCGGATGGTCGACCCATTCGCCGAAAAGATGGTGAGGCCGGTTTTCTTTTGGATATCGACGACGCTGACGCCGGTCTGCAAGAGCGCCGGGTGCAACAGCGGGCTATTGGGGGAGGCTCGGAACGGTTCGCTGGTTGCCTTGGCGGCGGACGGGATCTCCGTGTAGCCGAGACTGAGATCGTTCATGATCTCAATGACTTTGACCGTCTTGCTATTAAGCGCCACTGCCAGATCCGTGGCCGTGTAGACGTGGTACCACAAACTCGTGTTGTTGTCAGAAATCTGGCCACCGCCGCCGTTACTTTGGCCGAAGCCGACAAGATTGTACGCGCTATTGGGCACCGGCACCCGGGGAGTCACGGTAAGCAAAGCCGCCTGACTCGTCACACTGCCGACGTTGTTGGAGGCCGTCAACGTGTAATTGCCGTCGTCAGAGAGTTGCGCGTTGATCAGAGTTAGAACATTCGAGTTGGCACCCGCAATCGGCGTCCCGTTAATGTTCCACTGGAAACTGATCGGCTGCGTGCCGATCACGCTAGCGCTGAAGATTGCGGTGTTTCCCGCCAACACAATGGCCGAAATGGGCTGGGAGGTGAAGGATGGCGCCACGGGATTCGTATTTACGTTCAAGACCGCATTGGAACTGATGGCCGTGCCGGCGAGGTTGCTGACCACCACGGAATAGTTGCCTGCGTTCGCGACCTGGGCATTGGTGATCGTCAGTGTGGAATCGTTGGCGTTGGGCACCGGCGTGGTGGTGTTAAAATACCACTGGTAGATAAACGGCTCGGAACCGCCCGCCTGCACGGTAAACGTGGCGGTTTGTCCGGGCAAAACGGTTAGGTCTTGCGGTTGCGTAATAATCGAGGGGGGATCGGGAATCGTCACTGACAGTTGGGCCACCGCGCTCGTCACCGAGCCGAAGCCGTTGGACACGAGGACGGAGTAACCGCCCGAATCCGAAACCGCGGCGTTGGTGACAGTCAATGTGGAGTTCGTGGCATTGGCTACGGCATTCGTGTCGTTGTAATACCATTGGTAGAACAACGGCGCCGTCCCGCTGGCGAGAACGGTGAACGAAGCATTCTGGCCCACGAAGATCGACTGATCCTGCGGATCAGCGCTGATAAACGGAGGCCCCGGGGGAATCACTTCCACCCTGGCTTCAGTGAAAATAGTCGTCCCCGCCGCGGTCGAGTTGTCCTGCGGACGAAGGACGATTCCATCAAAATTGAAATTGGTGGCCGCAGTGTCCGTGAAGGACGTCGTCAGGGACGCGCCGCTCACCGTATTCACCCAGGAAACGGTGACCAAGAGCGAGTTTGTGTCCATCCGCTGCAGCGACAACTGCAAGATATAGGGGACGTTGTTGGTGAAGCCCGGAAAGCCGGTGACGCTGTTGCCCGGACCAATCCCCAGCGGCGTCCAGTCGCTGCTCGCTGACAGCAGGCGACTGTCCGTCACGCTCGTGCGCTTGCGAATATCGATCGGCGACAGGTTCGCGTTCGTGAACACCGTGGCCATGTTCTGGAACAGGGCGTATCCTTGCACGCCGTTGCCGAGGCCACTGGTGCTGCTGAGGGATCCGTCCGAAGTCACCCGCTTGGGAGACAAGGTGGAATCGTAGAAATCGAACAACCCAATCCGGAAGCCCTCGGAGCTGTTCAGCCCCGGCACCCCGTTGAATGTGAGGTCGAATGTCGCCTGCAACGTATCGCCCACGTTTAGTTGCACGGGGAGGGTGGTGCTATTGGTCGTAAAGTAGGTCACGACTAGGATCGCGCTGCTGCCGACAGTCATGGTCATGTTCGAAGTCGCAGCGGTTATCTGCGAACCGGTGGCGAACCACGCCGATTCCGTCGGCAGATTCTGGATCGCACGCGAACCGTCGGCCCAAAAATCGTCAAGGTAGATCGTGGCGTGGCTGGGCAACGCATAGCCGATGAGTGCGGCAATAACAAAAAAACCACGAAGGAAATGTTTCATAGACAAAGACCTCTGCTGTATGCATCCAATTTGACGTACGTCGCGTGTTGACTCTGTTTCCCGTCGCAAGTGACTATCCCACAGATAGTTCTCCGTTCAGCTTCGACGACGGTGGCCAACCGACCCGAATATCATGAGACTCGGATAGCCAACATCGTCGGAACCGCAATAAATCAGAACACCAACTGCATTTTATGCCATAAACCCGCCGAAAAGTCAATATCTGGCACGTAGCACGTCCGCTCACGCCGCGAACCTGCTCTTGACATGACCTCATCCAAAATAGAAGCGCAGCCGGGGACGGTTCACTGGGTGGTGAACGCGGTCTGGGCTGTTTTGTCGGCCGCTTTTCGTCCTCTCGGCTGCGCTTCCTAGCCTCTCCTCAGGGCACTGAAATGTCGACGCGATAGAACTTCTGCGTTTGCGTCGCCTGCGTGTCGTTGACGCTCACCTGAGTCCCGTTGGTCGTTAGGGTTGCGTACGCGGCTGCTTCACCCTCGCCAGTTGTGAAATTTTTCACAATCGCCCGTCATTGTCAATAAAAATCTGGCTTGTAGGGTGGCGGATTGTTGTTGTCCGGCCGTAAGAATCCCTAGGCAATGCCCTCGTGCACCGTCAGCCGGATACG
This sequence comes from Verrucomicrobiia bacterium, assembly GCA_049511095.1. Taxonomy (GTDB): domain Bacteria; phylum Verrucomicrobiota; class Verrucomicrobiia; order Palsa-1439; family Palsa-1439; genus Palsa-1439. The sequence continues at coordinate 5,221 of JBEKYJ010000124.1, forward strand.
ATCAACCAGCCAGTGGATATGCAGACAGGCGCGGGAAAAAGTCGGTGACGGGAAGGCCGGGCGAGCGCGTGAAGGTGATCGTTCCTGTGGCCAGTTGCGACTTGCTACAGATGTTGTGGCTCGGCAGTATAGTCACCAACATGGTAGGGCCTTTCGACACAGTGGATCTAACCAAGATGCCCAAGCCGATAGCGGTAGCTTGTTTCAGCGTTGTGCAGGAACAACACCCGTCGGTTAAACTGCAACGACTCATTGACTGTTTCGAAGTCATCCTGAAATGCGCGGCCACCATTTCCATTCAAGGTTTCTACGCCAAGAAGTTGCAGGAGCGCTTTGCTGAGACAGATGTTCTGATTCGCCGTAAGCTCCAGAGGCCCAAGCTGGGAGACTATGCCGAACTCTTGCGTAAGGTCTCGACCCATCTGAACGCCCAGCCGCACTTCATGTTCGCCAGTGTCATCACTAATCTCACAAAGACGAAGCAGTTCGACGCACTTCTGAATCTGCGCAACGATTTCAAGGGGCACGGGGCCACTGTAGGGGACTCGCTAGCGAATGCAAAGACGCTTGAGTATCTTCCTTCCCTCACGAAAGTCGTTGAAGCTGTCGCTCCGTTCAGTAGCTTGTGGTTGATGCTTGTCGTCGGAAGCGAAGGGCAGAACCGGTGGCGAGTCAAATGCCTTCAGGGGCACACGGCTGGAAGCGACCACGACGAAGGCATCACCGCGGGTTCACTACCCAGTGGTCACGTGGTGATTTACGAGCCTCAAACGGGCAACTTTTTGGATTTGCACCCCTTGCTTGTCACAGAGGGCAAGGCAGATGATCGACAACGGCTTTTGTTCTTTAACGGTAAAAAGAGGGCGGCGATCAAGTATCTCGACTATGCATCCGGCGAGCACGCTGAGTTTTTTGAGCCAGATCACCGCGAGGCGGACTTTAGCAGAGCATTTCCGCGCCCTCCAGAAGAGGATGTTCGCGGTGCTGTGCTGCCGCCGCAACCATCTTCGGATATAATCCTAGATTTGACTGGTCAATTTGTCGGACGGGTAAAGGAATTGCAGAAGCTGGCTGCCTTTGCCACCGGAAAGGCCAAGCGTGTTTTGGTAGTCGTGGGACCGCCGGGCGTCGGCAAAACTAGCTTGCTTGCGCAATGGGCGAAAAGCGCTTTCCCTCTTCGCCATTTTATTCGCGAAGGCGACGCGGCGACGTGTGATCCCCTGAGAATCTTTGAGAATCTGGGACTTCAATTAAGCAATGTGTATAAACAATTCGGCCTGCAATGGCAGCGACCGACCGGCAACGAAGCATCAGACTACCTTAATGAATTTCGTCGATTGCTCGATGAAGTTGCTGCTAAGTCACCCCATCCTGTGGTTGTTTTGATCGACGGTTTGGATGAAGCGCAGCGATCTGTCCCCGCAGTGACTCCAGGCAAGAGTCGAAGAACTATTTTGGATTGGCTCCCAGACCCCGATACGTTACCCGCCAACACTCGCTGGTTGCTCTCAACCAGACCTGAAATGCTAGGGACCGACGCTTTCGGGGCCAAGTTTGGGCCGGACAAAGCTGAGCACCTTATACTCGCACGCTTGAGCGAGAAAGATGTCCGCGCGATGCTGTACGAAGTCTGCAACTGGTATGAGGTCGCCGCGACTCCAAGCTTCGTTAAGGCAGTGGTCAAGATGTCCGAGGGAAGTCCCGTGTACTTGCGCCTTCTGGTTGAAGACTTGTCAGCGAAGAGGATGACCCTTGCGGAAGCAGGGGATTTACCTGCTGGGGTAGGCGCCTATTACGAGCGCGTCCTTGAATCCATCGAGCGCACTGGTTGCGCAAACGAGCGGGCTCAAGTGGAAACCCAGTTTCGCTCGAAGGTGCAAATGTTGGAACGCCTGGTTGCCGATGGCCATTTACCGCGCGAGAGGTTTGGACAATTGTGCAAAGAGGAGCGTGAGCTCCTTGGGAAACCCGCATCGATATCCTGCACAGAGTTTCTAGCGTTATTTGCGGTGGCCAAAGAACCTCTCACTCTTGAGGACGTTGCCGCGGTACTCGGCTGGCAGCCTACGGCGACAGAACGTGCCTTTAGCATTGCGCGAACAGTGCTGGAAGAACGAGGCGAACAACGGTACACCATATTTCACAGCGCGTTTCGCGCATTTGTCTTACAGCGAAGGCCAAGAGTCGCGGAACTTGTCGGGGATAAACTCATTGAATGGTGCTCAAGGTTCCGGGACCACCACCATCGCTACGCCTTGCGTTACTACGTGGCGCACCTCTGTGATGTCGTTGCCGCCCACGATTCCAACGCACGGCAGGCTGTGGCATTGGCGAAGTTGGAAGTCACCTTAACTGATCTCACGTTCATTGAAGAGAAGGTTCGATCCGGGGAAGTTCCAGCACTCTTGCGGGATTATCAGACCGCCTTGCAGGTATGGCCCGGATACGTTCGGTACAATCCGTTCGATGTGCCGTCTCCGCCTCCCGTTGAGCGGTGGACAACTGAGTGCGTCAAATCCGTTCTGAAAGGAGGCAAAGATCCTCACCCTGACAAGGGTGCCGGGCTCGTTCTAAGGGCGATGAAGCGCCGATTGGCAGCCAAGAAAGAGGAAGACTATTACGGGGTGCGGATGATTAAGCGGAGTCCAGTAGCGGCACTTGGACATAGTCTGCCAAGTCGATACTTTTCCCGATCATCGATGACTTCAGCCGTTATCTCCGCTATGGAACAATCTGCGTCCGCAAGACCGCGGGGAAAGAAACCCGACACTGCCACATTGCAGGCGAGCCGCATTCAGGAATTCAGCATGTTCGTGTCGACGTGCAGCCATCTCTTGGCGGATGCACATGTAGATGTATTGGCGCTCGCGTATAATCGCGCTTCCTCCGGGGCTATCGCCGATAGCGTAGAAATAGCATCTCAGAACAGACGTGATCCGTGGATAAGACGGGTCAACCGCCCCGCCTTCAGTCTTGACAAGCCCATTCTGCTTCGCGCTTTACCGGAACGAGGTGGCGAAGCTGTCACCCCGGATTTTCGACGTTTTCTCGTAGTGATTGGTCGCGAAGAGGAAAAAACGCATGAGACCGTTTTGACCTTTCGCACCTGCGATCTCCCGACCGGGGCAGAGCTTCGTAGCATTTCGTACCGTTTTCCGGAGGGAACGCGTCTACCATCCACTGTTATTGATCGACTTGCCGCTTCCGCAGATTTGCAGACTGTGGTCTTCGGCGACTTTGTGTGGGACCTGAACACTGCTGACCACCCTCTGGTATTAGATTGTGGCAAACTGCGAGCGGCCGCTGTCAGCTCCGATGGTCAATTGGCCGTCACAGCCACAAATGATGAGCGTCTAAGCGTGTGGAATCTGGCCAGCGGCAAGATTGTGCGCGAACTGTTCGTGGGTGACAAAGAGATTCACGACCTCTCCATAAGCCCCGACGGCAAGATCATAGCTGTGGCAACTCATCATCACGACATGCAGTTGTGGGATGTGGCGACAGGACAACCTGTTTTGGAATTAGGAGTTGACTCACATGTTCTCAGTGTTGCTTTGACACCGGACGCGAGGTTCGTTGTCTTTGGAACGCGGAAAGGACGTGTTTGGGTTGTAGACGTGTTGAAAGCACGTGTGTTGCGGTTGTTTGTCCCCGATGAATTCCCGTACGTCTATGCGGTTGCGATCACTGCCGACGGACGAATTGCATGCGCTCAGGATGCGGCCGGAATTTTGAGGATGTGGGACATTAAATCCGGCAAGTTGCTTCGAGAATTTCCACTGACATGTTCCACACGGAGAATAACTCTGGCCGCGAACGGCGCATTGGCAGTTGCGGGGGCTCACGTTCTCGATCTGAAACATGGTCAGATATTCCCTGCGCGATCCGAGGTCGTGAAGACGTCGATTTGTGGCAGTGTGTCTAAAGACGGCACGAAAGCGCTTGTGGGATATTCGGACGGCAGCGCATCACTATTCATGTTCGGAGAATCCAACCCCTTGCTAACTGTTAGTCGATTTGCTCAAGCTGGACCAAACGTTGGCGGTGACGAACGGCCCCCTTTGATTGCAACCTGTGTTGATGCCAAGACTGAGACTGGGCTGCTTGCCTATCGTGATGGAATGCTCTACGTCGTCGACTTAAAGGGCGGCATCCTTCGCGAAATAATCTCCCCGGCGTCTCTTGAACAACTTGCAAAGAAGGTCCTCCCGAAAGTTGAAAGGGATGCGGCCCGTTTGCGAGGCGAACACAGATTATCCAAAAAGGTACGCGCTCAACTCACACGGCCCTGGACCCCCCGCTATGAAATCTCACAGGCTGCATTGACCCCCGACGGCAGATTCGCAGTTACGTCGTGTGATGGAGACGCGGTGCGCATCTGGGATATTGCCAGTGGAAAGTGTTTCAACGAACTGTCAACACGAATGCGTCAAAGCTTCTCCGAAGGTGAGGTCTCATACTTAAGCACCACAGCAGATGGGCAGGTGGCCGTGTTTGCGACGGATGAAGGAACCGCACATTTCTGGCGCTTCGGGGAAGACGCCGAATCTGTTGTGCGAAATGCCGGCGAATTCTTCTTGGCCAGGTATGCCGTCTCTCCGGATGGCAGATGGATCGTGTATGGTGGATTGTGCTGCTCGCTGGAATTGTGGGATGCCTCGACCCACCAGTTGGTGCGCCGCTTCGATGAACCTGTAGGCTGGGATGACGTGGCGATGATCGCCATCGCACCCAATAACAGAACGGTTCTCGTCGCATCAGGGGACGAGGAACTCATTCACCAAATCAAGGCATGGGACATGGAAACTGGAACCGCTTTTGCGACTTACCCTTTGTCGCGGGACTGTTCATCTCTATCCAACATCTCGGATAACGGACGCTTCATGTGCTGCACAGAGGATGGAGAAATTCACTATCTGACCGTCGACAACGTCTCTCGGTAGGAGATCAAGTGAGCGCGACCTGCCGAGCGTTGACGCCTGCGATGGGAAAGCCTACGATGGGGTCCATGCAGAAGGTGTTGATTGTGGTGGGCGTGGGGGCGGTGGTGTTTGGGATTCTCTTCATATTTCTGTGGAGGATCACGGGGCCGGTGTTCAATGCGATGCCGGAGATGAACGGGTTGCTGCTGGTGATCAGCGTGGGTATCCCGGTGGTGTTGACCGCCGGCGTGATGAGGCTGGTGTGGGCGATCTGTTCCGGGACGCGTTGGTGGAAACGACGATGAAGGCACGTATGAAATCTTTTCTGACAATTATTGGCGCGGCGTTGGTGCTGGCGGTGTGCGGCGGATGCGGCAAGGGAAATGAGCAGCAGGTGAAAACGTTCCCGAATGGCGCGAAGTATGTGGGCCAGATGAAGGACGGCCAGCCGGAGGGCCGGGGAACTTGCACGTGGCCCGACGGAAAGCAATACGTCGGCGAGTTCAAGGCCGGCAATCCGAATGGCCAGGGAACCCTGACGCTGGCAGACGGGCGGCAGTACGTGGGCCCGGTCCAGGATGGCAAGGCCAGCGGTCAAGGAACGTTGACCTGGCGGAGCGGAAGCCAGTATGTGGGCGAGTTTCGGGAGGGCGAGCCCAATGGGCAGGGAACGATGACGTTGCCTGATGGGTCGAAGTACGTGGGCGAGTTTCGGGAGGGCAGGCCCAATGGGCAGGGGACGATGACCTTCACCAATGGGATGGAGCACGTGGGGGAGTTCAAGGATGGCAGACGCAGTGGCCAGGGAACCGTGACGATGCCGAGCGGAGAAAAGTACGTGGGCGAATTCAAGGATGACAAGCGCGAGGGCCAGGGAACGCTGACGTTGGCAGACGGATCACAGTACGTGGGCGAGTTCAAAGGCGGCAAGCCGGAGGGTCACGGAACGCTGAAGTTGCCCGGTCGAGCCCAGTACGTAGGGGAGTTCAAGGATGGCGAGATGAATGGGCAGGGAACCTTCACGTCGCCGGATGGGACCTACCAGCAAGGTGAATTCAGGAAGGGCACACCCTACAAGGCGAGTGGAGCGTGGGTCGCGCCCGACGGCACCTTCGAGGTGGGGACCTGGAACCGCGACGGAACCAGGAGCGGTGGAACGATCACGTGGAAAGACGGGCGCCGATACCGGGGAGACTGGAAACTCGTGGAAAATGCTGCCGAATTGCCTGACGGTCCGGGTGAAATGCGGTGGCCCGATGGTCGTAAATATGCGGGTCGGTTCCGTGACGGGATCATGGAGGGGATGGGCACGATGACCTATCCGAACGGGAAGGTTGAGAATGGCTTCTGGATGCACGACAGGTTTCTGGGAGGCGCGCAGTAGGTGTCGGTTTCAACCGCGGTCGCATTCCTTCCGGGCAGGATTGGCTGCCGTAGCGCCAGTTGCGGGTGGGATACCGGGAGTTACGACTTCTTGGTGATGTAACGCTGGATGGAATCGACGAGAACGAGTTTTTTGCCGCCCGAACCTGCGTGATCGAGCCAGCGCCATTCCAGGGTGCCTTCTTCGCAAAGGTTGTGCACCTTTTGAATCGAGCAGGCCATCAGTTCCGTGGCTTCGGCGACGCTGACCCAGGGGGACGGACGCCGCATGCGCAAACGGACTTCGCCGTTGACAGGCGAGGGGAGCATCTGGAAAAACCACGACTGCTGAAATACCGACTCGGCCGGCTTCGCCGGCTTCCGGGTCCTTGCCTTCTTGGCGGCGCGGCTCATGGGTCGTCAG
>JBEKYJ010000125.1:0-11858 GCA_049511095.1 Verrucomicrobiia bacterium
GACGAGCCGTGGGCCTTCGACTTGCAGCCGCTTGCGGACAAGCTTGCACGCCAGAGCGATCAAGCGGCGGCGACCATGTCGGGAATCGACTCCCTCGGCAAAGCGGGGAAGTACCAGGACGCGCTGGCGAAACTGAACGCCGCCTCGACCAATACGGACCTCATGGGACTGAAACAGGCATTGCTTGCGAAGCAACCCGAGTTGGAACGCGCCGCCGCGCAGGCACGCGGGAAGAAGGAGTAAGCCAGGCAAGAGGCCGGGGCACATCACCCCCAGCGGCAGGACACCCACTCGCCACCGCGCCACTCTCGACGGTCAAAAGTCAGCCAGCGGCGTCATGGTATGACGGCGGGCGGGGGGGTACGAGGATCTGGTTCACCACGGTCTTGACGCCCTTCGTGGCGTGCGCGATGGCTTCCGCACGCCATGATGCGGCAAGATTCGGCGCTTTCCCACGTAGCGTAACGGTCTCGCCATCAACTTCGACAATGATACCTGCCGTCGAGCCCGGATCGGCGTTGAGTTGACGGCGGATTTGAAAGCCGATGCTCTCCGTGCTGACTTCTTCGCCGGCTGGAGCGAGAGCTGACACGGGCTGCCCCAGCGCGCGCATCACGGGCTCGGGTCCAGGCTCGGCCCGCTTGTCAGCGGTCGCCGAAGCACAGCCACCGCAGAACGTCGCGAGGGCGGCGATGATTGTTGAACTCAGAAGAAACCAGACTCGCATCAGCCACCTGCCTTCCTGCCAGTACCGTAGCACAAACCGTCGTGGCCGAGGAATGATTTTTTTGGATGTTGCCATGCGCGAAGGGGAAGGGGCGTTGAAGATTGGGGCGCGGGACAGGACTTGAACCTGCACGTCCTTTCAGTTAGCAATGACCTTGTCCTGAGAGTGTCAAGAGGACAGCAGTACCGATACGGTTTGCGTTAGCCATTAGGGTGAATGTTAGGCCCTTCGCCGGCAGGTAACTGAAGGTGGCGCCATCGGCTATATACACACCCCTCGTTCCTCGCAGCCGGCCGGACAGCTCCGCGGTCAGAGGTTTGTCTTCGGTACTGAAGGGCAGTTGACTGCCGTAATGCACGCTGGATCCAAGTCCAGGATTGACCCGCTTCAGCGGCAGACAACCTAATTGCAGGAACGTTCGCATCAGCTTTTCTTCGTTGTCGCGGCAAACCTGTTCCTCTGCTTTGGTCAGTCGGTAATTGACTTCCAATGTGTCCACACCGTCGTGGTCTCCGCGCCGCAACACGCAGGTCTTGCCTGAGGTTCGCTCGTCTTCGTGCTGCACCACCCAGATTACGAATGCCGATGAAAGCGCATGCATCACACGCAAACCCTCGCGATACGAAAGCGGCAATTCCTTAATCAGCCGAAACAACAACAGCGACCTGTAAGAAAACATTTGGGCTTGCACGAGGTGTTCAAAGTCGGCAGTCCGATCGTAAATCATGGTTAACTGTGCCAAGCTGTGACAACGATCTGCGGGCGGTTGTCCCAGCCCCCGCCAATTCAAGCAAGGAACGTAACCATGTGGGTTGCAGGTAATCGGTACGGGCACATCGTACTTTCGCAGCGACCGCAGCACGATCCGCGTTGTGCCAAATGACCCTGCTCCAAGCACCAGCCGCTGCGCCCGGAACAGAACGCGTTGCTTGTCACTCAGAGCGATGGCCTGCACCGTCAAGTCGCCGTCCGCTTGCTCTGCGAATTCTTCCACCAGAAAAGGGCGCAGATAGTGAAAGTTGTTGTATCGTCGCAGTTCGCAAAGGGTCAGATCGGGTCGGTAGACGCTGTCGGCCGGGTTGGTCCAGAAATCCATGTCGCGGTAGGGATTCGCCCCGCGATTACCGAGCGGCTGTGTTAACACCGCCAACATTGTTCGTCCGACAGCGATCCGCCGCTCTCGCAGTTGGTTGCGTAGTTGCTCGTAGCGCAGGATGATTCGGGCGGCATTCTGATCTAGGTCCAACGGCGGCTGCAGGGCGTTCAGAATCCCGAATAATGGCGTTAGATCATCACGCCCACCGGTAACCCCAATCCTCCGCGCAACAATCTCATAGTGCTCGCGCAGTTCGCGGACCGGCAGGCCGCAGCGGCGCAGTTCGGTATCAAGAAACGGAAAGGAGCCCGCACCCCAAGCTTGTGCCAAGCCACCCAATGCAAAGCTTTCGAGTGCTGCAAACTCACCGCTTTGTGTCAGGCCGAGCCGGTTGCTGTCTCGCAGGACATATTGCCGCGGCGGTGTAATCTGGGGCCCTGCCCCCATTTGACCCAAAGGCACCCCTTCGAAATCTTCGCCAAGAAAATAGCGGTGTTGCGCAGTGTCTGTGCGGCGAATTTCCGCGAATGGTTTGGGCGGAATCAAGGCTCGGTATCTTTGGTCGTCATGGCCTACATCCAACATAATGACTGACCGACCGGCCTGCACCAGGGGAAACGCCGCGTGCACCGCGCTGGCGCCGGAACCGACGACAATGATGTCTGCTCGCCTTTCCATCACGCCACCCTTCTCGCCCACCAAAGGACCGGAATCCCCAGTAGTGTTTTAACCACCGCCAGAATGACCTGCCCGGCCAGTGTCACCAGAATCCATGGCATACGCGGCGGCGGCCGCAGGAAAAACTCTGAGTGCGCGGGGGTCGTCTCCAGCAGCGCCGCGACCAACAGGATCTTTTTCCGCAAGAGTGAGTGTGGCCGCAGTAGACCCGTCGCCGCGTCCAACAGCGGCAACATCCGGGGGTGCTTCCGCCACCACAATAGTTCAGGTTCCTGCTCGGTTGCCCACAATTTCTGGCAGGCTCTGACATATCGGTCGATTATCTCAGTCGCTGGCTCCAAGTTCAGGAGATACCGGCTGATCTGCCGGCACTCCTTCCGTAATACCGCCTCTTCCAAAGACGCTGCTCCTGTCATGCCGCCACCAAGCGTTGCGCACCGTGGATGTTGATGTCGTCACTCTCGGGTTCATCGGCCATGGTTGCCGCCAGATGCACTACTGCGGTGGCACCCGCGACCGCAGTACGCAAAGAACCCCGATCCCGCATGTTCGCCACAACAGTCTCCAATAGTGGGTACGGCGCGAATGGCGCGGATTCCGGCCGCCGCACCATCGCTCTGACGCCCCACCCGCGTTCCAGCAGACGCGCAACAACTTCCTTACCAACGAAACCGGCGGACCCGGTCACGAGCACGGTTTGTTGTGTTTCTGTATTCATTAGTTTCGGAATGCTCACAATGCGAAGCAACCTGACCCGCACCGGTTAGCTGGACAGAATCTTGTGTGAGTCTCAGCACTGATTTTACTCCGGTTGGTTGTTGCAGTTCAATCCTTCTTCCCTCTCTGCCCCCGCGTACTCCACGACATCTTTTGCGGCGAAGGTGATCGATGGTTTGGGTTCAAACGATGCTTCGAATTGTAGTGGGGGCCGATAGTAGTCCCTCCCAATACTTCAGGTACGCCCACACCCGTCGATAGCCCAAGCGGGGTGATCGGCCTTGAGTTGATGCAGCCGCGGCAACAACTGCACGTCGCGCCGAAGCTGTTCCAGCGTTTCTGTGGCGAAGAATTTTGTGCTCTTGCGCGGCGGGTGCCCAAGGGTTTCAACGGGCTCGCAGCAATCAGCGGTGGAATCTGTTCTGGTTTGAACCCAAGAAGCCATGCGGATCAGGGTCGCAAACATGGCTCTTGATTTTCCGGGCATAACTCTGTTATTGTATTTTACGCAGTTTCAGCTTCAGGCTGGCAGAATCACTGAAGGACTTGGTTACGCGAATGAACCCTCGCTTTCGAACTTATTCCACCTCCGGGACTTATGGACGGATTACTGTGGATGCGCTGCTCGGGCGCACCGGGAGGGGCGACGATTTGACCCGTTTTGAAGAGGCGGTAAAACAACGAACGGGGGCGCCGTTTGCGCTCTGCATGCCCCAAGCGCGTGTGGGCATTTTCATGGCCATTCGAGGACTGATTTCTCCAGGACAAAAGGTGATTCTGTCGCCCTACACCATCTACGATGTGGTGAACATGGTGATTTGCGCCGGCGGAGTGCCGGTATTCGCGGACATCGATCGGGCCACCTGCAACTTGAATCCGGAAAGTGTCAAGGAACTGCTAGATCTGAACACGGGCGCGGTGCTGGTGACACATCTGCACGGGCTGACCATGGACTTGCAGGAGCTGGCCGAGACCTGCCGCCAAAAAAGGGTTCCTCTCATTGAGGATGCGGCGCAGGCCTTGGGCGCACGGAGCGGCGGACAACCAGTGGGAACCATTGGAGACGCAGGGATTTACAGTTTCGGACTCTATAAGAACGTCAACGCGTTCTACGGCGGCATGGTCGTAACGAAGCGCAAGGACCTGCACGACCGGCTGCGTGCCGAACTGGAAGCATTGCCGATCCAGAAGCTCCTGCCCTTGCTCCAAAGGGTTGGATACGGACTGATGACCGAACTGTTGACTTGGCCGCCGTTTTTCCGCCTCCTGCCTTTCCATGTTTTCCGCTATGCCTACCTCCACGACGTCGAATCATTGAACCGGCGCGTGCGGGAGGAAAACGATCCGCAAATCAAGCGCGCCCTGCCCCCCCGCTACTTGCGCAGAATGCGCCCCGTTCAAGCCCGCCTCGCGGTCAAAGCCCTATCGCGTGTGGACCCGGACTCGGCGATACGGCTCGGCTTCGCTCGCATGTACCAAGAGGGGTTGTCGGATCTGCCGGAGTTGCTGCTCCCCCCGTTCCGTCAGGACGGGTCGCACATCTATATCCAATATCCGATCCAATACCCCGACCGGAAGGCGCTGGTGAAACACATGATGCGGATGGGCTGCGACGTGATGGCGCAACATATGCGCAACTGCGCAGATATGGAATGTTTCGGGGAATTTCACCGGGAATGCCCCAACGCGCGCGCAACCGCAAATGCCGTCGTCGTGCTGCCTACTTATTCCAAATACGCCCGCCAGGACGTCGAGCGCAACATCCGCGCGATTCGGGCCTTCTTTGGGAAGGAAACCGCCAAGGCTCCCGGCACCCGGCGGGCCGAGCCGGCTCTGGCCGCCGAGGCTGCGACGAGATGATACCTTCATCCGGTCGAGATTCCCGGCGGACCTGCCGATGGACCAACTGAGCGGCAAGGACTGTTCCCGTCTGGCGGCCTTGCATTGCGAGTGCCTTCAGGACTCGCTGGTGTCGGAGCTTGGTCTGAGCTACGCCAAGGCTTTCTACCGATATGTAAGCCGCTCGCCGGAAGAGAAAGTCTTCGTCCTGCGCGAGGACGGAGAGGTCGCGAGCGGCTGTGTCCTGAGTCTGCGTCCGAAGACTCTCCGCCAAAGACTGCTGCTCCATACCCCGCTCCTGCTTTACGCGGCCCCCTGGTTCTTGCGTCAATTTTCGAAGCGAAACCCCAAACCGGTCGCCGAGCCAAAGTCGGAGCCCGTGGGTGACCCGGTGCCTGATCGCAAACCCGAGGTCATTCTGATATTTACCGCGCAGGCGTCTCGTAACCGCGGCACCGGCGCCGCGTTGCTCGCCCAGTGCGAACAATTCCTGCTCGCGCGTGGCGATCCCGAGTATTTTGTCCGGACAGTTGACCAAGAGAGCAATCGGGCCTTGAAGTTTTACTCGAAGAACGGTTTTGTGGCCGTTGGCCAGTCCTTCGCCCATGGCCGGACGTTCCGGGTGCTCAAGAAAACCATTGCTCAGAGCTGACGAGCAGTGGCAGATCACCCTCTGAGGGTTCTTCGTGCCTTCTGGCGGCCAACGCCGGAAGCGCAAAAACAGGCGTTTAATTGATGTTTTTGAAGTGGTGCGCGGGACAGGACTTGAACCTGCACGGCTTTCGCCATACGCCCCTCAAACGTACGTGTCTGCCAATTCCACCACCCGCGCCCCAGCGGCTTGAGTCGCTGATAAATTATATGGAAACCCAAGCGCCAGCAAGCTAAGATTTCTTCGCTATGTCGGGCCATTCCAAGTGGTCGAAGATCAAGCATACCAAGGGCGTCGTTGACTCCAAGCGCGGGAAGGTTTTTGCCAAGCTGGGGAAGGAAATGACCGTGGCCGCCAAGCATGGCGGCGGCGACCCCGGCTTCAACCCGCGGCTGCGCACCATCCTCATGAAGGCGCGCGCCGTCAACATGCCTGCCGACAACATTGATCGCGCCATCAAAAAAGGCACAGGCGAACTCCCCGGCGTCTCCTACGAGGAAGTCACCTACGAGGGCTATGCCCCGGGCGGTGTCGCGTTGTGGGTGGACCTGCTTACTGACAACAAAAACCGTACGGCGTCCGAGATTCGCACGATCTTTACCAAGAACCACGGCAACATGGCCGGCACCGGCGCGGTGAAACATCTCTTCCACCGCAAAGGACAGATTCTCGTCGCGAAAGAACAGATTCCCGAAGACGATCTGATGAGCCTGGCCCTCGACGCGGGCGCCGAAGACATGATCACGCATCCCGACACCTACGAGATCCTCACCGACCCGCATCAGTTCGAGGCCGTCCACAAGGCGCTGGAGGCCAAAAACATCAAACCGCAGTTGGCCGAAGTGGTCCAATTGCCGCTGACGCCCGTGTCCGTCGCGGACGAAAAGACCGCGCGCGCCGTCCTCGCGATCATCGACGCGCTCGAAGACAACGACGACGTTCAGAACGTCTACTCGAACTACGATATTCCCGACGACATCATGGAGAAGATCCACACCGCCGCCGCGTAGCAATCGCGGCGGTCTGTGACGGCCACCAGACCATGAAGATCCTCGGCATCGACCCCAGCCTGCGCTCGACGGGTTTTGGCGTCATCGAAGTCAACGGCAACCAGATGACCGCCCTTTGCCACGGCCACATCGACAACCCGCCGGCTCTCTTGCCGTCGCGCTGTCTCGTGCGCATTCGCGACGTGGTGACGAAGCTGATCGACGATTACAGCCCCGGGGTGGTGGCGATCGAAGGGCTGGTGTACGTACAGAATACCCGCATCGCGTTCACACTCGGCCAGGTGCGCGGCGTCGTCATCGCCGTCGCGGCGGGAAACAACCTGTCGATCTACGAATACGCCCCGCGTAAAGTCAAACGAGCGGTCACCGGGCTCGGCGGGGCGGGCAAGACACAGGTCGGCAACATGGTCAAAATGATGCTCGGCTTGAAGCAAGCGCCGCAGCCAGACGCCGGCGATGCCCTGGCCATCGCCATCTGCCACGCCCACAACTGTCGCGGCATTCAGGTCAAACTCCAAAAACAAATCTAATTCGCGTTGATTCGCGTCCATTCGCGGGTACACTGGCCCGCGATGATTGCCTACCTCCACGGCAAGCTCGCGGAATCCACGCCGACCCACGTCGTCGTGGACTGCCAAGGCGTCGGCTACTCCGTGTTCATTCCGCTGTCGAGCTACGACAAGCTCCCGCCGCGCGGCGGCGACGTGAAACTTCTGACATATCACCATGTCATCGCCCAGGATGGCACGCAGCAACTCTACGGATTTGTGACGGCGGAAGAACGCGAGATGTTCCTGTTGCTCATCAGCATCAGCGGCATCGGCCCCAAACTCGCGGTCAACATCTTGAGCAGCACTTCGATCTCGGCCTTGCGCAATGCGATTGCCAGCGGCGATACCAAAACACTCTCCACACTGCGCGGCATCGGCAAAAAGACCGCGGAACGCCTTGTCGTCGAGTTGAAAGACAAAATCGGCGGGGCTGCCGCCTTCCAAACGAAGGGCCGTGCCGCCACCCCCGAGGAACAGAGGCTCACCGACGCCGTCCTCGCTCTCATTTCGCTTGGCTACAAACAAGTCGACGCCCATCAGGCCGTTCTCGCCGCCGCCGGGGAAGTGGGCGCAAAGGCCGGCGTCGAAGAGCTCGTGCGCGCCGCGTTGCGAGGTGCGTAGATCTGCCAGGCGCGGGCAACGTCAGAAGGAGTTGAGAATGTTGACGTATGCCCAGGCCATGGTGAGGATTAGCCGGGCGATGTCGAGAATGATCAACAAATAGACAATGCGTGGCAGCCAGATCGCTGTTTGATCGAGGCGGTTGCGCCAACGTTCCTCATAGAACCGCGCCAGACGGTCGAGCATCTCGTCCATCTTGCCGCTTTCCTCGCCCGTCGCCCAGAACTGGATCAGTTCTTCGGGAAACACACCTGTCGATGCGAGGGCCTGGCTAACTTCCAGTTGGCCGCCGACCAGCGGCGCGGCCCGTTGATAGGCGTCGGCGATCAGCGGACTGGGCACTGTGCGGCTGGCGTATTCCAGCGCGGGCACAATGCTGATTCCGGCGCGCAACATCAGACGAATCGATGACACCCATTGGCTCAGCGCGTAATCGAAGCGCAAGCGGCCCAACACAGGCACGGAGAGCAACAGACGATCCATCCGCAAATTCAACCCCGGCACCCGGAACGACCCGCGCACCAAAAGCGATATGATCCAGCAGACCAATACGATTCGCGCGAGCGCGCCCACCGTGTCCCACAAGAACTGGGTCAGCGTGAGATTGCCCAGAATGAGCGCGATCAATGGGTGAATGCACACCGCGACCACCATCAGGAACACCGGATACATGAAGCCCGTGATGAGTTTGCGCCGCGCGGCCGCCCGGCTCTCATAGTAATGGCTCAACGACAACAGCCCGACGTCCAGCGCGCCGCTACGCTCGCTCATGCGGATGCCGTGCCGGTCCAAAGGCTCGAAACGCCTCCCGTACCGTTCCATCGCCTCGTGCAGCGGCACGCCCTCATTCACGATCTTCGACAACTTGGCCACGGTGCTTCGCATCGCCCGGGGCGCGGTCTTCCGCGATGACGCCAGCACTTTCTGAATCGGCACACCCGCCTGCACGAGCGTGCCCAACTGATAGTAAAACGCCGCCAGGTTTTTGGAGGAGAATCTCATCTTATCGCTACCAGCACCCGGAATCCGGACCCTCGCCACGAAGGAGCGCGAGCGCACCCAAGCCTGAGGATGGACAATGTGTGAATCCGATGCCGCGGGCTATCCAAATATCTTTTGTTTCTTTTTCGACGGATCGGAGAGCATGATCAAGGCCATGCCCACAGCGGCGATGAACCAGGAAAAGAACGGAGTCGTGAATGGCCAGAGCCACCAGTGAGTTGGAACCACCACGGACTTGACGGGAGACGAAAAGTCGGAATAGGAGAGGGGTTTGTAGGTTTCGGCCACGAGAAGATAGCCATGGATGGTGTATAAATATCGCATCTGCCGCCGCGCGGTTATTACCTCGATAGTGTTCCGTCCTTTGAGTCCGATCTTGAATTTGCCCCCGCCCGCATTGACGAACCAACCCGTTACGAATTTCCAGTCGGGATCGTAGACCTGAATTCTCCCCGACGCGGTATGCGGAACCACATGTTGGCCATCCAGCGTGGTCAGGGCACCGTTGGCGAAACCAATCGGCCATTCGAAGTCTGATGGCAGCCAGCGGAGTCCGCCTGCGGCTGAGAATGCCGCGCCCAGAAATCCCAGACCGCCAATCACGGCCAGTCCGCCGCCCACCGCGGTTAACCACCGCTTCCTGCCAGAGTGTTCCCGGGATTGGTAGACGGCCAGTCCGCCGTATCCGGCAAACAACCAGCCAATAATCAGGACAATCGCTATGAAGATGACGTTCAGAATTCACCCTGCCGGGGTTGAAGAGGGGGAAAAGACGCCACCGGGCGTCTCTCTCCGTCAACTTGCTTCATGGCCCGCACCGTAACGCATGTCCCCACTAGCGTTCAAGAATGAACTCGTCAACCCGTGAACCACGCGGATATCCACAACGGTCTTTTCGTCTTGCCTCTTGGGGTCACCTTCCGCATCTTGCAGACATGGCGGAGCGGTTCGTTACCGAAACCATTCACGACAAGACGCTGGACGTGTCGTTGCGTCCCGGTCTGTTCGCCGATTTTCAAGGACAGGGCAAGGTGAAAGAGCGCCTCGAACTTGCCGTCGAGGCGGCGCGTCAGCGCCAGGAACCGCTCGACCACATCCTGCTCAGCGGCCCGCCCGGCTTGGGCAAGACCACGCTCGCGTACATTCTCGCCAAGGCCATGGGCGTCAACATCGTTGTCACCAGCGGCCCCGCGCTGGAAAAGGCGGCCAACCTCGCCGGGTTGCTGACGAAGCTCGACAAGGGCGACGTCTTGTTCATCGATGAGATCCACCGTCTCCAGTCGGTGGTCGAGGAATACCTGTATCCCGCGATGGAGGATTTCAAGCTCGATATTGTCATCGACCAGGGGCCGAACGCCCACAGCGTGCATCTGCCGCTTCCGCGCTTCACGCTGATCGGCGCGACCACCCGCAGCGGACTGCTCACGGCGCCCTTGCGCTCGCGGTTCCCGGTCACGGAGAGGCTCAACTACTACGTCGCGGACGAACTCACCTCCATCCTCCAGCGCTCTTCGCGGATCTTGAACGTGGACATCGACGATGGCGGCGCGACCGAGATCGCCGGTCGCGCGCGGGGCACGCCGCGGATCGCCAATAATCTGCTCAAACGAGTCCGCGACTACGCACAGGTGAAGGCCAAATCGAAAAAGATCACCGCGGACATCGCGGACAAAGCGTTGGCAATGCTGGAGATCGACGAGCGCGGCCTCGACGAGATGGACAAGCGCATCCTCGAAACGCTGGTGCACAAGTTCGGCGGCAAGCCCGTTGGCATCGGCTCGCTCGCTGTTGCCGTGGGCGAAGAAGCCGACACCCTGGAAGAGGTGTACGAGCCGTTCCTGATCCAGGAAGGCTACCTCAAACGCACCCCGCAAGGCCGCGTGCCGACCGAGTTGACCTACCAGAAACTCGGGGTCAAAGCCGGTGCGAAACAGGACAATCTGTTGTAGATGCCCAAGCGAACCGACATCCATAAAATCCTGATCATCGGCAGCGGGCCGATCGTGATCGGTCAGGGGTGCGAGTTTGACTACTCGGGAACGCAGGCGTGCAAGGCGTTGCGTGAGGAAGGCTACCAGGTCGTGCTGGTCAACTCGAATCCCGCCACCATCATGACCGACCCCGAGTTTGCCGACGGCACCTACATCGAACCGATCACGCCCGAGGTGGTCGAGAAGATCATCGAACGCGAGAAACCCGATGCCTTGCTGCCGACGCTCGGCGGCCAGACGGGCCTCAACACCGCGATGGCGCTGTGGCGCAGCGGTGTGCTGCAGAAACACGGCGTTGAAATGATCGGCGCGAAGGCCGAAGCCATCGAAAAGGGCGAAGACCGCCACAAGTTCAAGCAGGCGATGCAGAAAATTGGTCTCGATGTGCCCGTCAGCGGCGTGGCCCACACGTTGGAGGAGGCGCGCGAGGTCGCGCACATGATCGGCCGCTTTCCGGTCATCATCCGCCCCGCGTACACGCTCGGGGGCACAGGCGGGGGCATCGCCTACAACCGCGAAGAGTTCGACGCCATGGCGCAAGGCGGCCTCGACGCATCGCCGGTCTCTGAAATCCTCGTCGAGGAATCACTCATCGGCTGGAAAGAGTACGAGACCGAGGTGATGCGCGACAAGGCCGACAACTGCGTTATCGTCTGCTCCATCGAGAATCTCGACCCGATGGGCGTGCACACCGGCGATTCGATCACCGTCGCGCCGATCCAAACCCTGACCGACAAGGAATGGCAACTCATGCGCGACGCCAGTTTCGCCTGCATCCGCGAAATCGGGGTCGAGACGGGCGGATCGAACATCCAATTCGCTGTCCACCCCGAGAACGGCCGCCAGTGCGTCATCGAGATGAACCCGCGCGTCAGCCGCTCCAGCGCGCTCTCCTCGAAGGCCACGGGGTTTCCCATTGCGAAGATCGCCGCCAAACTCGCGGTCGGCTACACGCTCGACGAAATCCCCAACGA
>JBEKYJ010000126.1:0-11821 GCA_049511095.1 Verrucomicrobiia bacterium
GCGCCTTTGCCGTTCTGCTCATCGCCGTCGTCGGCTTTATCTTCGTCGTGTTCTGGACCGGCGGGTATATCGGCCATCTCGTGGGGCCTAAACTTCGCGAGTTGGAACTTTCGTCTTCGCCATAGTCCGCATAGTGCATGAGTTGTCAATCATCCAGCCTGCGCACTGGCGGATCAACTCGACGGCAAGAGTTCGGTGTAGAGTTCGCGGGTTTTGCGGGTGGCGTGGCGGTAGTTCCTGAGGAAATCGGCGGTGTTGGCGAAGCCGAGGCGCTTCGCGAGGCGCAGTTGCTCGCGGTCGTCCACGGGGATCCTGGAGACGTTGGTGTTCTCGGCGCGGCGCAGCACCGATTCGATCCGGCGGAGAAAGAAGTAGTTTCTTCGCAGCAGCGCGCTTTGTTCTTCGTCGACGATGCCGAGCGCGGTGAGCCGATTGAGGACGGCCAGCGTGTGGGCAATGCGCAGTTGCGCGTGCTCGCGGCCGTGACGGAGCTGCAGCGCCTGAGTGAGAAACTCCACGTCCACGAGGCCGCCGGGTCCGGTCTTGAATTCCAGTTCGAGATGCTGCTGGTCGCCGCGTTCGGTCTCGATGCGGTGGCGCATCTGCCTGATGTGCGCCAAGTCCTCCGCCGTAAGCGCGCACCCATAAACAATCTCGTGCGCCATCTGCATGAACTCCTTGCCGAGTTTCGCATCGCCCGCGACGAATCGCGCCTTGATGAGCGCCTGGCGCTCCCACAGCTGCGCCCGTTTCGCGTAGTAATCGCGGTGCGCGTCCAGCGAACTCGCGAGCGTCCCCTTCTCCCCGTCGGGGCGCAGCCGGGCGTCCACGGGAAACAAGCTGCCCGCGCTGGTCTGTCGGCTCATGAAGTCGATCACGCTCGACGCGAGTTTGCCCGCCTCCGCCTGGTCGCCCGCGCCCGTTCCGCCGACGAACAACACGTCGAGGTCGGCCCCGTAACCCAACTCCATCCCGCCGAACTTGCCCATGCCGACCACAATAAACGGGAACTGTTTCCGTTTGGGCCCCTGATGGACACGCTCGACCGCGAACCGCAGGCAGGCCTCCGCGAGCGAGGTCATCTCCGCATGGGTCTGCTCGATATCCACCAACCCCATCACGTCCTCGATCCCGATCCGCACCATCTCCGAGCGCTTCCAGCGGCGCGCCGTTTCCATCGGCTCCGCACCCTCTCCCTGTGCCGCGCACAACTCCTCGTGCATGATGTTCAGGTTCTTCGGGTCGCTCAGGGTCACACCGCGGACGATCCCGTCGAACAATTCCGGCTGCCGCGCCAGCGCGTCGCTCAAATACCGGCTCGCATCGCCCAGCCGCATCAGCATTTCGACCAGCTTCGGGGCGCCCGCAAACATTTCGTACAACAGGCCGCGCGACCCGTAGGCGGTCACGAACTTGTCGAACCGCGCCAGCGCCGCATCCGGGTCGGCCACCTGCGCCGCGCAGCCGAGCACGGTCGGGAACAACTGCACGAACAGCTCTTTCGTCCGTTGCGAGACGTGACCGAACCCCGGCCCGTGCCACAGGTTCTCGACCACTTTCGTCGCCGCCGGCACGTCCGCGAACCCGGCCCCCGCCAACGCCTTCGGCAATCGGTCGACGGCGAGCAACCGTTCGGCGGTCAGCGCCACGCCGCCGCCCGCCTTGGCGAGCACGGATTCATAGATCTTCCGAACTCCGGACGTGCGCGTCTCTTGCGCGAGAAGAAATCCTTCCACGGTGTCGAAGTCGAGGCTGCGCGCGAGCCGATACAGCGCGTGTTGCTCGTCGGGAATCGTGTGGGTTTGCAATTCCATCTCCATTTGCAGGCGGTGCTCGACGTTGCGCAGGAAGCGGTAGGCGTCGGCCAGCTTCGTCGCCTCGTCCTCGGTGAGTGTTTTCGTCTTCACCAGCGCCGCGAGCGAACGCAGCGTGCTGCGATCGCGCAATTGCACGAGGCGCGAGCCGCGCAACACCTGGAACGATTGCACGATGAACTCGATCTCGCGGATGCCGCCGATGCCGAGCTTGACGTGCCGCGTGAGACGCCCCTCCCGGACCACCTCCTCCTCGATGCGCCTCTTCAGCACGGCCATTTGCTGGATGACGTTCTCGCCCGCGTGCCGCGCGTACACGAACGGTTGCACCATTTCGATGAACTCCGCGCCGACCTGTTCATCGCCCGCGACGGGCCGCGCCTTGATCAACGCCATGCGTTCCCACGTTTCGCCGAACTCCGCGTAGTAGTTCTCGCAGCTATCGAGGGAGCGGACGAGCGGCCCGGACTTTCCCTCGGGCCGCAGGCGCAAATCGATGCGGAAGATGTTGCCCTCGGCGCTCGACGCGCCCACCGCCCGGATGATTTCCTCGGCCAGCTTCGTGAAGAATTGATGGTTCGTCAGGTTCGCCGTGAGGTTCCCTTCCTCGCCATAGACAAAGATCACATCGACGTCGCTCGAGTAATTGAGTTCCTGCCCGCCGAGTTTTCCCATGCCGATGACGGCGAACCGGCCCGAAGCGACCGCTGCGTCCCGCGCCAGCTTGTAATGCGCGCGGAGCGACTCCAGCGCGATCTCGAAGACCGCCTGCAAACAGACGTCCGCCAGGTGGGACAACTCCAGCGTCGTTTCCTCGACCGTCGCGCTGCCGATGAGATCGCGGGCGCCGATGCGCAACGTCTCGCGGCGGCGGAACCGGCGGATGGCGTCGTACTTCTGTTCGGGCACGCGGATCGACAGCAGCAAGCGCGTCAACTCGGCCACCAGCCACGCCTTTTCGCGCGGCCTCTCCAACGTCTGTGGCGCGATGAGGAAATGGAGGTGTTCGGCATTGCGGGTCAGCGTGTCGGCCAGCGCCTGCGAATGCGCGAAGACCTTGATGAGCAGGCCGAGCCGGTCCGGTGATTCATGGAGGTAATGGTAGAAAATGTTCGGGTTCGGCAATGCGCCGACCAGCCGCTCGAAGCTGACAAGCGCGCGGTCGGGATCGGCCGAGGTTTCGCACGCGCGAAGCAACGGGCCGAAAATCGTCGCGAGATTGCGTCGCTGCAGTTCGTCCTCATACAATCGTCCGATGGCGGCCAGCACGCGCGCGGGATCACGGAATCCGCGCTCGCGCAGAAGTTTTTGCGCGGCCGGCTTCGAGGCGGGGCGTTTCCCGATCAACTTGGGAAGAAGCGACGTCCGGATCGCCGACGATCGCTGCGGGGATGCGGCCCCGGTGCGAGGTCTGGTCTGGCGCGCGCGCGGCATGGGCGGATTCACCGCTGCCGCTTCTGCATCAAATCCCTCGCGGATTCAAGAATCTTCCGCTCGCGGCGGGTCAGGCTCTGCATGCCTTCCCGGGCGATCTTGTCCAGAATCGGATCGATTTCCTGGCGGATGAATTCTTCCGACGTCATGTTGCGCGGGGTCGGACGCGGACGAGGTTTCAGCCGGGCGGTGATGTCCTGCAGCCAGAGCAGCCAGCGCGGCGTCGTGCCGTAGCCCAGTTGCTTGATGTACAGGTAGCCAAACGCCGCGCCGCCAATGTGCGCGAGGTGGGCGACGCCGCCCCCCGTCTTCTGAAGCAACGGGACGACGTCGAACGCGACGGCGATGAGCGCCATATATTTCGCCCGCAGGCGGACGGGCAGGATGAAGAACACCAACAGCGTGATTTCGCGGTCAGGGAACAGCGTGGCGAACGCGATGACGCACCCCAGCACGGCCGCCGATGCGCCCAGGCAGATCGGATAAACGAACTGACCGGCGAAATTCAACGGGGCGAAGTTGAACGCCAGCCACAGCGCCGCGCCGGCGATTCCCGCCATGAAGTAGAGCCGGGTGAAATGTTTCTGGCCGATGAAGAATTCGACCTCGCGGCCAAAGAACCAGAGAATGAAGAGATTGATGAGGATGTGCCAGATGCCATCGTGGAGAAACATGTAGGTCACGAGTTGCCACGCGAACCCGCGACGGATTCCGTCGGCGCTCAGCGCGAGGAACCGCTCGAAATACGGGAAGTTGATCGCCGTGCAAATGAGCTGGATGAAAAAGACGATGACGTTGATGGCGATGAGCAACTGCACGACCGACCCGAACCGCGTCACGAGATCGCGAAACGGGTTCGAGAACCGTCGAAACGGCCGGCGCACTTTCGGTTGGTCCCACGAATCCAGCATACCACCTCAAGGATAGAACACTTTCCCACCACCCGCAAATCGAAAGCTGAAACGGCCTGAGCGACGTGGTGTGGGCAAGTGGTGAGCCGGGAGGGATTCGAACCCTCGACCCACGGCTTAAAAGGCCGTTGCTCTACCAACTGAGCTACCGGCTCGTCACGGGCGCGTGAGCCGCGCGCGGAACGAGAGCGGCGCGACTCTACTGACAATCATAGTCGTCGTCAACTTCGGGATTCGGCGTGGATCTTCTTCAACTTTCGGGGAGCGGTTCGCGACATCGACAACAATCGCCGGCGCAGAGCGGCGTCGGCCACGCCGGTGCCCGTTCCTTCCTCCGTGGCGGCAAGGGTCAGTTTCAGCAACTGTTCCAGATCGCGCAGGCTCACGTACTCGGCCCGTGGCCGAAGGTTCCTGCCGATATTGTGGTAGTTACCCAGCGGCAGGCACAGGCCGCCGGCGCGATACCCATACCCGACGAAGGCCGTCGCCTCGCACGTGCCGCCGTCCATCAGGCAGCGTTGGGCGCGGAACGCGGAGTCGCGTTCGCGGCATCGTTCCGCCGCGCGTAACAGATACGCCGTCGCCTTCGGGTCGAAAATCGACGTGCGATCCCCGACGCGCACGACCGGGCCGTGGCCGATGCGCGCCCAGGGACGTTCCTTGCTCATCTCGACGGACACCACGAGGGCGCTCTTCGGGATCTGCTTGGCGCGAATGAGCGTCAGCACCGCCTGAAACCCGGCTTCCTCCGCGCGCGTGAACGCGCACCACACATGCGCGCGCGCGTTGCGTCGGGAGACTTCCGCCAACGTCGCCAGCATCACGACCGTTCCCAGCAGGTCGTCGATGGCCGCGGCGTGCAGTTTGTCGCCGGTCACGCGAAACGCCGGCAGGTACCACATGCCGAAGTCGCCCCGGCGCAGCGCGCCATCGGCTCGCAACTCTACCAGCTTTCGCTTCGGCCACGCGGAGGCGTCGAACCTCGCCAGTTTCACCCGGCGCACGCTGTTTGCACCATAGACCCGCACGCCGGCGCCTCTCGCAAACATTTCCTTGGGCACACCCCCGAGAAACTCGGCGCGGTTGCCGCCGAGCATTTCGAATCCGGGATGATCCATGTGCGCGACGAACACGAGCGGAGATCTGGCAGCACCTCGACGATAGCGGGCGATGACGTTTCCCGCCCGATCCTGCCCGACGCGCACGTTGGGCAATTGACGGCAGAATTCCACCACGAACGCCTTGACGCGTTCCTCGTGATACGGCGCGGTCGGCAGCGTCAACACCCGCCGCGCCAGTGCCAGCAACTCGTGCCGATTCATTTGTGGGCCACTATAACGACGCGGGACGGAATGGCAAGCGAGGCGCCGCTACAATCTGGATTGACCGGCGGGAGGCGGGTGGCTAGGTTCAACGACATGCTTACCGCAAAAGTTTCCCGATTGTGTCTGCTAACTGCCATTGTGTTTGCGTCGTTTGCGGTTGCCCGGGTGGTGCGCGGCGCTGAGGATACCGATGCCGGGAAATGGGTGTCGCTGTTCAACGGCAAGGATCTGAATGGTTGGGTGGTCATGAACGACGCGAAGTTCACGGTCACGAACGGCGTGATTCATCTCGACAAAAGCACGGGCTGGTTGCGGACGGAGAAGGAGTACAGCGATTTCATCGTGGAGGCCGAGTGGCGCGCGCTGGAGACGAATTACAACAGCGGCTTCTATATCCGCGCCGGGGTGGTGGGCACTCCGTATCCGACGAACGCCTGGCAGGTGAACCTGAAGGAAGCCGCGCTCGGACAACTTCTCCGGGGGAAAACCGAGGCGCTGCCCTCCAAGACGCCGAAGTTCCCCGTCAACGAATGGGTCACGTTCCGCATGGAAGCGCGCGGCAAGAAGCTGACGCTCGATGTCAACGGCGCGCGCGCATGGGAATTTGACAAGCTCGACACCGACCATGGCTACATCGGCATCCAAGCCGAGAGCAAGTTGATGGATTTCAGGAACGTGCGGGTGCGGGAGCTTGGGAGCGACGGGCCGGGTAAGGAGAAGTAGTTGTCACAATGATTAAACGTGACCTTGATCCTCCGAAGACCGGGTCACCAAAGATGGGTTGTGCCGAATATGTGGGTGAGCAGACGAACAGCAGGTTTTGCCCTGGCGTCTTGCCATGCGCTCATTTTTCTGGTGGTGGCGGGATTTGTTGTCCATTGGTCTTCTGACGCCCAATGGCAGTTGGGTTGGCTTGTATTCCTCAAAGTCGATTTCCCGGTATCTTTAGTGACGATTCCATTATTTCTGTGGTGCCCACAAGTATCGCTGCCCTGGGTACCTTACCCATACAGCGAACTGAAAGGGTTCATCCTGCCCACATTGATCTATGGGATCCTCGGGACTTTTTGGTACTACATGCTTCCTTTTGTGCTTTTCTTCCTTGTGAGGAAGCTGAGAAGAATTACTGAAGTTATTAAGGTCAAGTTCCTCGACGGGAAACATTAAGGTCAGGGAAGAAGAAGGGGGCAGTCCGATTTTCACTGGTCACGGCATCTGTTCATGATGACAATCCAACCGACCCTTCTTTTGCGGGCCTACGCGGGCATGATCCGGCGGCACCCGGTAGTCGCGTGTCTGGTTGTTCTCTTAATGATATTTGTCGTGGGCGAGTCTGTGTACTTCGGCAAACTGCCCAAACGCGCAGCGTACATTGCCGGGGTGGCCCTAGGCGTAGTAATCACCGATCTGCTTTCGCTACGCGATCATCATCCTTCGCGTTCGTTACTGCCGGTACGGCGTCCACGATTTGAATTGGCGGTGACAGTGGGCTGCACACTGCTCAGTGCGGCGACGCTCACCTGGATCGTTCTGACGAGACATACGAATCCCTGGCCCTTCCCCGTTGCCCTGTTGCGGATCTTGCTGCTTGTGCTGTTTGTCGGAAATGTCGGGCTGTTCCTGTTTGATTTGATCGTCCTGAAATACCGTCCGCGCGATCTGGGCTATCGGCTTCGAGGCCTGCGTTGCGTGCTGCCGGTCCTCGTCTGCGTCGCCGGGCTCGCCGCCATTTCTGTTTGCGGTTTTCAGTTGCACGGTCTGGGGCGCTGGTGGGCACGGTGCTTGAGCTTTCCCATCGATTATGGAGGAGGCTCTCTGTGGTTGGGGCTGCTCTATGTTTTTCTGGTCGCAGCGTTGCCGGAAGAATTCCTGCGGATGAGCTGGCAGACCCGTCTGGGCGCAGTCTTGAAGAATCCGGCCGTGGCATGGTTCTTCACCGCCTGGGTCTGGAGCGCGCTGCATGTTCCAAGTTTCCCGGACAAATCCTGGGGGACGACGTTACAAGGGGTGGCGGAGATGGTCCCCCTCGGACTGCTCTGGGGTTACATCCTGCATCGTACCCAGAGCATGTGGCCGACCGTCTTGCTCCACGCAACCAACCTCTGGGGATTGCAGGCAATTTGACAAGCTCGACACCGACCACGGCTACATCGGCATCCAAGCCGAAAGCAAATTGATGGATTTCAGGAACGTGGCGGTGTAGGAACTTGGGAGTGTTGGGCCGCCGAGGCAGCCATGACGGACGCCAACAGGGCGTACGCTCGATTCAGTATGATAACGAAAAGCGAACTGGCCTCTTTTTTTTCCTTTCGACGAGGCGCTCAAGCGGAGCGGATGGCGGCTTTCTTCGGGTTATTTGTGCTGCTGTGGCTGGCGCTGATCAGACTGCCGATGCGAGACTTCCGTCCCGATTCGGAATCGTCGTGGCAGGGCGTGCTGAGCTACTTTGCTTTCAAAAGGTTGCAGTTCGGGAAAGACGTGATCTTCACCTACGGTCCGCTGGGATACATCACCACCGACACGTATTCGGGCTATCTTCTGGGGAGCCGGGTCGTTTTCGAATTGCTGCTGAAGGGCGTCTTTGCGTTGCTGATGGTTGTGCTGGCGCTACGACTGCGCCCCGTCTTGCGGTCGTGTTTGATCGTGAACGTCGCGTTTTTTGCCCCGACTTCTCTCGACGCGGTGTACCTGTTTGCCATTGTCCTGTCAGCCTGTTATGCGATCGAGTCTCAACTATCCCCCCTGCTGGCTCTCGGCATGGGGGTTCTGTTTGCCGTTGTCTCACTCACCAAATTCACGTTTTTCCTGCTATGCGCGGCGAGCCTGCTGACGGTTACCGTGTACGCTTTGACCAGGAGAAAATGGCTTCGGGCGACCGTACTGGTGGCAACCTATCTGGTCTGCGTTGGTTCGTTGTGGTGCCTCACCGGGCAGCATCTGTCGGGAGTTCTGCCCTTTTTGCGCGGCGCGTGCGAGGTGGCGTCCGGCTACGCCGAGGCGATGTCGATCAACCCGCCGTGGTTGTGGTTCTGGATCAGTTGGGGCGCGCTCCTGCTGGGTGGAAGTCTGCTCATCGGTCTGGCGTGTGCCAGCAAGGAAAAGGACCGTGATCTGGCAATCCTGCTCGTCCTCGGTGCGGGTTTGTTCCTCGCGTGGAAAGAAGGTGTCGTTCGTGCCGACCCCTCGCATTTGTACAGCTTGTTTGCCTTTCTGCTCTTCGTCGAGCCGGCGGCGTGGGCCGTCTTTCGGCCGCCCGCCAGACACCGTCGACTCTTGGTGGGAATCACGCTGATCGCGCTGGGGGCACCCTATGTCCTTCTGTTCCTCTTCCGCCCGGACTTGCTTGAGGCGTTGACCTCCGACACCTCTGCCCGAATCATCCGAACCGTCACGGCTTTCGTCCACCCGTCCGATTTTCGGGCAACGCTCGACGGCACGCTGTCACGGATCAAACAGGAAAACGCCCTGCCCGGAATGAAACGCGTGATCGGTCAGGAGTCGGTGGATGTGTTCGGCCATGAACAGGCGATTGCCCTGTTGAATGATTTGAACTATCAACCCCGCCCCGTGTTTCAAGGCTACTCCACCTACACTCCGTTTCTGGTCGCGCGTAATCGAGACTTTTATCTGGGGCCCACGGCTCCTGCATTTGTCATCTTCAAATACCAAACGATCGATGATCGCCTGGCTGCCGAAGATGACGCGGGCGCGCTGGAAGTGATCCTGCGGAACTATCAGCCGATCGGCACGGAGAACGAGTATCTGTTGTGGAAGCGGAAGGTCAAGAGTTCGCCGCCCGCGCCCCACCGACTGCTTCGCGAAGGAACGGCCAGTTGGGGTGATCCACTGCCGCTGTTGTCCGGCCAGCGTCCCGTGTGGATCGAAGTCGAGATTGGAAGCACCTGGTTGGGGAAGCTGTGCGAGCTTCTTTGCCGACCCTCGGTCATTGTGATGACCGTGGAGACGGTTCATCACGACACCGAGCAGTACCGGCTTGTTCGGCTGCTTGCCAGAAGCGGGTTTATGGTCAATCCGGCGCTTCGCAATCTGGACGATTTGACGGAGACGTACCGTGCCCTCGGAAAAAGGAGCGTTTCGTCAGTCACGATCAGCGTGGCGGATTCGGCGCGACCGCTCTATCGGACCGGGTATCGTTACCGTCTCTACAGTGGGGACGAATTCTCCGGCTCCCGGACCGGTCGGTGATTTGGCATTGATCTGAGCCCATCCCGCGACCAGCCCTGAGCGACTGGTCTCGCGTCGAAACCTCGCAGTGTCGCAGCGCACACGGCGCACGGTCGATTCATGATGAGAATCGAACTGGCCCCTTTTTGACGCCGCTCCTGTTGTGAAACCGTAACGTCACGAACACGGTTTACGAAGCCCTTCTTGAACCAACCTTGGAGTGCCCGAATTTGCTGGACGGGAGGATTGACTTAGTGATAAACTTCACCAAGTCAGCAGTTGCGAGTTGACGTCCTATCAGCGCCAGCCCGTTTTGGGTCACGAGAGGGATTCTGAGCTATCCATCTCAAATCTTCGCGGGCGGATCGCGCCATGTTCGCACGACGAGCGGCGAACCATGCTCGCGCGCCTCCTACCTCGATTTCCCCCGACAGGGGACATTATGAAAACGGTCACACACAAAATCCTTTCACTCGGACTGGCGTTGGCCGCGCTGGCGCTCAATCTATCGGTCATCCACGAGGCTGAAGCCGCTTCCTGGGTCACCACCGGCTCAATGACCACCGCACGCGCTTGGCACACGGCGACGTTGCTGCCCAATGGGAACGTGCTGGTCGCAGGGGGCGATTACGGCAGCGCGGAGCTGTATGATCCGGCCAGCGGGACGTGGACGGCGACCGGCGCGATGATCACCGCACGCTGGAATCACACGGCGACCTTGCTGCCCACTGGCAAGGTGCTGGTCGCGGGGGGCCTTGGCGACAGCGGTAGCGATTGGCTTTACAGCGCGGAGCTGTACGATCCGGCCAGCGGGACGTGGACGGCCACCGGCTTGATGACCACCAACCGCGGTTACCACACGGCGACGTTGCTGCCCAATGGCAAGGTGCTGGTCGCGGGGGGCCAGGGTGGGGGCCAGGGTGACAGCAGTCCTCTTTCCAGCGCGGAGCTGTATGATCCGGCCAGCGGGACGTGGACGGCCACCGGCCCGCTGACCACCGCACGCTTTGCTCACACGGCGAGCCTGCTGCCCAATGGCAAGGTGCTGGTCGCGGGGGGCGGGGGGGGCAGCGCGTTCGGTTCTCTTGCCAGCGCGGAGCTGTACGATCCGGCCAGCGGGACGTGGACGGCGACCGGCGCGATGATCACCGCGCGCTGGAATCACACGGCGACGTTGCTGCCCAATGGCAAGGTGCTGGTCGCGGGGGGTTTGAGATCAGGAGGCGTTGTTCTTTCCAGCACGGAGCTGTACGATCCGGCCAGCGGGACGTGGCCGGCGACCGGCGCGATGGCCACCGCGCGGTATTCTCACACGGCGACGTTGCTGCCCAATGGCAAGGTGCTGGTCGCGGGGGGCTTTGGATCAAGCGGTTATCTTTCCAGCTCGGAGTTGTACAATGACGTTGACGTTAACGCTGGCAATAGCTGGGTCGCGGGCAGCGGCAAATGGGAGACAACCAACAACTGGTCGTCGGGCCTGGCGCCGTCCCTCGCCGACTTGGCCACCCTCATTACCAACGCGGGCAACAACACGATCACCATAGATGCCACGACTTCGGCCAGTTTTCCCAGCAGCATGGCGATCAACAGCCTGATTCTCTCCGCGCCGCCGACGATGACCAACACGCTGTTGTTGAGCGACGCCGGTACGAACACGCCGCTGGTTGTCTTCAGCAGCGTCAGTGTCGATAGCGGTGGCTCGATGTTGATCACCAACTCGGCGTTGCAGGTGGACGGCCAACTCATCGCCACCAACGCTCCGATCACCATCGGCAATCTCGGCGTCGGCAACATGACCGTCGCCAACGGCACGGTCTCGACGACCGGGATCGACCTCGGCGCGGGCACAAACTCGCAAGGCACGCTGACGTTACAGGACGGCAGTACGATGACGGTCTCCAGCAACCTCACGGCAGGTTCGGCTTCCGGTGCGACCGGCACCGTCAACGTCACCGGCGGCCAACTCGTCGCCACCAACGGCGTGATCGGCGTCGGCAACGACGGCACCAGCACCAACGGCTTGGGTGTCGGCACGGTCACCGTCTCCAACGGCACGCTGCTGGCCTCCACCATCCTGTTGGGCAGCAGCGCGGGCGGCCGGGGCGAGATGACGTTGGACAATGGAGGAAGCATCGCCAGTGCCGGCACCAAT
>JBEKYJ010000127.1:0-11715 GCA_049511095.1 Verrucomicrobiia bacterium
AAGCTCCATTTTCCACGGTGGAGCATTGCAGCGTTTGCCACGGTATTGGCGCTTGGCTGCGTGATTGTAACTGCCTATGTGGTGGCCAACGCGAAGTCCGGGGACGTAGCTTTTCGTTTTCTCCTTCTGTCGATCGTAATGGGGATCACCACGGTGCTGTTGTTCGAAGGAGCGATTCTCGGCTGGATCGCCGCCCGTCGTGGGTCGCGGCGCGATGGCGACATCGCCATGGCCATTTACGTTGGTTATGCCATCGGGCAATGGATACCCAAATTCTTCTGAATAGTAATTCCGCAGCCGCCGAGGGCGCTCCAGCGAACCGGCGCTATGCGCTTGAGTTTGTGAGTCACTGGTTTTACAGCATCATCGGCTCCGGCGGACGCGCGCTGTCAGCGCCGGTCGCTGAGCTTGGTCGTTGGGCGGCTTCGATCGAGCGCCACCCACCGCCCCACTGCCTCGTGAGACGCGAGGAAGAAACGACGCCGTGAGCATTAGGCGACCGGTGAAAGCCAACGAATCAGCACGATCCAGGCTGGAGCAGTGCCCATGACACACGTTCAGTGTGAGCTGGCAATGGAAGCCCTGGCGGGCCTCCTCAATGAGTTCCGGCACGGGAACATCGTTGCCCTGTCCGCCGAGAAGAAGGGAATGGAGCGACACGCCGGCTCGCTGTCCGCGCGATGGAACGACCGATTCCCAGGCTTCCCGATCGATGACTTTCCCTACACATCATTCCGGGGAGAGTACTACCGCAAGCACCGCGATGCGCACCTGAAGGACATTATCGTCCGGTTGCTGGCCGATCGTGGCGGTGAGACGATCATCGTCAACCCCGCCTGCGTGTTCGGACGACACGCGTGCCACCTTGCCGCGCGATTGCCGCACGTCAAGGTTATCGGAACGGACATCGACCCGCGGTGCTTTCAAATGTACCGCGTCCTAAGACTCGGAAGCCTTCCCGGGAACTTCACCTTCGTGAAAGACAACATCTTCGCACCGCAACTTGATGTGCAGCCGACAGCCGTTGTGTTCTTCGGCGCGTGTGGCGCAGTCTCGGACGGTGCCCTGGACTACGCCATTGCCTCGGGCGCCAAGTACGTGATGTGCCGCACCTGTTGCCACGACAACATCGGTGGGAACGTGACCGTCACGGCGCGGCCCAACCCAATGAACCGCATCTTCCGGTTCAAGAACTGGGTGTATGATCGAATGAGGAAGATGCCCAAGTACACCGGCTTCTACTTCTCGCCTGGCTACACGCCGAGCGCCTATCCCAGGAGTGCCGCCGGAAGGCACCTAAGTACCACGGATGAATTCCTGGCGGTGGCCAGAGATTCTGCGGACAGCGACATCTGCAGGGCTATTATCGACCTGGACCGGTACCTCCACCTGGCAGAACAAGGATTCCGTGTCGAGTATCAGGGCGAATTGCTGGTGGCAGAGCGAGTCTAAGGGATCAGTCGTTGACGATTGACAGATTTGCCTTGGCGGCGCGCCCGCGTTCGGGACGTTCGTCAACGCCAGAGAATCTACCCAACAAACACTGAATCACTTCGGCTGTTCTGCGGGGCGCGCGGGGGGCACGGTTGACGGCGGGGCATTGGTCTGAGTGTTCGTCTTTTGGAAGACGCCGCGCAGGAGCCAATGTTTCTTCAGTCCCTGGACGAGATTGTCCGTGTTCACCACGAGTGTTGAAATCTGAGTGAGCATCTTGTCGTTGGACTGGACCTGCGCGTTGAGATTGCTGGTGATCGCGGCGAGATTCAGGATCATTTCATTCAGGCTCACGAGGTCGGCGTTCAGATTCGTGTGCGTATCGGTGGGTATAAGCCATTCGCCGAGCGAGCCGTGCGGGTCGCGGAGGTTGGCGGTGATCGCCGTCACGTTGGTGACCAACTGGTTCGCGTTACCCGTAAGCTGCGCCGTGTTGGTCAACACCGTATACAACTGGTTGGTCAGGCTGAGGATGTTGGGCAGCGCCTGCTCGACGGCGCTGACGAGCTTCTGCGCGCGGTCGCTCAGGGACGGTTGTTCATCCGGCACCAGATGCACGCCCTTGCGCACCTTGGCCAGCGGCACCCAATGATCATGAATCCATAAGGCGCTGACCCTGCCGCCCTCCTCTTTTGCCGTCGCCGAGCCCGTGACCCCGGGAGTGATCTCCAACCCGCGGCTGCCGAGAAAACCCGCCGGCGCAATGCGCACTTTCGAGTCCGTCCAGATGTACCCGTAATACGGCTGGCGTATTTCCATGCCCACGTACACCTTGTGTTCCCCGGGCGATTGCAGGGTGATGAACGTGATGTTGCCGACCTCGAACCCCATGAGCACGATGGGATCGCCAACCTTCAGTCCTTCGGCGCTTTCGACAAACGTAAAGTACGGACATTTCTCGATCAGCCAGCCCCGCCGTTGCGCCGTGTGATAGAGGTAGTACGCAAACCCCGCCACCAGCACGAGCGCCGCGAATGCCACAAAGAAACCCACGACCTTTTCCACGCGGCGTAATCGCGTCCGCAACTGCGGTGTCAAATCCTGAATCGCCATATCAAAATTCCTTCACGAGAAAACCCTGCACCACCGGCTCCGCGCTGGCCGAAAGTTGTTCGCGGCCGCCAACGACCTGGAAGTGCCCGTCCCCCACAATCGCAAAATGGTCCGCGATGTCGGCCCAACCCCGAAAATCATCCGCGCTGGCCACTACCGTCAGCGGCTTGCCTTCCGCGCGGCGATTCTCGTGCAACTGTCGCAAAAAATCCAGCCACCAACGGCATTCGCGCGGCGACAACGTCGAAAGCGGATTGTCCAGGAACAGGACCTCGACACCCGGCATCGAAGACAGCGCCCGCGCCAATCCGACGCGTTGCTGGACGCCGAGACTCAAACGGCTCGGCATGTGGCCCGCGTAATCCCGCAATTCCGTCAGCGTGAGCAATTCATTCACCCGCGCCACGATCTCGCCCTCATTCCTGCCCCCATGATACTCCAATGGGAGCGCGATATTCTCGGCCACGGTTAAATGACTGAACAACCGGCCGCTGTACCCGAAGACATATCCAATGCGCCGACGCCAGTCCACCCGGTCCTTTTCATGCGCCCCGGCAACATCTTTCCCCAGGATCTGCAACGTCCCCCGCATCGGCCGATTCATCCCGGCTGCCGTCAACAACAGCGACGATTTCCCGCTCGCCTGCCGCCCGCTGACCACCCAGAAATCACCGCCTCCGATACGCCAGCTTACGTCGCCCACCACCACAACCTCCGGCGCATCCACGTGGGAAATCTGCACCCCCACGAGTTCGATGACAACGGCATTTGAGTTCGCGTTCTGTGCGGCATCATCCATGGCCAAGCACCTTGCTCATTTCGATAAGAAACAATCGGCGAATTGCGTCATAGCCGCGGTCGTTCGGGTCCTCCAGATTCTCGAAATACCAATAGCGTGGATCTTCCTTGCGATAATACTCGTTGCGTCGATCGGTGCAGTGGATGCCGTGGCCCAGAAACGCCGCATGGAAATCCACGAGATGAACATTCGTGTAACTACGACACGTCTCAGCAATGATATCGTTGAATAGCGGCAACACTTTCGGTCCATCCACCCATTTCGACAACAAGAGGTTTGCGTGCTCAATGTCGCCCACCCCATCCGTTGGATCGTAGATATTGGCTAGGAAGACTTCACAGCCGCCGGGAAACTTCGCCATCACACCGTCAAGGATTGCCTTCAATCGTGCGCGAAAACTCTCCTTCCACTGCAACGCTTGTTCATAGCTGCACCCGTACATCGCCCCGTCGCGAGGCGCGGAACGACCATAATCGTGAATGAGATCGTTGCCCCCTGTGGTAATGACGATAATACCGCGCACACCCGGCGAATGCGACTTCACTCTCGGCACCTGATCCTTTAGGTGTTCTTCCGACACGGTGTAGGAGACAGAAAGGTTCTGGGACTCAAGATTGGGCAACACGTGACGCAAGTCCCGTCCCTGCATGTCGGGACAAGTCGCGTCGTCGTTCTGCAACAGCATCTCGAAATAGTTGTGTTTCTCGGTCGCGCCGAATCCAGCCGTCACGCTGTCGCCGATCCCGATAAGGACAAAGTGGTTTGTCGACCATGCCTTTTGGAAGAAATCGATCGCCACGGGCGGTCCCGCAGGCCCCTTGCCAATCGGGTGTTTAAATCGCCCGAGAAGAAAATACCAAGCGACGGTGAAGACTACGCACAGAACAAGGACTGTTTGCCATCGAATGGTGTACCATCGCAATGGTCGATTCGCATTCGTGTCTGTCATCCGTGCCGCCTCATCCAAACAGGTATCCCAACAAAAACAACGCGTCGAGCAGCACGCAACCCGTCACGCTTTCGACCACGGCGCGCGCGGTCACTTGTGAAATCTCCTCCACCCGCAACGGTCGCGCCAGGCCGTGATAACAACTCACCACGGCAATGATACTGCCGAACAACACCGTCTTGAGCGCGAACAACACAAAATCCTCCCACCGCAACGCATTGTTGAGTTGGGTGAGGTAATCGGTGAGCGTCAGCGGCACATTCTGCAGGAACGCAAACACGTAGCCGCCGACGATGGCGATGAGCACCAGATACGTCGTCAGGCAGAACACCGACGTTGCCAAGCCAATCACCCGCGGCATCACCAGGTAATGGATGGGGTCCACGCCGAGCGACTCCAGCGCCTCGACTTCTCCCAGCGCCCGCATCGTCCCGAGTTCAACGACATTGGCCGTGCCCGCGCGCGCCAGCACGATCAACGCCGTCAACAACGGGCCGAGTTCGCGCACGATCACCGTCACCATCACGGTGCCGATGTATCCTTCCGCGCCCACGCGCGTGAGCAACCCGACCGTTTGCCCGACAATCAGGAATCCAAACGCGGCGCCGATGAAACCGACCATCAGCAACAACCGCACCCCCGCGTTCCAGATCTGCGCGAAGATAAGCGGATGGACAACACGCTTGGCGACGTTGAACTTGGTGAGCGTGACCCCAAGCGTGATGACCGCGAATGCGCCCAGTTCCCGCAGCACTTCGATCGTGTCGACGATCCGCGCGCCGAGCAACTCCGCATACGTGCGGGTCGCGGGGATCCCCTGATTCAATTTCGACGACGCCTGCATCAATCAAACCTGATGAAATGTGTTCCGAGACGGCGTCGATGACAAGCGCGATGTTGGGGCGCCTCAACCCGCCACGAGCGCGCCGTAACGCAGATTGCGAACACTGACGGTCAGTTCGTCCGCATCGAGCACCGCCATCACCACCAGAAACACCGCGCCGCCGGCCACGATGATGTCGGCCCGCTCCGGCGGGAGTCCATCGACTTTCTTCCGCTCCGCCACCGTCATCGCCTCCAACCGCTGGAGCAACGATCCCAAAGTTTCGTGCGAAATGGTCGCGTGATCCACCGGGCCATGCAGCATCCGGGCAACCGTCGTGATCGTTCCCCCGGTGCCGATCAGGCGACGACCCTTGGCCTCGTAGCGCGCCAGCGCAGGACCCAAAGTGGCGCGCAAATGGTCGCAAAGTTCCCCAAACTTTCCTTCACCGAACTTCTCAGTAAGCCGCAACGCGCCCAGCGGCAAACTCTGGAACAATTCCATCCTTCCCCCGCGTCCCTGGATAAACTCGGCGCTGCCACCGCCCACGTCCACGACAAGAATCGGTTCGCCCGACCATTCCGGATCGCTTGACACTCCGCGGTAGATCAACTCGGCTTCGCGCTCGCCGGAAATCAACTTCACTTCCAGCCCGCACGCCTGACGTACGCCGTCCAAAAACTCGTCACGGTTCACTGCGTCGCGCGCCGCGCTGGTGGTCAGCGCGATGATATCGACGGCTCCCAGCGCCTTCGCTTCCGCCTGAAACTCATTGACGGCTTGAATCGTCCTCGCGATCGCCGCTTGCGCGAGTCGTTTCTGCCCGTCCACACCCTCGCCCAGCCGTGTCGTCCGATCTTCGGCCACAATCGTAACTACTTGTGCCTGTAGTACATCTGCAACGAGAAGCTTCACCGTGTTCGTCCCGATATCGATGACTGCGCGCCGCATGGTGACCAATGTATAATCCAAACTCGGCCTGCAGCGCAATGACCGGGGTGTTGCGCCACGCTTTGAGCCCATGATAGCTTTTGGCGGGAACGACCCATGAATCCAAATCCACAAAAAGAGACTCGCGGGGCCTGGGGCTATATGGGCGTTGGCTCCCAGATGGTGGCCGCTACCTTTGTCGGCGCGGCCATCGGCTGGTGGCTGGACAATCTCACGGGTTGGTCGCCGGTGTTCCTTGTGATTTTCTTTTTTCTCGGGTCGACCGCAGGGTTTATCAGCGTGTACCGTGCTTTCCGCAACGGCGGGGGGCAATAGCCATGACGTTCGATCGCCCGGCCCTGCTCGGCATTGTTTTTGGCGTCATCATTGGCGGCATCTACATCGCCCTTCAACGGGCGGAATTGCGTCGAAAGAGTTCCGTGACGCAGCCGCGAGGAGTGCTGGTGTTGATCCCCGGAGCGGTGGGCCGGCTCGTGTTTGTGGTCGTGGCGTGGTGGCTGATATTCAAGTTTACGGACGCGGACAAATACTGGTTGACGGGCGCTTTGGCCGTTACCTATACTGCGCCGCTTTTGGTGCAGTTGAAGCAGTTGGTTTTTCCCAAAAAGTGAGATGTAGCAATGGGCGAGCCTCATGTAATCGTACATATCCCACTGGTGTTGTTCGGGCTCAATCTGAGCATCACGAACTTTGTGGTGGGCCTTTGTCTGGCAACGGTGCTGACGTTTCTGTTCCTGGTGGGCGCGGCCCGTGCCGTGAACGTGACCGGATCGGGACGCTTCCCGAACCTCGTGGAAGCGATGCTGGATTTCGTGCGCGAAAACATTTCCGACGCGTTCATGGGACATCACGGTTCGAAGTGGTTCCCGTTCGTCGCCACGGTCTTTTTCTTCATCCTGTTCAACAATCTTCTCGGCTTGGTGCCGATTCCCGGCTATTTCCACGCGCCGACGAGCAATTTGAACGTGACGGCGACGATGGCGATCATGGTATTCCTCATCGTGCAGGCCGTCGCCATCAAGGCGCACGGGTTCAAATACTACTTGGGTTTGTTGTTTCCAAAGAGTGCGCCAGCCTGGTTGCGGTTCTCGTTGATGCCATTCATTGAATTGATCGGCATCTTTGCTCGCCCGTTTTCGCTGGCCATTCGTCTATTTGCCAACATGACAGCGGGACACCAGATCGTCATCGTCTTGGTAACGGGAGAGTTGATTGGGGTTACCTGGATGCTCAGCCACGGATT
Organism: Verrucomicrobiia bacterium; assembly: GCA_049511095.1. GTDB lineage: Bacteria > Verrucomicrobiota > Verrucomicrobiia > Palsa-1439 > Palsa-1439 > Palsa-1439. The sequence goes on from JBEKYJ010000127.1 coordinate 7,313, forward strand.
TTGGAAACTGGTGGCGCCCGCACCGTTTGTAGGCGTGATCGTCATGGACGCGTTTGAGATCTTTGTGGCCTTCATTCAGGCCTTCATTTTCGCCTTGTTGACGGCGTTGTATCTGGGCGAAGCACTGGAAGAATCACACTAAACAGTTGGAGAGAATGGAATGGACACAAACACAGTAGCGCAAGCAGCGCAAATCATCAGCACCGCGGCGCTGGCCAAGCTGGGCGCTGGTCTGGCGGTGGGCCTTGGCACTCTCGGTTCCGGTGTCGGCATTGGAGTCATTTTCGGCAAGAGCATCGAGTCGGCGGCGCGCCAACCCGAGGCGCTGCCGCTGGTGCAACGCTTGATGTTCACCGGGTTCGCGCTCGTCGAAGCCCAGGCGCTGTACGCCCTGCTCATCACGTTCATCTTGCTCGCCGCGAAGTGACGGCCCAATGAAGACGCTCCATCGCATCATCCACTCGTTCATCGCCACGGCGAGTTTCGTCGCCATCACCGGCGTCGTGGCGTGGGCGGAAGAAGCGGCCCCGCCACCCGGCGAAGGCAGCCAGATCCCACCAACCGACTGGGGCCTGCAAATCTGGACGCTCGTCGCCTTCGTGGTGTTGCTCGTGCTGCTGGCGAAGTTCGCGTTCAAGCCGATCGCGCAGGCGCTCGACCGCCGCAGTGAGACCATCAAGAAATCCATCGACGATGCCGAAAAACAGCGCGCGGAATCGAAGAAACTGATGGAGGACTACCAAAAACAACTCGCGGAAGCCCGCAACGAAGCCGGCAAAGTCATCGAAGAAGCCCGCCAACTCGGCGAACGCGTCCGCAAGGAAGTCGTCGAAAAGGCCAATACCGAGGCGTCCGCCGCCGTGCAGCGCGCCCAGGAGGAAATCAACCGCCAGAAGGACAAAGGGATTCAGGAGATGAAGGACACCGTGGCCGACCTCTCCGTCCAGATTGCCTCGCGCGTCATTGAAAAGGAAGTCAATGAAGCCACCCATCGCCAGCTCATTGACAACCTGATCAAAGACCTCGGCAAGGTCCGCCACACCTGATCAACCGCCTGACCACCATGCCGCACGATCCGATCAATACCGGTTATGCCCGCGCCCTCTTCGAGATGGCGCAGGCCGAAGGCGTCGTCAGCCGCGTCGAAGAGGAACTGTTCCGTCTTCGCGAGTTGCTCAAGAAGAATCCCGATTTGCTGCAGTTCCTCAAGGAGCCCAACATCCAGCACGAAGGCAAACGCAAGGCGCTCAGCGACCTGTTCCAGGGACGCGTGCATCCGCTCGTGCTCAATACATTGATTACGCTGAGCGATCAGGACCGCGCGGGGCGTGTGGTGGCTGTCATCGAGGAATTCAGCGCGTGCGCCGCCGGCGCCACGCAAAAAATCAGCGGCGAAGTGACGACCGCCATCCCGGTTGACGACGTGACCCTGAATCGTCTGGCGGCGGAGTTGTCGCGCGTCACCGGCAAGAACGTGCAACTTTTCCAGAAGGTTGACCCGTCGATACTTGGCGGCGCGATCATCCAGGTCGGCGAACAAATCATTGACGGCAGCCTTCGCCACAAGCTGGACCAGATTAAAGAACGGTTGGCGCAGTAACGAGGAACACCATGCCAGACACTCTCACGTTCGACGCGAAACAGATTTCCGACGTTTTGAAGCGCAGTATCTCCGAGTACAAGGCCGAAGTCACCGTCCAGGAAGTCGGCGAAGTCATCGACTGTGGTGACGGCATCGCCCGCATCAAGGGCCTGCCCAACTGCATGGCCGAGGAAATGTTGGAGTTCCCCAACAACATCTTCGGCATGGCGCTCAACCTCGAAAAAGAGGAGGTCGGCGTGATGATCCTCGGCGACTTCACGCAGATTTCCGAAGGCAACCTCGTCAAGCGCACGGGTCGTCCGTTGTCCGTGCCCGTGGGCGACGAATTGCTCGGCCGCGTGGTCAATGCCATCGGCCAGCCCATCGACGGCAAGGGCCCGATCAATACCAAGACGCTTCGTCCCATTGAATCGCGCGCGCCCAGCGTCATTGAGCGCGAACCCGTCAAGGAACCGCTGCAAACGGGGTTGAAGGCCATCGACTCGATGATCCCAATTGGCCGCGGACAGCGCGAGTTGATCATCGGCGACCGTCAGACCGGCAAGACCGCCATCTGCGTCGACACCATCATCAACCAGAAAGGCGGCGACGTCGCCTGCATCTATGTGGCGATTGGGCAGAAGAAGTCCACGGTCGTCAGTGTCGTCGAGACCCTGGAGAAGTACGGCGCGATGGATTACACCATCGTCGTCAGCGCGACTGCCGACAACCCGGCCCCGATGCAGTTCGTCGCTCCCTACTCCGGCTGCGCGATGGGTGAATACTTCCGCGATCTCGGCCGCCACGCGCTGGTGATTTACGATGATCTTTCGAAGCACGCCGTTGCCTATCGGCAGGTTTCGTTGCTGTTGCGCCGACCCCCGGGCCGCGAAGCGTTCCCCGGCGACATCTTCAATCTCCACAGCCGGTTGTTGGAGCGCGCCGCGAAGCTCAACAGCGACGCGCCGAAGCTCAATCCCGTCTATCCCAAGGGTGGCGGCTCGCTGACCGCATTGCCGATCATCGAGACGCAGGAAGGCGATTACTCGGCGTACATCCCGACCAACGTCATTTCGATCACGGATGGGCAGATCTATCTCGAGTCCGACTTGTTCTATGCAGGCGTTCGTCCGGCCGTGTCGGTCGGTTTGTCAGTCAGCCGCGTCGGCGGCAACGCCCAGACCAAGGCGATGAAGAAAATCGCGGGCACGTTGCGCCTGAGTCTCGCGCAGTACCGCGAGCTGGCGGCGTTCGCCCAGCTTTCCAGCGATCTCGACAAGACGACCAAGGCCCAGCTTGATCGCGGCCAGCGCATGGTCGAGTTGCTTAAGCAGCCCCAGTATCAACCGATGAGCGCGGAAGACCAGGTGGCGGTGATTTGGGTTGCCACGAATGGTTATCTCGACGGAATCCCGGTGTCGGCCATCCGCCAGTACGAAGTCGAGTTCCTGCAATTCCTCAAGAGCAAGTATTCCAGCGTGGTCACCGGGTTGCGCGACCGCAAGGAACTCACCGAGGAAATCGTGTCGGGTCTCAAGAAGGCCGCCGACGAGTTTAAAGGTCTCTTCTCGGCGAAGTGAGTTGTCATGGCTTCGCTCCGCGACATTCGCCGCCGCATCAAGGGCGTCAAGAACATCCGCCAGGTCACCAAGGCGATGAACATGATCGCCGCGGCCCGGCTGCGGCGCGCGCAGGCCAAGGCCGAATCGGCGCGGCCTTATGCGGAGCGCCTTTCCGAGATTCTGCAGGACGTGGTCGCCTCCAGCGGCGGGGCGGGACGACACCCCTTGATGGCGCAACGCGAGGTGAAGAGCGTGGCCTTGGTGTTGGTCACCGCCGACCGCGGGTTGTGCGGCGCGTTCAACGCCGGCATCATCCGCGAAGCACACCGGTTCTTGATCGATCAGGCTGTGCCGGTTGAGATCATCACCGTGGGACGCAAGGGACGCGAACATTTTCTGCGTCTCGGCTACCAGATCGCGAACCACTTTCCGCAGCCCTCGCGCGAGGTGCGGTTGGAGGAAGTCGGCAACATCAGCAAGTGGATCACCACGGATTACGGCGCGGCGAAATACGATCAGGTGTACCTGGCGTACGCGAAATTCGTCAGCGTGCTGCGATCGCAGCCGGTGGTGGCCCGGTTGCTGCCCCTCGGCCAGCCCGATCAAGCCGCACAGGGTACCAAGACTGCCTATCAATTCGAACCGGGGGCGGAGGAGTTGCTCAACACGCTTTTGCCCCAGTACATCGAGGTGTTGGTCTATCGCGCGCTCGTCGAATCGCTGGCCAGCGAGCAGGCGGCGCGCATGGTCGCGATGAAGGCCGCCACGGACAGCGCGTCCGACATGATCACCGGATTGACTCGCGAATACAACGGCGCCCGCCAGGGCTCGATCACAACGGCACTCTTGGAAGTGGTCGCGGGGGCCAACGCGTTGGCCGAGAAAGAATAGATTTCACGCAGGAGACAAGCCATCATGAGCACGGACGAACATCAGAAAGGCAAGGTCGCGCAGGTCATCGGGCCCGTCGTGGACATCGAGTTTTTCACCGAGGAACTGCCCCCGATCAATAACGCCATCACGATCCAGGACAAGGCGCGCGGCATCAACCTGACGTGCGAAGTCGCCAGTCACCTTGGCGACAACACCGTCCGCACCGTCGCCATGAGCCAGACGCAAGGCCTCGTGCGCGGCATGGAAGCCATCGACACCGGCGGGCCAATCACAGTGCCCGTCGGCCCGGCGTCTCTCGGACGGATTCTCGACTTGCTCGGTAATCCCATCGACGGCAAGGGCCCGATCAACGCCAAAATGAGACT
>JBEKYJ010000128.1:0-11562 GCA_049511095.1 Verrucomicrobiia bacterium
GCAACAGGCTTGGGCGTCGCAACGCAACAAGGTGGTCGTCGGCATCGGGAGCTGGAAGTTCGACCACATAAGCCAGCTATCGGCGCAGATTCAAACGGCGCGGCAACTCGGCGTGCCCGGCTTTGTGCTCTTTTCGTATGACGACGCGGCGACGCGGAATTTCCTGCCGGATTTGGGCGTTTCCACGGCGAAGTTCTGAGCCGGACGGGCATTTCTGCCGCCGGGCCAACCATCCTTTTCCGCTTGCAAAGCCACAGTCTGGGGCTACTATGATTAATCCTGCCACGAGTAATCGAGGCAGTACCGAACCGTCCTGAAGGCCACGTGAGACGTGGTAAAGATTCGGGACATAAAAACACTAAACTAATAATCCAGTCGTCAGTCAGACGGGATGTTCTGCGCCGACAAAAAGTCGTGCGGTCGCAGGATGAAACAACGGAGGATACATTGGCCAGCGTAACCGTGGAAGAGTTGTTGGCAGCGGGGGTTCATTTCGGTCATCAGACCAAGCGGTGGAACCCCAAGATGAAGAAATACATTTTCGCCGCACGAAACGGCATTCACGTCGTCGACCTCAATAAAACCCTCACGCAGATCGAAGTGGCGTGCGGTTTTCTCCATGAGACGGTTCTCAACGGTGGTTCCATTTTGTTTGTCGGCACCAAGAAGCAGGCGCAACAGGAGATAAAGGACGGCGCCACGCGCACCAACATGCCCTACGTGGTGGATCGCTGGCTCGGCGGCACGCTCACGAACCTGCGCACGATCCGTAACAGCGTGAAGCGAATGCAGGAAATCGACCGCCTGCTCTCGTCGCCCGAAGGCGAGCATTTGCCCAAGAAGGAAGTCGCGTCCCTCCGGCGCGAGCAGAACAAGCTGCACCGCAATCTCGACGGCATCGTGAACATGGAGCGCGTGCCCGCCGCGATGTTTGTGATCGACATCCAGCGCGAGGCCATCGCGATTCACGAAGCGCAGCGTCTGGACATTCCGATCATCGCGCTCGTGGACACCAATTGCGATCCTGACCAGGTCACGTATCCGATCGCCGGTAATGACGATGCGATTCGGGCCGTCAAGCTCATTACCGCGGTGATTGCCAGCACCGTCGCGGAGGCACAATCCGAATTGAACCGGAAATATCCCGCGCCGCCGCCTGCGCCGGAGGCGACCGCGGTTGCCGAGCCGCAAGTGGAACCGGCGCCGGCGCCCGCGCCGGAGCAATCCACCGTGTCGGCCTAGACGGTTCACAAGGCCATTACATCCGATGACTACGAGAGCAATGCAAATCGACTCCAAACTTGTTAAAACGCTCCGCGAAAAGACCAGCGCGGGCATGATGGACTGCAAACAGGCGTTACAGGAAGCCAAAGGCGACATTGTCGAGGCTGAGAAGATCCTTCGCAAGAAGGGCATCACCGTGGCCGGCAAGAAGGCCGGGCGCGCGGCCAACGAAGGCTGCATCGCCACTTACATTCACCACGGCAGCAAGCTCGGCGTGCTGGTCGAGGTGAACTGCGAAACCGATTTCGTCGCGCGCAACGACGGTTTCCGCGAGTTCGTCAAGGACGTCACCCAGCACATTGCGGCGGCCAGCCCGAGCTATGTGAGGCGTGAGGATGTCCCCGCGAACGTGATCGAAAGCGAGAAGGAGATCTACCGGGCGCAGGTGAAGGACAAACCGCCGCAAGCCATGGATAAGATTGTGGCCGGCAAGTTGGAGAAGTTTTACTCAACCGTCTGCCTGCTGGAGCAACCATACGTGAAGAATCCCGAGATCACGATCAAGGACCATGTGACGGCGAAGGTCGCGCAACTGGGTGAGAACATCGTGATCCGGCGCTTCACCCGCTGGCAGGTGGGCGAGGACATCCCCGGTTCGACGTCGGCGGCCTGATTTGCGATTGAAACATTCAAGAGAGGCCGGTCACCCCGGCCTCTCTTGTTGCAGTTGACGCGCTGGATGATGCGTCAACTGCACTAAGTCGGCCGGTGTTCTATTTGCTCGTGTCCCAAATTACCTGCTGTACCGACATTATGGCATCGAAGACTTGGGTTTCCGATATTCCAGATCGTTCGTGCGTCGCACGATTTCTGAGGTGGTAGATCAACCGAAGTGTGTTTGTAGTATTTCCGTTAAGAAGCCGCTTTGAATTCGCCATAGCAATCAATTCACCGATGCGTTTCCTCCTCAGATTGGGCGCACTTCCATCCAACACGACACAAAGTACTTCTTCAATTACCGATCCCAGAAGAATGATAGCGGCGGCATTCAGGCCGTGAACCCAGCACTGAATAGCCTCCTGATAGTAAACGCGAAGTTCTTCGGATAGACCTCGAGGAAGGACAAGTGGCTTCAGGCGCACGGCTCGTTTCGCGTACTCGTCTCCCAAATATGAAAACAACCCGCCCAATTCACCTGAAGTCATCTTTTCCCAAATCACGTTTCTGTTTACAGCTTCGTCCCAGAATTCGCCGATGAACTGCCGCATTTCCTCTGCAAGAGTTCCCTTTCCCACCACTATGACGTCCCCAGGCCTCCAGATAAAGTTCTCCATGATTTCCCAAGCACGTTCCTGAAAATCATTGAAATCAGGATGATTAAGTAGAGTTCCTCTCGGAACGCCTCTCTTCTTGTCACGGGCATAGGGGCTGGCTAGTCGCTGCAACCTGCTGAGCAAAGGTCTTCGTTTCACAGCTCCGGTCTTCTCGTCGGAATCAACTCTTTAAACTGTGGTCCCTCTTGCGGGGCATAACATACCATCCCCGACCTTCCTTGACTCGAAAGCCGATGTCCTTCTTGGGCGGTTCGGCCAAGGGGGGCGGGTCGATGATGTCCATGACGCGTTGGAGGATGGTGACGATGGCCGCTTCATGCACGTCAAGCCGTTCTTTGAGTTCTTTCTCCAGCGCCGCCAGTTTGCGAGTCAGTTCACGGCTGCCGGAGAGCATCATGCGCATCCGCAGAAATGCCCGCACGACGAAGACGCTCATTTGGACTGCCCGCGGGCTGTTGAGCACATTCGCCGCCATGAGCGCTCCGTGCTCGGTGAAGACGTACGGCAGATAACGGCGACCGCCACGTCTCTTTGAAGCTGCAATCTGCGACTTCATGTTTGAGATGCCAGTTTGGCATCTCAAAGAATCGAACTCCTCCGCGGTCAATCGGAACACGAAATCCTTGGGGAAACGCGCCGCGTTACGCTTGACCGCGCGATTCAGCGCGCCGGTCTCCACTCCATAAACCGCCGCCAAGTCGGCATCGAGCATGACTTTCTGGCCACGAATCTCGTAGATGAGAGTGTCGAGACGTTCTGCCGGGATTGCCAAGGCCTTCTTCGTAGCCATCGACGCGGAGTATGCCGACGCGAGTCAGTCGCGGCAAGCGCAGAAACAAATGCGTGCAAGATTCGCGACAAACTCAGAGTGAGAACGAGAGACGCATTCTGGCCGTGCTTGCAAAGAGCGGCGACTGCGTGTAAAAGATGCGCATGACCACCGCTTCCGCACCCAAGCCCAAGTATCGGCGGGTGATGTTGAAGTTGAGCGGGGAAGCGTTGCTGGGGCCCCGCGAGCATGGCATCTCCCCCGAGACGTGCGACGCCATCGCCAAGGAAATCAAGGAAATCAAACAACTGGATGTCCAGCTGGCCATCGTCATCGGTGGCGGCAACATCTTCCGCGGACTGGCAGGGAGCAAACATGGACTCGACCGCACGGCGGGCGATTACATGGGGATGCTCGCGACCGTGATCAATGCGCTCGCGTTGCAGGACGCACTGGAGAAAAACGACGTACAGACGCGGGTGCAATCCGCCATTGAGATGCGCGCGATCGCCGAGCCGTTCATCCGCCGCCGCGCCATCCGCCACCTGGAAAAGGGGCGCGTGGTCATCTTTGCCGCCGGCACGGGCAATCCCTACTTCTCGACCGATACGACGGCCGCATTGCGCGCGAGCGAGATTGACGCCGACGCACTGCTCAAGGCGACCAAGGTGGACGGTGTTTATACTGCCGACCCGGAGAAGGACCCGTTGGCGACGCGTTACGACAAGCTGACCTACATGGACGCGTTGAAAGGACGGCTCAATGTGATGGATTCCACGGCGTTCTCGCTGTGCATGGACAATCGCATTCCCATTGTCGTCTTCGACCTCTTCCAATACGGCAACATCAAGCGCGCCATCCTCGGGGAACCCATCGGCACACTGGTCGCGGAGTAGCGACATGGTTCGCCGATTTGCTGTCGTCAGCGTATTGCTTCTGCTTTGCCGCCTGGCATCGGCGAGGGCGGAAAACCCACCCGCCATTTTTGCGGTGGACGACGAATTTGTAGGCCCATTCGCAAGCTGGGGCGACGTGAAGCGCGACTTCGGCGCGGTTGGCGACGGCAAGACCGACGACACCGCCGCCTTACAGAAGACGCTCGACGCGCTACGCCCGCCGAACCGCAAGTTTCACGTGGTTTATCTGCCCGCCGGCGATTACCGCATTACGCGCACACTTCATCTCACGCGTGAACGGCAGGACGAATCCCAGAACATCATGATTCTCGGTGAAGATCCCGCGACGACGGTGATTCGTTGGGACGGGCCGGCCGGCGGGGTGATGTTCGACTATGGAGCGTGGTACTGCAAGGTGGGTCGGCTGACATTGGACGGCGCGGGCATGGCGGGCACGGCGGTGGCGCACGGGAGGCGCTTCGCCACGTACAACGAGTTTTGCGACATGGTATTTCGCGACGTCGGATTTGGCATCGAGGCGGGCGCAAAGGGCGGCGAGGGGATTGCCGAGTCGGCGGTGATGCGTTGCCGGTTCGTGCGATGTACGGAAGCCGGCATCAGCCTGCAGAACTTTAACTCGCTGGATTGGTTCATCTGGTTCTCGACGTTTGACGATTGCGGCGACGGCGTGACAAACACTCGCGGGGCGGGCAACTTTTACGTTTACAAGAGCCTGTTCCATCGTTCCAAAACGGCGGACATCCATATCGGCAACACCGGGTACTTTTCGTTCCGCGATAACACGTCAATCGAGTCGCGCGCGTTCCTGGCCACGAGTTTGATGAACGCCTGCAGCATGCTCGCGATTCAGGGCAATACGATTCTCGACCCGGAGGAGGTTCCGATCCAAGTCGACAATCTGGGCCCGCTACTGTTGCTGGACAACGTCATCAAATCGCACGCGGAGACGGCGGTGCGGGTGCGTTACGTGGCCGGTCTTGTTTCGATGGGCAATACGTTTACGGTCCAAAACCCGATTCGCGGGCAGCGTTGCCCGCGGACCGTGGACGATCGGGTTGTGGAATATGGTTCTATTCGGGCGAAGTTGCCTTCCATGCCGGCGACGCCGCCAAAGCGTGATCGCGCCGTGGTCGAAATGCCCGCAGGCAGCCGTGCCGAAGCGATTCAGAAGGCCGTCGACACGGCAATCAAGCAACCGGGTCGGCGTACGGTCGTCCATTTGCCGGCGGGCACGTGCCCGATAGATCGCACGCTGGTGATCCCCGCCGGGAATGACGTACAACTCGTCGGTGACGGCGTGGCGACGATCCTGCAATGGACGGGAGGCGAGAACGGGTGCGTCTTGCGGACGCCAGGGCCGGCGCGCGCCACACTGCGTGATTTGACGGTCAACGGCAACAAGACGGCGACGGGTTTGGTCGTGGAGAACTGCGACCAGGTCGGGGCGCGCATTCTTATGGACCAGGTGAATGTGCACGGCGGACAGGAAGTCGGCCTGTTGATCGACCGCCTGCAACATACGGACGTCAGCGTCCTCAATTTCAACCATGCGGACCAGGTCCTGGGCGTGAAGGTTGTCGGGGCCGCGGCGACGGCCACGAATGATTCGACATCAGGGCGCGCGGTGATTTTTTGCGGCTCATCGAGCAACAACGAGTTGAGCTACGAGGTGGTTAACGGCGGGCGATTGCTGGTGCGGGACACGTGGTATGAAACGGGCCAGTTCCCGCGTTTCCTGCGCTGCGAGGGTGCCGGCGAGTTCACGTTGCATGGCGCCAATGTGGCGACGGTCTATCGCGAACACATGCCCATGATTGATGTGAATGATTTCCATGGCAAACTGAGCTTTTTGAACACGATCTTCGCCACGAAAGACACGCAGGTCGCCATCCATGGCGACGGACGGGAGACGAAGGCGCTGTTCATCGCCTTGGGCAATCGCAGCGATTTTCTCGTGAACGAGTCGCCGAACGCGAAGGTGGCGTTGGTTGAGAGCTTCCGCTACTGGCTGGGCGGGCGGGCGCTGCCGGTCGCCAACCGGGGCACTGCCGATGACGCGTTTCTGCGTGAGATGCTGGCCCAAACGCGGCATGAGGAGTTCCGACCACTTGATCCCGTGGCCCCGGATGCCACTGATTTACGGATGTATCGTGTCTCCGTCGAGAATACGCGCAGCGGGATTCGTCTCTCGCCGTAGTTCAAAAAGCGATTTATCCGGACCTAGGTGAAGTGCTGGGCGAGTTGCCCGAAGTTCTCCAGCGTGAGCGTGACACCACCCGGGCTGATTTCCTCCAACTCGTGTTGCCACGTGGTGTGGTAGGGAATGAAGACGGTGCCCAGCCCGGCGGCTTTGGCGGGATTGATGTCGGAACGCGGGGCGTTGCCGATCATCCACGTTTGGCCGGGCGAGAGGCGATGCTTCGTGATGATGTCGCGGTAGGTTTCGACCGATTTTTCCGAGACGACTTCCCGGGCATGAAAGAATCCTGACAGCCCGGAACGTTCGAGTTTGCCGAGTTGCTCTTCCTCGCGGCCTTTGGTCAACAAGATGAGCTGGTTGCCGGCGCGGAGCAGGGGAAGGGTCTCGCGCACGCCAGGCATCAGTTCAATCGGATGATGAAAGATCCAATTCTCTTTTCCCGCGATCCAGGGTTCGAGATCGGCGCAGCCGAGTTCGCGGGCGACTTCGTGCAGCGACAGGCAGAACCCCTTGCTGCCGTAGCCGGTGACCTTGACGTTGCGTCGTTCCGTTTGCCGGAGCAATTGTTCGACGCGATCCGGGCGGTGGTTGCGCTGGCCGAGGACGGCGACAAACTCCGTGGTGACCCGCTCGAAGTAGATGTTGTTCTCCCAAAGCGTATCGTCGGCATCGATCAGCAGTGTGCGCGTGGTTGACATCTTTGACCGGAGTTTCTAATCTGACAGCCATGACCTTGCAAGAAGTCCTCGACTCGATGGAAGAAAAGATGATGAAGACGGTCGAGTTCGTCCACAACGAATTCGCCACCGTTCGCACGGGCAAGGCGTCGGCATCGCTCGTGGAGAACATCCAGGTGGACGCGTACGGCTCGCACATGCGCTTGCGCGAGTTGGCAGGCATCTCGACGCCCGAGCCGCGCCTGATTGTCGTCCAGCCCTGGGATGTCAGCCTCGTGCAGGCGGTGGAGAAGGCGATCCAGAAATCCGAGCTCGGTATCACGCCGCGCGTGGATGGCAAGATCCTCCGCATCCCGATCCCCGAACTCGATCAGGAGCGGCGGCGCGAACTCGACAAGGTTTGCAAGAAAATGGCCGAGGATGGCCGCGTCGCCATTCGCAGCGAGCGGCGTCACGCGCACGATCAGGCCAAGAAGCTGCAGAAAGACGGGGAGATCACCGAGGACGAGCTGAAGCATTCCGAGAAGGAAATCCAGAACAAGACGGACGAATACATCAAGGAGATCGACACCGTCCTGGCCCACAAGGAAAAGGAAATCCTCGCGGTCTGAGGCCACCCGGAGGTTTTTCTGGATGAAGTTCGGCGTTGCGAATCGGATTCGTTCCGCTATATTCAGCCCGCCTGTACGACGCGTTTTCGGTGACCCCATCGTCTAGCCCGGCCCAGGACATCGCCCTTTCACGGCGGTAACGCGGGTTCGAATCCCGCTGGGGTCGCCAAACTTGTTTCTGGGCGGACGGGCAAAGCTATTCAGCGGTCGCGTCCCGCTTCGCGTGCAAGCCGTAGAGGGTAAGCTTTTCGCGCATGGTCGGACGGGAGACGCCGAGCCACTTGGCGGCCTTTGCCTGGTTGCCCTGCGCCAGTTGAATGGCCTGCGCGTACAATTCGCGCTCGGTCGCTTCGGTCACGGCGTCGCCGACGTTCTCCAGATCGCCACTGGCGGCGCGGCCCAGAAGATCGGAGATGTAACTAGCCAGTGTTTGATCGATGGCGGGTCGCGGGAGCTTGGTTTGCGCGAGGGCACCGCGGACTTCGTCGGGGCCGATGGTGAACCCACGGGCTTGCAGCAACGCTTTGCGGACGACGTTTTCCAGTTCCCGCACGTTGCCGGGCCATGGTTGTTGCTGGAGAAACTGAATGGCCTCGGTGGACATCGACGCATTGGCGGAGCCGAACTCGTCGCCATAGCGATGGAGGAAGAAGCGCACGAGAGCGGGGACGTCCTCGCGCCGGTCGCGCAACGGCGGCACGGTAATGACCGCGACATTGAGGCGATAGTAGAGATCTTCGCGGAACAGGTTCTCGCGGATGGCCGCTTCGAGGTCGCGATGCGTGGCCGTGAGAATGCGGACGTTGACGGAGATCGGTTCCTTCCCGCCCAGGCGCTGGATGGTTTTTTCCTGCAGCACGCGGAGCAGCTTCGCCTGGGTGCTCATCGTCATGTCGCCGATTTCGTCGAGGAAAATCGTACCGTCGTTGGCCTGCTCGAACCGGCCGACGCGGCGCGCGGTGGCGCCGGTGAACGCGCCTTGCTCGTGCCCGAACAGTTCGCTTTCCAGCAGCGTCTCGGGAATGGCGACGCAGTTGACGACAATGAAGGGATTCTTGGCGCGATCACTGTACTGGTACAGCGCGCGGGCGACGAGTTCCTTGCCGGTGCCGGTCTCGCCGCGGATCAACACGGTGACGGGCTTGGCGGCGAGGCGGCCGATTTCCTTGTAGACGGATTGCATGGCGCGGCTGTTGCCGACGATGGCGTCGGTCGGGGCGGCGGTTTCGCCGAGTTCGACCGGCTCGGAGACGAGGCGGCTGCTGGCGACGGCCTTGTCGATCATGTCGAGCAATTCGGCGGGGTCGAACGGCTTGAGCAGGTAATCGTACGCGCCGAGCTTGGTCGCCTCGATGGCGGTCTCGGTGGTGTGGTGGGCGGTCATCAGGATGATCGGTTGTTGCGGCTTGACGGTGCGGACGCGGTTGATCAGTTCCAATCCGGCCTTGTCGCCGAGCGAGTTGGGACCTGGCAATTGCAGGTCGGTGACCACCACGTCGAAGATGTTGTCCCGCGCGCGGGCGAATCCATCGTCGACGTTGAAGGCGGTTTCCACGGTGTAACCTTCGACCTGCAGGACGTGCTTGAGCGACCACGCCAGCGAGGTATCGTCTTCGATGATGAGGATTTTCGGGGCGGCTTTCATGATGGCGTTTGCCCGGCTGGCAGTATTATGGCGAACGTTGTGCCCTGGCCCGGCTGTGTCTGAAACTCCAGTTTGCCATGGTGATTATTGACAATCTGTGCAGCAATTGACAAGCCAAGGCCGGTACCCCCTTGCTTGGTGCTGAAGAAGGGGTCAAAAAGCCGATTCTGCACCTCGCGAGGGATGCCGCCTCCCGTATCCTGGACTTCGAGCACCACCACGTCCGAGGCGCGGTTCTCCAAGCGCCGCGTGTCCGGATGCGCGCGCAGGGTGATCGTGCCGTCGACCTCGATGCTGTCGGCGGCGTTCTGGATGAGGTTGATGAGCACCTGTTTCATCTGTTGGGCGTCGGCGACAAACCGCGCGCCGTTGGCCGACTCGATTTTCAGTTTGATGGATTGGCGTTCGCATTGAGGCGCAAAGAGGTCACGGACTTCGCGCAGGAACGGTTCCGCGGCGACCGGTGCGAGCCGGGGTTCGGCGGGGCGGGCGAGCTGAAGGAAGTCAGTGACGATGCGGTTCAGGCGGTCGATCTCGTTGCGGATGACGAGGGCATCTTCGTGGGCCGGGGTGCCGGCCACGAGCGTTCGTTGCAGCGTGAACAGCCGGGCGCGGATGGCGGTCAACGGATTGCGGATTTCGTGCGCGATGCCGGCGGCGAGTTCGCCGAAGTGCGCCATTTTCTGGTGACGTTCGATGATGGTATCGCTCTCGATCAGGCGGCGGCGGAGCGGGAAGACGATGCGACGGTAGACGACGGCCATCAACCAGGCACCGAACGCGCCGAGCAGCAGCAGCGCCGCCGCCAGCAGGCGTTGCAGCCATGGGAACCATGATTTCGATCCCGACAGGAAGATCTGGATCGCCTGGCCTTGCGCGCGAGCCTGGCCGGCGAGAGCCAGCAATTTTCGCGACTGCAGGCGCACCCGGTCCTGTGTCGCGGCGCCCTGGGTCGAAGTATCCGTCATCCCGGATGCCTTCGCGGCGCGCTGCGCTTCCGCGAGATACACGTCGTAGGCGGTGTTGATCTCATCGAGCAAAGTCCCGATGTCGATGGTGATCTGCACCGGCCGAAGCAACGTGACCTTGGTCTTCAGCGACGATGATTTCTCGCTGGCCAGCCACTCCTTCAATTCCTGGCTCTTGTGCTGGAAGCGGTCCCAGTCGGCGGGATCGTGTCGGGTGGTATAGCGGAACAGGGTGTCGTTGAGTTCACCGACGGACGGCTCGACGTAGTCCGCGATGCGGAAGTAGGCGTTGGGCATCGTGCGAAACGAGACGGGAATCTGTTCGATCTGTTGGGCGATGGAAAAGGCGCGGAAGGTTGCCCATCCGATGGCCAGCACCACCAGAAACAAAGCCACCTCGACAAGTGTTACCCGCGATTTGCCTCGCCTGCTCATCTCGCCTGGATGCGCCGGAGACAGCTCCGAAAAGGATTCGGAGCGGGCTGGAAAGCGCACCTCGCTGTGACAGTAGAGCGCGTGGGAATGTTTAACACAACTCAAAAAACTGGCCTGCGGATGAGAACATTGGGCTCCCCCCTTTGGACGAGTTGCGAACCTTGCGGTTTGAGCTTTCGAAACGGCTGCGGCTTACTGGCCAGACTGCAATCGCGTGAGCGCGTTTCGGGCCGCGGTGAAATCCGGCTTGATCCGCAGGGCCTGCTCGTAGTGTGCGATGGCCGCCGGCGCGTTCCCCGTGCGCGCCAAGGCAGCCCCCAGATTGTAGTGCGCCTCGACATCATCGGGCTTGAAACGCAACGCCTGCTCGTAGTGTCCGATGGCTTCCTTGAGCTGGCCCGTTTGCTCCAAGGCGACCCCCAGATTGTAGTGGGCCGTGGCATTATCGGGCTCGATCCGCACTGCTTGCTCGAGTTGTATGATCGCCTCCTGCGTCCTGCCCAGACGCATGAACACGGCTCCCAGGCTATTGTGTGTATCGGAGTCATCCGGTGCGAGTCGCAGCGCCTGCTCGAATTGTCGCGTTGCCTCCTGTAGCTTGTCGAGTCGAACCAAGGCGATCCCCAGATTGTTGTGGGCCTCGGCGCAGCCGGGGTTGAGCCGTAGCGCCTGCTCCCAATGTCCCATCGCTTCCTGCAGTCGGCCCAGTCGAGCTTCCGCGGCCCCCAAGTTGTTGAGTGCGTCCGCGTAATCCGGCTTGAGCCGTACCGCCTGCTCGTAGT
>JBEKYJ010000129.1:0-11446 GCA_049511095.1 Verrucomicrobiia bacterium
TGCGTTTGACCTGATCTCCCTCGACCCACGGTCGCGCCTCCTCGTAGGAGCGGTAGCCCGCTTGATAATCGTCGGCAGGACCCACGTGTTCTTTCCAGCGATACGTCATGCATTCGAAGAATCGCGGTCCGTCCGCGCCGGCGCGAAGGTCGGCGGCTGCTTTCGTGACGCGATCATGAATCGCCAGCACGTCGTTGTCCGGGATGCGTTCGGCCGGCATTCCGTAGACCCCGGCGCGTTTGTAAATATCGGTTGCCGACTGGCGGGCTTCCTGACGCGAATGAATCGCGTAGGAATTGTTTTCGCAGATGAAGATGATGGGCAGCTTCTTGAGCGCCGCAAAGTTCATGCTCTCGTGGAACGCGCCTTCCTCGATCGCACCATCACCGAAGAAGCTGGCCACGAGCTTGTCCGAGCGCTGCAGCTTCAGCGCGAAGGCGAAGCCAACAGCTTGGGGAATCGTCGTGCCGACCACGGCCGACCCGCCCATGATCCCTGCGGCGACATCCACCAGGTGCATCGAACCGCCTTTACCCTTCGCGCAACCGGTCGCTTTGCCGTAGAGTTCGGCAATCATCTTCTTCGGGTCGCCGCCCTTGGCGAGGTACAGTGCGTGGTTACGATAGGTGCCAAACACGATGTCGTCGGCGCGTAAGGCTTCGCAGACGCCGACCGACACGGCTTCCTGTCCGATGGACAGGTGGACCGGGCTCTTGACCTTGTCCGTCGGGTACACCCGCACGATTTCCTCTTCGATCCGGCGGATTTGGTATAGCGACCGATAAATTCTCTCGTGAAGCTTGCTCATCTCAGGTCTCGATACGGGCTCGCTGGGCAGCGACGTGCGCCTCCCGCCGCCAGTAGGCCAACAGATCGCTTAGGCTTTGGTCAAACGGAATTTCAGGTTTCCAACCCGTGGCCTTGATAAACTTCTCGACGCTGGGAACCTGAAGCGTTACGTCCGCGGGACGCAAGAGATTGGGGTCGCAACGAGTGTGGATTCTCACCTTCGCGAGGGCGACCAGCTTTTCCAGGAATTGCCCCACGGTCATGGTCGTCGTGCCGCCGATATTGTAGATCTCGCCGGGCTCACACCAGACAATGGCGTCCCAATAGGCGCGCATGGCGTCGCGCACGTCGATGAGGGTACGAACACTCTCGAGGTTGCCGTGCGCGACTTCGTTCTCCTGCAATCCCTGCTCAATCCACGCAACCTGCCTGGCAAAACTTGTGGCAAACAGATCGGTGCGGCGCGGGTTCAGGTACGCGAACATGCGGGTGCGGATGATCCGCATCTGATAGCTCATCCAGTACGAGCCGCCGAGAAGGTCTTGGGCGACTTTGGAGACGGCGTAGGGACTGGCGGGCCGGATTGGGCAATCTTCCATGATCGGCACGTATTTCGGATCGACTTGGCCATAGACTTCCGACGTGCTGCAGAGTTGGATGATCGGCTCCAGCCGGGCGAGCCGAACGGCTTCGAACAGGTTGGAGGTGCCGAGAATATTGTTGGCGAGAACCGCGTGCGGCGTGATGAACGACGCGCGGACGTTAGCGTGGGCTGCGAGATGAAAAATGGCGTCCGGCTTAACCTTGTCCATGACCGCGAGGACCGAACTCAAATCCATCAAATCCGCTTCGTGGACGTGCACCCTGTCGCGGATGGCCGCGAGGTTGTCGGAGGTGGTCGTGCTGTGCCAGCGAGAGAGGCCATGCACCTCCACTTCGGGGTGGTTCTGGACGATATGCTCGGCGAGGTAGCTGCCCCCGGAACCGGTCATCCCGGTGATGAGCACACGCTGGAAAGTACGGGGTTTATCCACGGTCGGAGGTGGGCGCGGTGGATCCGAGTTGCGTCAGTTCCTTGAAGGCGCCGATGTCCTGTTTGGCGCGGTCGGCTTCAGCAGCCGAAAAATCCTCGCCGGGATCGTAATGAATGACCTGGCTGCCATTGAATTCGAAGCGAAACGGAACCAGCAGGAGCTTATTAAGGGTTTCGCGCACCTTGTCCTGTCGTTCCCGCGGGACGAACAACAGCATGAAGCCGCCGCCGCCTGCGCCGGTCAACTTGCCACCGAGAGCCCCGGCGGCCTGCGCGGCCTCGTAAATGGTGTCCACCTCGGGGTTGGTCACCTGGGGACTCAAGCTGCGTTTAGCCTGCCACGCCTCATGCAGGAGGTGTCCGAACCCGGTCAAGTCATGTCCACTATTGAGAAGGGTGACGCATTCATCCACGAGATCGTACATGATGCGAAGCTGTCGTTTCTTCGAGTCAATGTCGGCCACGTAACTCTTGGCCACGTCCGACGCCGTCCGTTTGATGCCTGTGTAAAAGAGCATCAACTGGTCGTTGAGTTGGTGGAGGCGGTCGCGGGGCAGGGTCATGGGCTGCACCGTGATCTCGCCGTTCGGCTGGAACGTAATGTGGTTGAATCCGCCGTGAGCGGCCTGCACTTGATCCTGTGAGCCGACCGTCTCCTTCAGGATATCCTGTTCGAGATGGATGCTCTCGGCGGCCAATTGCTGTTTGCTCGCCATTTGTCCCTGCAGGGCGTGCAACGCCTGCAGCAAGCCGACCGTGAATGCGGAACTCGTGCCCATGCCGCTCCGCGCGGGCAGATCGCCATCGTGGTGAATCTCGACCCCGGAGGTGACGTTCATGAACCGCAGAACTTCACGTGCGGCGGGGTGCTTGATGTCGTCGAGGCCTCCGACCATCTCAATGTATGAATAGACGAGCCGATGCTTGTGTTCGAAGAACGGCGGCAAGTGCCGGCAGGTGAGATAACAGTATTTGTCGATGCTCGTCGCCAACACGGCGCCTCCGTGCTGGCGGTACCACGCCGGGTAGTCGGTGCCACCTCCAAAAAAGGAGATGCGAAACGGTGTTCGGCTAAGGATCATGGAAGAACCTGTTGGGCCACAGCATACGATTCGGGCGTTCCAATATCGAGGAATTTCCCCGCGGTGCGAAAGGCATGGAGCCCCCGCCCAATCCAAGCGGGAAAGACCTCGCGTTCGATGGAGACGGCACGTCCCGAAGGGATGCCCTCCAGAACGGCGCGCTGGAGCATGTAAATGCCGGCACTCATCCACCCTGCGGCGCGGGCGGTTCCTTTCTCGACAAAGCTGGTGATGGCGCCCGTGTTGTCAAACGTCACGCGCCCGCCGTCGCGGGTTTTCGGTACCTCGATGACCACGAGTGTGGCATTTGCGCCGCTCCGACGATGTGACTCGAACAGGGCACTCAAGTTAACTTCGCAGTAGGAGTCTCCATTCATCACGAGGACGGTATCGGAATTGATCACGGACAGGGCCTGACGCAGGGCGCCTGCGGTGCCTAGGGGCGCAGGCTCGGGAGAATAGGTGATCCCGAGACCGCGATAGCTGGCGCCGACCAGTTCGGCGACTTGCTCGGCCTTGTATCCCGTGCACAGGATGACGCGCTGGAGACCGGCCTCGGCGAGTTGGTCCAGAAGCCGAAACACGAAAGGCCGACCCGCCACCGGGGCGACGACCTTCTGATGGTCCGGCAGCAGCGAACGCAGGCGCGTTCCAAGCCCCCCGACCAGGATCACCGCCGGGATATTTCCGAGGCGGTCAGGCATTTTTCAACGGGGAATGCCGCAGCATCCGATAGCCCTTGATCAATTCCTGAATCCCGTCGTCCAGCGAGCGGCGCGCCTCGAAACCCGCTTCACGGAGGCGCTGGTTGGAGACGATGTAGTTTCGCTTGTCGGGATCCTGCCCGAACTCGGCAAAGTGGATGAAGAAATCGGGGACGTATTGCTTGATCTTCAGCGCCAACTCTTCCTTGGAGAGATTGGCGGCGTCCAAGCCGCAGTTATACGGGCGACCGGCCATCTGGCTGGCGTGGTCGATGCAATGGAGGAACGCATCCGCCACGTCGCGGATATGCACGTAGTTGCGCTTAAAATGCTTTTCGAAGATGACCATGTAGCGATCGGTGACCGCGGCGTACACGAAGTGGTTGACGAGCAGATCGAGCCGCATGCGGGGGGACATGCCAAAGACGGTGGCCAATCGCAGGCTGATGGCGTTCGGGCTGTCGAGCAGTACCCTTTCCGCATCGACCTTGGTCTGGCCGTATAACGAGATGGGCTCCAAGGGGGTTTCCTCGGTGCAATACAGGTCGCCGGTCTTCGTACCGTAGCCGCTGTTTGTCGTCGGATATACGACGAGTTGTTCCTTGCTGCGGATTCGGTTGAGCAGCTTGATGGCATCGACGTTGACCGAGCGCGCCGAGATCGGGTCGCGGTTGCAGGCTGGAGCGCCGACAATGCAGGCGAGCGGGATCAACACGTCAGCCTTCTGGATGAGCGGGGCCATCACCCGTTCGTCGCGGACGTCCCCAGCGATGAAATCGAAGGCGGGCTGGGCGCAAAGGTGGAACAGCGACATTTGTTGGTGGAGAAGTGAGTCGATCACGGTGACCTGATGCCCCGCCGCCAGCAGGTGTTCGCAAAGGACGGAGCCTAAAAATCCAGCGCCGCCGGTGACAAGAATCCTTTTCGCCATGTGATTTCGATTCCTTGATTTGCTGTAAGTAGTCGGATGTGTCGGAGGCACATTCTAATTGGAATCGTGGTACTGTCCATCGGATTCTGCGGGAAGGGAAAGCTTGCATTCCCCTGAAGAGCCCGCTACTGTGCCGTCCCGCGTGAGTCCCAAGCCGATCATGAATTCACCACCACCGCCGCCGCCAAGCAAACCCAAGCGCATCCTGGCAGGCGTCCTCCTCGGCCTTCTTCTCATCCAAGTGCTTTCGTTCTACTTCGGGCTGATGATACCCGTGAATCATATCATGCTGCTTTGGAACAAGACCGTTGAGGAGCGTCGCACGATCCTGAACCAGCCAGGGGGCGTCATCAAGGGTATTGGCGATCGTCTTCCCCTGACGGCACGTGTCTACCTGATGGATCCGGTCGCGGTCACCCATAAGAACACGCTCTATTATTTTTACCCGCGTGAGGTGTCGATCACGATGACCGATGCGTGCTACGAAGGCGGCTACGACACATGGAATGAGCGACCATCAAGCGAGTGGCTGGTCGCCCATCATTTCACATACGTGCTCGATTACAAGCAAGGTACGTTGACGGCTGTCCAACCAGACCGTCCGCCGCACAATGACACTCCCTGATTACATCTCGGTCGGCTTCGCGGTCCTGGTCATTCTGGCCGCGGGGATGACCGTATTCTACGGGCTGGAACATGAGCCGGAGAATTACTTTCGGCTCGAACGCCTTGCCTACTGCTGGCCGCTGGGAATGGCGGCGCTTGGCATGCCGATGTTTCTGCTGTCCTTGTCCGGGTACAAGCTCAACGTCCTGGTGGTTGTCGGAGGCGTTGCCGCGGCCGCGGCGATTGTGTTTGGGTTGCGGCGTGCTCCGGTCCTGGAGTTCTGGCGTTGCCGCTGCAAATACAATCTGCCACGGGAGCCGTTGACGGACTTCGAATGGATGCTGATCTTGATCATTGCGGCTTGTTTGGGGGCGCGCATCGTGGCGAGTTCGCTGACACCGATGCACGATTGGGACGGCGTATGCACGTGGGGCATCAAGGCGAAGATTCTCTTCTTCGGTTCGTTGAAGTCGTCCCTGAGATACTTCCAACTTGCGGAGTTCCGGTGCACGAACCAGAACTACCCACTGTTGTGGCCGCTCATGTATTCGTGGGTCTGCACGGTGTTGGGACGCTGGGACGACCTGGCCATGATCGCCGTGGTCAATCCCCTGAATTTACTGACGTTCGTCGGGCTGCTGTACGTTACGCTCCGAAAATCGAATTCCCGCGTGATCGCGCTGCTGATCGCGTCGCTGGCAGCCTCGTTACCCACGACGATCCACTACACGGTGTGTGCGCAGGCGGATATTCCCTTGATGTTGCTCAGCGGGGCCTCCGTATTCTGTTTGTTTGACTGGGTGCAACATCGTCGACGAGGCTCGATATTGCTGGCGGCGGTGCTGATGGGCGGGGCGATGTTCACGAAGGAGGAAGGACGTCTCGCATTCGTCACGCAATGCGGGGGGACAGCCCTGGTCATCCTGACACTGTGGAAGTCAAAGGAACGCCGGAAGGTACTCGGCCAGTGGGTGGCGTTCGTTCTGATCGCCGGCCTCTGGGTGTTGCCGTGGCTGTTGTTCCGGCGTACGATCCCCGTGTGGGAACAGTACTTCGGCCCACTCGGTCTGTCCACGTTGCGGTGGGGACAGATCCCGAATCTTTGGCGGGTCATGCTTTACGGTGCACTGGGCTTTTATAACGGCGTCGGGCTTCCGAAGTGGGTTTTTCTCTGGCCGATCGCAGTCTTGTTCATGCTCGTCTCGAAAGCGCCGCGCCAGGCTCCTTGGAATTATGTGATGGCCATCCTCCTACTCCATGTTGTCGGGCTCTCGGTTGTCTATCTCTGCTCGAATTTGCGACTCGCACCCGGCGAGAATGAGTTTGCCTATGAACGGAACGTCCTCATCATGTTGCCACCCGTTTGGCTGGTGTTGGCGCAATGCGCGGATGAATGGTGGGCGATTTGGAAACGTCCGCCAGCGGCAGACTCGGCGGCACGACGGACGGCGTAACCGCTGAGAGCTTGGCGGTGTCGACGCCGCAGGTGCGGGCATGGTCAATCTCTTTTCGGTACGGAAAGGTTGCCCTTTCCAAGGATGGCTGCTGCGCTACAAGAGCGTGCAGTCCGGTGAGCCGGCATGGATTCGCCTTGGAAAGATTCACGCTAACGATGATTCCTCCTCTCTGGTTGCTGTTGGCGAAGTGCGTGGACGACTGGTGGGGCGTGTGGAAAACCCGGCCACTTAGCTCTGAGAATCTGGCTGCGCTTCGTACAGGATGCGCACAATCTCCACCGCCAAATCGAGCCCGAACATCTGGCGCGATCCGCCGCGGATGCCTTCCACGAACGTCTGTACGGCACGCGTCAGCGGCAACTCATGGGGTACGAGAAAAGGGGTGCCGGTAGCGTTCGCGAGTTTGTGCGGAGCCAGATCATCAAACACGAGCCGGCCGCCGACGAATTCCACCGCGAAGCGCCGCACCTTCTCGCGCTTCACGTTACTGACCCGGATGGTGGCTGTGACATCGTCCGGGAAGACCAACGCCAACTCGTACGACCCACCAATACCATCTTTCTGCGGGAGAACATATGCGTGGGTGAGTTACATGCGTACCGGGCTTGTGCCGAGGAGATCGAGGCACAGCGATATGTCGTGCGGGCCGTAGTCCCACAGGGCAGTATAATTCGGGCGGAAGGGTCCGTGGTTGCCGCCTTCGGATTGAATTGAGCGGATGGGCCCGAGCTGCGAACTCAATCGCTTCAGTTCACGATACGCGGGGTGGAACAAATACGTGTGATCGACCAGAACAGGCGTCGGGTACTGCCGCAGCAACTGCTGAAGGTCGAGCGCTTCCCGCAAATCGAGGGTTAACGGCTTTTCGACCATCGACGGCAGGTGCGCGTGAATCATTGTCCCGAGGATCTCGGCGTGGGTGTCCGGCGGGGTGGCGATAATCACCCCGTCGCAGAGATCGTTGCCCACGAGATCGTGCCAGTCACGCAGAATTGTACAAGGGGAGTCGACGAGACCGCGGCTGTCGGGATGGCGGCTGCAAAGCGCCGAGAGAGTGACGCCGTCGAGCCTGCGGATGGTACGGATGAAGTTCTTTCCCCAACGACCTGCGCCGATGAGTCCCAGCCGGATCACCGCTTCTGGGCTACTGCTCACCGGTGTAGACCGAGTTCGACCACGCTAGGAATCTTTTGAGGCCTTCCTTCAGGGCCACGCGTGGACGGAAATCCAACTGCAACGACGCTTTCCTGATATCCGGGCAGCGGCGATTCGGCTCGTCGGCGGGATAACTGTCGGGGTAGGTGATCGTGGCAATCTCCAGCGAACGACCCAGCACTTTCCCAATCTCGCGGGCCAGATGCAGCATCGAGATCTCGGGCTTTGGATTGCCGATGTTGTACGGTTCGCCCGGCACGCCGTGCACGAGCACTTTGAGAAACCCGGCGATGGCATCGGTGATATAGCAAAACGTGCGGGTCTGGTTGCCGGAGCCGTAGATGTGGAGGGGTTTGTTGCCCTTGATGCGGCTGGCGAAGTTCGGCAGCACGCGGTAATCGGTCTCCTGCATCCCCGGTCCATAAATGTTGAAGGGACGGACCATGTTCGTCTCGACCCCGAACTTTGTGTGATAGATGCGACACAAGGTCTCGCCGAGCCGCTTGCTTTCGTCGTAACAGGCGCGCGCGCCGAGGCAGGAGACGTTGCCGTTGTAGCTTTCAGGCGTGGGCACGAAGTGCTGGTCGGGGTCGCCGTAGATTTCGCTGCTACTGAAGAACAGGAGGCGCGCCTTGTGTTTGCGCGCCAGTTCGAGCATGTGGCGCGTGCCGGTGACGGCGACGTCGAGGGTTTCGAGCGGGTAGGCGCGGTAGTAATACGGACTGGCAATGCCCGCGGCGTGCAGGATGAAATGCAACGGCTTCTTGACGCGGATCGGCTCGATGACGTTGTGCTTGAGGAACGTGACGCCGTCCTTGTCGCGCACGTCCTTGCCGAGCGCGCCTGCCGTGATGAGATTGTCGGTGGCGATGACTTTGCAGGGATGTTTCAGGCGCTTCCGATTCAAATACGCGAATGTTTCCGCGAGATAACGGCCGAGGAATCCGCGGGCGCCCGTGAGGAGGATGGTTTTGCCGGCAAACGCGTTCGCCGTGTCGCCGAGGAGGTCGGCGATTTCAGCAATGTCGCTGGGAAGAAGGTATGCGTTCATGGTTAGACGGTGCGTACAGTTGGGACGGGAATGATAAACACGCCGCCTTTCCGCCGAAACTCGGCGTGCTTGGCGATGATGGGATCGGCAAAGTTCCAGGCGAGAATCACCAGGCAGTCCGGATTGCGCTTGTCGATTTCCGAGGACGGAACGACCGGGATGTGGAAGGCCGGCGAGTAAAGTCCCTGTTTGAGTGGACTGTCGTCCACGATGAAGTCCACGAACTCCGGTCCGATCCCAAAATGCAGCATTAACGTTGTGGCCTTGGCGGGCGCGCCGAAGGCCGCGATGCGTTTGCCTTCACCTTTGAGCCTCTTCAGCAACGCGTTCAGGTCATCGCGCAGTTTATTGATCTTGGCGGAAAAGCCTCTCAGTGTCGCTGCTTTATCGAGACCGAGAGTTTCCTCGCGCTTGATGAACTCTGCGACCGACGGCTCGACAGGGTGCGGTCCACGCGCGAGTTGCGCCATCGCGCGCAACGAGCCGCCGTGGGTGTCCACGGATTGCGCGGCGATCAACTCCATGCCGTTGGCTTTGAAGAAGGCGCGCAGCGGTTTGACTGAGTGATAGCAGAGATGCTCGTGGTAGATCGTGTCGAACAGTGTCTTCTCATAAACGTCCACGAGGTAGGAAACTTCGAACACGAACACACCGCTCGGTTTGAGCAGCGTGCGGATGCCCTTGACGATGTCGTGCAGATCATCGGCATGCGCGAAGACATTGTTTGCGACGATCAGATCGGCCTGACCGTGTCGCGCCTTGATCGTTTCGGCCAGCTTGGACGTGAAAAATGCGGGGATCGTTTCGATTCCCTTCTTCGTTGCCTCGGTCGCGATAGCTGTGGCGGGGTCGATGCCGAGCACTTTCAGGCCGGCTTCCTTGAAAAACCGCAGCAACGTACCGTCATTGCTGCCGATCTCGACCACGAATGCGTCCTTGCCGGGCTTGAATTTCTGGATCAGGTCGGCGGCGTAATTCTTGAAGTGTTTCACGAACACGGGTGACGTGCCGGAAACATAGACGTAATTTTTGAAAAGGACCGAGGGATCGACGACGTCGAGAAGCTGCACGTGCGCGCAGTCTTTGCAGAAGAACACGTCCAGCGGGAAGCGCTCCTCATTTTTGTCGAGGTCGGCGGCCGTGATGAACGCGTTCGCGGGCGGTGTGGGCGTGAGCGACAGCACCAACTCGAGGTTCCGCGAGTGGCAGAGTCGGCACGTCGCGCGGCGGATGCAGGGCTGGCTCATGCGGATGGCGTGTAGGAAGTGACGACGTCCACGCGGACGACGTCCGCCTCGTAAACCTCTTGCGCGCGCGAGTTGCGTCCGAGGCAGACGAAAGCGGTGTCCTCGGGGAAGCACATCGCATGTTCGACCATCGGCGGCGTGAAAAAAATCTGTCCCGTCTTCACTTTTACGTGTTGGGGCGGTTGCTGGCTGCCAACCGGGCGAAAATAATAGTCGATTGACCCCGAGAGTACGTAGCAATAGTGCCAATCGGTCTTGTGATAGTGGTTCGCGCGAATGGAGCCCGTCTTCGAGGTGATGAGGACGGCGCTTTTCATCTCCTCATCCGCCAACGGCAGGATCGAGCCGCGCGGGTCGGTGAACGGCTTGGTCATCGGGACGATGGGGTCGTCCAGAAACCGCTTATTGTCACTGAGCTTGCTGTTCAACATCGGGAAACCCCGGAGGGACGGGCCTGCCGGCCCCGCCGTTTCGGCGCGTAGTTTCATTCAGGCGCTCGCCGCTGTCAACGCGATTTATTTCCAAGCTTGCATTCCCCGGGGAATCCTTCTAGTTAAGGCCGCGACGCCATGACCAAGGTCACGATCCTCGTCCCCGCCTACAACGAAGAAAAAACCATCATCCAGGTCCTGCAACGGGTGAATGAACAGGTGGTGCCGGGAGTTTCCTTCGAGATTATCGTGGTTGACGACGGTTCGAACGACGCGACGGTCACACTCTTGGAGCAAAACCCGAAACTTTACACGCGGCTCGTCAAGATGCCGAGCAACGGCGGCAAAGGCGCTGCGGTCAAGGTCGGGTTGGCGGCCGCGACCGGCGAATACATCCTGTTTCAGGACGCCGACTTGGAGTACGACCCGGCGGATTACGCAAAGTTGCTGATGCCGGTGACGCGGTTTTCCGCCGACATTATCATGGGCAGCCGGATCGCCGCGCCGCCGTGCACGCGCGTGGCGTATTTCTGGCACAAGATCGGCAATCGGTTTATCACCCTGTTGTTTAACGTGATCAACAACACGACGTTTACGGACATTTACACGTGTTACCTGATCTTCCGGCGCTCGCTGGTAAAGCCCGAAGAACTAAAAACGGTGGGGTGGGAACAGCAGGCCGAGATCCTGACGTTGGCCGTTAAGCGAAGCAAGGTGTATTACGAGGTTCCCATCTGCTACTACGGGCGTACGTACGAAGAAGGGAAAAAAATCCGTGCCCACCACATGGCGGCGGTGCTCGCCACGATTATTTCGCGGGGCCTGTTTGCCCGGTAACGGGCAAGGAATACACGAACAAGATGGCGCCAATCCGCGCCACCGGTGTATGGGATGCCCGGAGCCAGTCGTACGGGGGCGACATCAGGTGCGTCGCCGACACCACCTGATAGCCGTCGGAAA
>JBEKYJ010000130.1:0-11395 GCA_049511095.1 Verrucomicrobiia bacterium
CGGGCGAAGGGGGCGAGGATCCCGAGCGCTACCCACCGATGGCGAACGGCGACAGCAAGAACTCCGCGATCAAGCAGGTTGCGAGCGGCCGTTTCGGTGTCACGAGCCATTACCTGACGCAGGCGAAGGAACTTCAGATCAAGATGGCGCAGGGCGCGAAGCCCGGCGAAGGCGGCGAATTGCCCGGTGCGAAGGTGTATCCGTGGATCGCGAAGGTGCGCTACTCGACGCCCGGCGTCGGGTTGATCTCGCCGCCGCCGCATCACGACATCTATTCGATTGAGGACCTCGCCGAGTTGATTCACGACCTCAAGAACGCCAACGAGCACGCCCGCATTAGCGTGAAACTCGTCAGCGAAATCGGCGTGGGCACTGTTGCCGCGGGCGTCGCGAAGGCGCATGCGGACGTGGTGCTCATCAGCGGTCACGATGGCGGCACGGGCGCGTCGCCCCTGTCGAGCATCAAGCATGCGGGCACGCCGTGGGAACTCGGGCTGGCGGAAACCCAGCAGACGCTTGTGCTCAACAATCTCCGCAGCCGCATTTACGTGGAAGTTGACGGCCAGCTCAAAACGGGCCGCGACGTCGTCGTCGCCGCGTTGCTCGGGGCGGAGGAATTCGGGTTCGCCACGGCGCCGCTGGTCGCGCTCGGCTGCATCATGATGCGCGTGTGTCATCTCAACACGTGCCCGGTCGGCGTGGCGACGCAGGACCCGCAGTTGCGCGCGAAGTTCAGCGGCGACCCGCAGCACGTCGTCAACTTCATGCAGTTCGTCGCGCAGGAAGCGCGCGAGTTAATGGCGCAACTCGGTTTCCGCACGATCCTGGAAATGGTTGGGCGCGTGGATCGACTCGACGTGAACGAAGCGATTGATCATTACAAGACGCGCGGGCTGGATTTCTCGAAAATCTTCCACCAACCGAAGGTGGCGGCAGCGGTGGGGCGTCACCGCCAGATCGACCAGGATCACGGGCTGGAAAGGTCGTTGGACAAACAGTTGCTGTTGAAGCTTTGTGAGCCGGCGCTGGCGCGCCGCGAGAAAGTTCACGCGACGTTGCCGATCAGCAATACGAACCGGGTCGTGGGCACGATCACCGGCAGCGAACTCACGCGACGCCATGGGCCGGAGGGTTTGCCCGAGGACACGATCAAGCTGCATTTCAAAGGCAGCGCGGGCCAGAGTTTCGGCGCGTTCATGCCCCGAGGCATGACGCTCACGCTGCAAGGCGATGCGAATGACTACGTCGGCAAGGGCCTCAGTGGGGGCAGGATTATTGTCTATCCGCCCACGGCTTCGACATTTGTACCCGAGGAGAACATCATCATCGGAAACGTCGCGCTCTATGGCGCGACGAGCGGTGAGGCGTACATCCGCGGCATGGCCGGCGAGCGGTTCGGCGTCCGCAACAGCGGGGTGCACGCGGTCGTCGAAGCGGTGGGCGACCATGGCTGTGAATACATGACCGGCGGGCGGGTGGTGGTGCTCGGTTCGACGGGCCGCAATTTTGCGGCCGGCATGAGCGGCGGCGTGGCCTACGTGCTCGATGTCGTGGGTGATTTTTCGAAGCGCTGCAACATGGCCATGGTGGGGCTGGAGAAACTCACGGACCCGGAAGAGATCCAAGAAGTGCGGGCGATGATCCAACGGCACGCGGACTACACCAACAGCGAACGGGCGCGCAATATCCTGAAGCTTTGGGAGGAGATGGTGCCGAAGTTTGTGAAAGTCATGCCGAAGGATTACAAACGTGTCCTGGAGGCGACGAAGCGCGTGACGGCGGCCGGCTTGAGCGGCGACGAGGCGATTATGGCCGCGTTCGAGCAAAACGCGCACGACCTGGCGCGGGTGGGGGGGAACTGACCGCGCCGATACGGATTACCGATGGGCAAGCCAACCGGATTTCTGGAAATCAAACGCGAGTTGCCGGCGGACCGTTCCTCGCAGGAGCGCCTTGGCGACTGGAAAGAGTTTCACCTGCACCTGCCGGTCGAGAAGCTCCAGGAACAGGGCGCGCGCTGCATGGATTGCGGCGTCCCGTTCTGCCACACGGGTTCATTGGTCAGTGGCATGGCGTCCGGTTGTCCGATCAACAACCTGATCCCCGAGTGGAACGACTTGGTGTATCGCGGGTTGTGGAAGGAGGCGCTGGCCCGGCTGCACAAGACGAATAATTTTCCCGAGTTCACCGGCCGCGTGTGCCCCGCTCCATGCGAAGGCTCGTGCGTGCTGGGCATCATCGATCCACCCGTCACAATCAAGAACATCGAGGTCGCGATCATCGACCGCGGTTGGGACGAAGGTTGGGTCACGGCCGAGCCACCGAAGGCCCGCACCGGCAAACAGGTGGCGGTGATCGGGTCGGGCCCGGCCGGGCTTTGTGCCGCGGCGCAACTGAACCGGGCGGGCCACACGGTGACTGTGTTTGAGCGGGCTGACCGCATTGGCGGGCTGCTGATGTACGGCATCCCCAGCATGAAGCTCGACAAGGCCTTCGTGCAGCGGCGGGTCGACCTGCTCACACAGGAAGGCGTGACGTTTGTGCCGAACACGGAGATCGGGAAGAATTATCCCGCCCGGAAGCTTCTCGATGAATTTGATGCGACCGTGCTGTGCACGGGAGCAACCAAGCCGCGCGATCTTTCCATCGAAGGCCGCCAACTTCACGGTGTAGACTTTGCGATGGAGTTCCTGACGGCGAACACCAAGAGCTTGTTGGACGGCCATCGCAACGGCGACTTCATTCCCGCCGAAGGCAAGGACGTGATGGTCATCGGTGGCGGCGACACGGGAACCGACTGCGTCGGCACGGCGATGCGCCACCGGTGCAAGAGCCTGATCCAGTTGGAAATTTTGCCGAAGCCGCCCTTGCAGCGGGCGGCGAACAACCCGTGGCCCGAGTGGCCGAAAATCCATCGCCTCGACTATGGGCAAGAGGAAGCGAAGGCCGTTTTCGGAGAGGATCCACGGGTTTACTGCAGGACCGCCCGGCGTTTCCTCGGCGACGAGCACGGTAACCTGACGGGAGTGGAGATCGTCCAAATCGAGTGGCAGAAGGATGACCAAGGCAGTTTCGTGCCGAGGGAAGTCGCGGGCACGGAGAAGGTCGTGCCCTGCCAGTTGGCGTTGCTGGCCATGGGCTTTCTCGGCCCCGAAGACCCGTTGCTCCAGCAGCTCGGTCTTGAGCGGGACGATCGGTCCAACGTCAAGGCCCAGCTCGGCGCGTATGCGACCAGTATCAAGGGGGTCTTCGCCGCGGGGGATTGCCGACGCGGCCAGAGCCTGGTGGTTTGGGCCTTTCACGAAGGCCGGGGCGCGGCGCGCGAGTGCGACCGCTACCTCATGGGCCAGACCGATTTGCCCTGAATCCTGTCCGTTCCATCCGATGGCCAGCCAGACACGCCAGGATGATGCCGCGTTTGCCGTAATCCCCGGAAAGTAAAGCGCTGGCGCCTCCCAACTGGATGTTGAGAAGCGCCAGCGCTCGCTATTTCAAGGCCCTGTTACGGGGCTATGACACGGACTCGGTAGTACCGCGTCGCGCCGGTCGCGCCGCCCGTATCCGTCACGGTCACGTTCGTGCCGATTCCGCTCCCGCCACTGAGGATGTTGGTCCCCTGGTTGTCCGACGTAAAAGCGGTCGCGAAGTTGTTGGAGTAGTTGCCGGCAGGCGAACCGGTCGTGAATTCCAAGACGTTGGTGCGCATCGCAATGCCGGGCGACCACGAGTTGTCGCCGTTGGCCCCCAGATACGTCACGACCATATTGCCAGTCGACTTCACGATCTTGACGACGTGGGGATAGGCGGCGGCGTTGATCGGACTGAAGCCCGCCGCGAACTCGTCGCTGTTGAGCAGGCCGGAGGCGGAGTTCGTACTCAGGAGCGCCGCGCCATTGGTGGTGCCGAAGTAGGACTGCTGCCACGACTCCAACGGCGTCTGCGCCCAGACCAGGCGGTTCTGCACATTCGTGCTTATAGTCGACGCTGCATTGCTGGCTATCAGCGCCACAGTATAGACACCTGCGGCATACGGATGAGGCCCGACGGTGGCGCCACTCCCTGAGTCGGTATTAGTGACCAAGTTGCCGTCACCAAGATTCCAAAACAGCGTGAGTGGCTTTGTGCCAGTGGAAGTAGAGCTAAACGTCACCGGCCATGGCGCCAGACCGACCGGCGTGGTGGAGCTGAAGCCAGCCGACGGCGCGGTGATCGGGGCGGTCACCGTGATGTAGTTGCTCTGGGTCAGCGTGACGTTACCCTTTGGATTGACGGCTTTCAGCGATACGGTATAGGTACCGACGGCATACGCATGCTGGAAGACGGCGCCGTCGTTGTTGGTAACCAAGGTGCCGTCACCAAGATTCCAATACAACGCGAGCGGGATGGGGCTGGAAGTATCCGTGAATGTCACCGTCAACGGCGCGGTACCACTCACCGGGCTGGCGTTGAAACCGGGTATCGGCGTTAAGAAGGCCGTGGCGTTGTAGGTGTCGGCAAGGTTCGTCGTGATGCAGATCTTGTTAAAGGAAACGCCCGGCTGCTGGCCAGAGCCATACTGATTCTGGATTGAGTAGGACCCGAGGCCCCAATCGCTACCGGTGTCCGAAGCGTTATTCGCGTCGATGTCCGCAGCGTTGGTGGTTACCGCCGAACTGGCTGGATTGATCCACACATACATGTTGGTAACACCCGGGTCAGCCATGATAATCACTTGATAAGGCAGCCCGTATTTGCGATGGGTTGTATCAAACTTCCACGTAAAGGGATTGCGGGCGCAGAACACGAACTCGCCGGAGTTGGTGGCCACATCCCTGACACTGAGGTAGTCCATCGCGTACCCGCCTGCATTCTGGTTTTGGAAGAAGCACGTCATACGCGACGGGCTCGAAGTTGTCACCGGCGGAGCGGAGGTGATGACCAACATCATGCCCGCGTACAGGAAGCCGCTCTTGGTCGTTGTTATCGAGATGTTCTTGTAAGGCTCGTCGCCACCTCCCGACGAAGTTCCGGAAACGTAGACCGCGCTGTTGCTGACCCAGGGCTCGTTGCCGCTTCCATTAGCCACCCAATTCTGCTGGCCAGCGAGGTTGGCGTTTTGCGTGAACGCGCTGAAGTCATCACAGAAGTAAACGCCCCCGACGGTGAGCTGGGCAGTGACTGCCTGAATCACGGTTTCTGCGGTGGCGTTGCTGAACATAAGGGAGGTCGGGTAGTTACCTGCCGACATGACATTGGCGGCATTTGTGTCGCACGAGATGGTGATCTTCGTACTCGTGCATTTGGCCAAAGAAAAGTTGGTGGCACTGTACCCCAGCCAACTGACCGACTGGTCGTTGGTCACCACCACGTTTATGGTCCCGGCGCCACCGTTGTACACGGTGTAGACCTTGTTCGTCGGGCTGAACGGACCGGCGATCGGTCCCTGGGGATCAAAGTCAGTCTTCGGGCTGACATCCTGATCGTACATCACCAACTGGACCTGGCGTGTCTGGGTGCCGTTATGACCGGACTCAGTGTTATTGAATGTGATCGTGTCTATGTTGGTTCCAGCAGACAGGCTCTGGGCGTTGTCGTTGAAGGAAACGGTGACCGTGAGGCTGCCGCCGCTGTCTATGCTGCCGGCGTGCGGATTGACGTCAACCCAGTTGGGGTAGCTCATAGTCCAGCCCATTGAATTGCCCCAGCCCAAGTTGGCGAGGGAGTATGTGTATGTATTCGTGGGCGTACAGCCGGTTGAGCCGGTGCAGTGGACGTCCAGTAACGGCCCGACAGAGAGCCTATAATGGTCAGTGTAGGTCTCACCTCCGACAGGGGCGAACGCGATGCCCCGCACGGAAATCCCGGATAGTGGTAACTGGTCACCAAGGGCGATCACCCCTTGAACGCCACCGGGGTTTCCATTGTAACCACTGCTGTCAGTCACCGCGTAGATGGCGTCATTGCCGGTGAGGGTGCCGCCACCGCCGGTCAACCATAGATCCACGTTCGTGGTGGTACCGGTAATTCGAGTTTGCCCCGTCATGCCGATCGCGCCGTTCACCGTAATGGAGCCTACTCCGGTCCAAGTGCCGTCGGACAAGGAATACTTCCACACCCTTAACTTGGTACCGGGGGCCGTGGGGGAGTCGGTGACATACAGCGTGTCGAGTGAGTCTGCTCCCCCCCCGTGCAGCTTGAACATAAGGAAGGACCACGGGCTGCTGGAATTCGTCACGCCGAAACCGAAATCTCCAACTGCGAGATCGTTTGTTGTCCTCATCGTCTCTGTCAAACCGCCGACATTATTCGTAACGGCGAAGACGTTGGTGCCGTTGGAAGCACTGCTGAAGTAGAGATGGTTGCTGAAGATGTTGAGTTGCCGGATGTTGGTCATGCCGGGGAAGTTCGTCGCCACGCCCGATCCGCCGCGGGGCGTATAGCACACGCCTTCGCCGCCAACTCCATCGCCGGAGAAGTAAAGATTGGTGCCATCGACGCTGCACGCGCTGCGCAGTTGCGAACCATTGACCAAGGAGTTTGTCAGGGTGGTCTCCGTGTTAATGTAGCCGTTGCCGTCCACCGTCGCGACGACCCGCGGCGCCTCTGTGCCATAGGCTGAGCCGAGCGCGTGCGAGAATTGGTTGGTCGTGGCACCGTAACCGACCACCAAGATGAACCGGCCGTCGGCGGAGCGGGTGATCAAACCATTCCCGAAGGCGGTCCCGCTGTCGATCAGCGGGCTGTTGCCGCCAAAGTAATTGGTGGGCATCATATGCGACTGAACGAACACTCCGTTTGTGGTGAACTCGTCGAGGTACACAACACTGCCCGTGTTCGACAGCGGGTTGACCCCAGCGTTCTCAAGCGTGCCGCCGCCCATGCGATAGACCACGAGGTTGCCTGCTGTGAAGCCTTGGGCCAACGCCCCTGTGGCGAGCGCCACGACCGCCAGCACGATACTTGATCTGATGATTCTCTTCATTGTCATTCCCTTTCTTCCTATATTCATTCTACCAATCCTAAATCTGTTAATTTCGGAATTCGGCGTATCAGCTCTTGTCGCAGGTGCCGCACGGGAACCAGTAAACCGTACGCGGAAGGGCCCACTCGGCTTCCGCGGAGCTCCCGCTGGTCATCGATTGTTTCCGTCCGTACTCCGCGAGTTTGACCCACTGGGCGCGTCCATCCACAAAGACAAAGTTCATTCCCCCCGAGTGTCGTGGCGGAACCACTGGTGCGGGCGCGTTGGGCCCGATGTAGTAGCCGTCCGTGAAGCAGTAAGCGTTATTTTCGCTCTCGGAGAGAAAGATCGTATCGGAGGGCTTATCGCAGATCGCGCGCTTGTAGACTTTGCCGGAAAGCCCGGTCAGCACGCGGTTCATCGCATAACTGAAGTATGGGTTCGAGGTGCCCGGCGCGCCGGTATACGTCGTGGACGGCGTCCTTACGCTGGCGCAGAGGTAGAGCGACTTCAGCCCCGGCACGGGAATTTTCGACGTGTCGGGGGCGATTGGCGGATACAGATTTTTCAGCGGTGGGGTGCCGACGTAACCACTAAGAATGTTGAACCAAGCCTCCAAGTTGTAACCGGAGTCGATCGGGGCCCTTGGTGTGTCGCCCTCGTACGGCATGTAATCCTGCCAATCATCACAGTACATCCCCAACGCCAGACCCCATTGGTGCATATTCCCGAGACAATTGACGGCATTGGCTTTTTCTCTTGCCTTGTTCAGGGCGGGCAACAGCATGGCCGCCAGAATCCCGATAATGGCGATGACCACGAGCAACTCGATCAGCGTAAAGGCGCCTGCCTTTCTACGGAACCCGGTTGCAGTTATCCTGTGCATTCGCATTCGCGTTCTCCCTCCAACTTTCATATAGCACAAATTGCCTCGCTCCAGTCAACTATTATTAGCATCTCTTGTTCGTGATGCAAGGATAAAACGCACGCGGTTACGAAATAAACGCATGTGGTTACGAAATAGAGTGCCTGCGGTTACAATACGGCCACAAGTCGGGTTTTAGGGGGTGCCCGGCCACCGGATGCCCAGAAAGCGGGCGGCGGGCAAACCAAGGGCAGGCGACCCTCCTCCCAGCCGCCACAAGTACTGGGAGAACAATGAGACCCAACCGCAATCCCTTGTGTTTACTGGTGTTGGCAGCCGCCACAATCACTGGGGGAAAACGCCTGTTTTTGCATCTCCTTGCCCATCAACGCGTCGCCCGCAATTGGGCGAGGCTGTTCCGGGCTTCGGCATAATCGGGCTTGATTCGCAATGCTTGCTCATAATGCCCGATGGCCGCCTCGATGCGGCCCATTTGCTCCAAGGCGACTCCCAAATTGTAGTGCGCCTCGGCGAAATCGGGCTCGACCCGTAGCGCGTGCTCCAAATGCTCGATCGCTTCCGGTATTCTGCCCACCTGACGCAAGGTCATCGCTAGACTGTAGTGCGCCTCGGCGAAATCGGGCTCGACCCGTAGTGCCTGCTCCAAATGCTCGATCGCTTCCGGTATCCTGCCCACCTGACCCAAGGTGGCTCCCAGATTGTAGTGCGCCTCAGCGTAATCCGGCTTGATCCGCACCGCCTGCGCATACTGCCCAATGGCATCCTCAATCTTACCCTCTTGCCAAAATGCGACCCCCAGATTGTAGTGCACCGCGGCGTTATCGGGCTCGATCCGCAGCACCTGTTCGTAGTGCTGTATCGCTTCCGGTATCCTGCCCGATCGCGTCAGGGCATTCCCGAGGTTGTCGTGCGCGGCGACATCATCGGGCTTTATCCGCAGTACTTGCTCATAGTGCCACATCGCTTCCCGCAGCCTGCCCAGTCGTGCCAGGACGAGCCCCAAGTTGTAGTGCGCGTCGGTGTAATCCGGCTTGAGCCGCAGCGCCTGCTCTAAGTGTCCGATCGCCTCCGGTGCCCAACCCGCCTCGGTTAGAGCGCTGCCCAAACTGGTGTGTGCTCGTGCATTGTCCGGTCGTTTGGCGACTGTGTCGCTCCAGATGGAGATTTCGCTGCGATAATCCTCATTACGCTGCACGGTGAGCAATCCCAGCCATACCGCCAACACAAGAAACACCGGCAGGCTCCGCCGTCCCGCCCGCGCATGAATTCCGATCACGACCACTGTAACCACCGCTGCCAATGGCAAATACATTCGCCGCTCCGCTGCCACTTCATTGAGGCTCGGCAGGAAGCTGGACGTTGGCGCCAAAATGAGAAAAAACCAAGCACCCAAAAAAGCCAGGCACGGTCGGTGGCGAAATGCCCAAGCCGTCGCCCCCAAGAGGCCGGCCACTACGATAGCGGGTACCAGACAATCTTTCAGCGACCGCGCAATCGGCCAGTCAAAGTAATCAATCACCAGCGGGTGGGGCCAGAAACAAAGCCGCAGATAGTAAACAATCACACCGGCCTCAGTCTTGAGATAGTCCCAGGGCGTCAGGCCTTCAATCCCAAACCCCGTGGCGGCACGAGGGGTGGTCACTACCAACGCTGCCAGGATCAACCACGTCGCGGCCAAGCCAACATATAAGGCGGTGCGCCGCCGCCATAATTCCCGAAACGACGACGCAAGGAACACCCAATCATAAAGCAAAACAATCAGAGGAGCCGCGATCATCACCTCTTTGCTGGCCATCCCCAACGCGCAGGCGGTCACGCACAGGCTGTACCACGCGCGGGGCCGGGGCGACTCGGTTCCGCGGATGAAACAGTACAGCGTGAGCAGGAAGAACAGCCCCATGAGCGATTCGGTCCGTTCGATGACATAGGTCACCGACTCGGTCTGCAGGGGATGAACCGTCCAGAGAACCGCCACGGCCAGCGCCAATTCGTTGGCCACCGTACCGAACTGCTCGCGCAGCCTCGGCTGCAGCAGCGTCCGTCGCACGATGCCCAGCAGGGTCAAACCCGCGAGGATATGAATGATCAGGTTCAGGATGTGATACCCTTGAACCCTGGTACCGCCAAAGGCGTAGTTGATGGCGAGGGAAAGATTGATGAGCGGCCGGCCTTCAACAGTAATGCCACCCCGGTGCGGCGGCGACAACGCCTGCCAAGCCGGCCAGAGATGGCGGATCGTCGGGTTCCGCTGGATCGATCCCGTGTCGTCAAAGATGAACGGGCCCCTGAAGCTGTTGTGATACGCCAGCAGTCCCGCGGCAACCACCAACAACGGGATGAACTTCTGCGTTTTCAACAGCGCGGGAGATTACACAAACTTGTCAGCCGCGACAAGCGGATACCCCTGTGCATGCGTTCCCACGTTGAACGATTTGCGAACCTTACGCTTTCAGGTCCTGAGGCTGGCCACCTACTGAACGGCCCGCAATTGGGCGAGGCTGTTCCGGGCTTCGGCATAATCGGGCTTGATTCGCAAGGCTTGCTCATAATGCCCGATGGCCGCCTCGATGCGGCCCATTTGCTCGAAGGCGACTCCCAAATTGTAGTGCGTCTGCGCGAGATCGGGTTTCAGGCGGAGCGCCTGCTCATAGTGAGCCACGGCTTCCGCTGCCCTACCCGCCTGGAGCAAGGTGTTCGCCAGATTGTTGTGCGCCTCGGCGTCATCAGGTTTGAGGCGCAACGCCTGTTCGAATTGTTGGATCGCCTCCTGCGTCCGGCCCGCTGCGGCCAAAGCGCCTCCCAAATTGTAGTGCGTCTCAAAGACGTCGGGGCCACGACGGAGTGTCTGCTCCAAGTGTGCGATGGCTTCCTCGAGCCGGCCCGTTTGCGCCAGAAGAGTGCCCAGATTGTTCTGCGCCATGTACGCATCCGGATTTCTTGCGACATTGTCGCGCCAGAGTGTTTCCGCGTCTACATAAACGCCGGCTCGCGTCCAAGTGGCTTCTCCCAGCACCAGTAGCACGGCCACGCCCAGCGCGGTTGCCCACTGCCGCCGCTGGCCGCCCAGACGGCGGCCAATCCATTCTCCGGCGACGACAACCAGGGTAATCGGGGCAATGATCGAATAGTACTGCCAGTGATCCGCAACGAATGACAACCGAAAAAAATGCTGGTCGAAGAAACCCAGTACCGGGAACAGCATCGCGACAAAATACCCGAGAGCGAAAAGCAATGGTCGCCCCCCCGCGTTTCGTTTCCACCAAAGGAATGCGAAACCGCCCGCGAGAATTATCCCGGGCACGTAGGAGATCCAACGCGCCCCATCGATCTGCCATCGCGGATAAATCACCATCAAGTCAACCGGCAGCAGCGCCTTGGACAGGTAAAACCAAGGCACACAACCGGCCGCGGCCAGACGACCAGCAAAACCCTCGGTACGGACAGGACGTCCTCCCATGACCCGATGGTATTGAAACCAAACGGTCACCAAGCCCAAGCCTGCCGAAAGAATAAAGAACGGCACGGCGCGCAGAAAGTCTTTCCATCGCAGTTGGCCGCGCGTCCACCAC
>JBEKYJ010000131.1:0-11326 GCA_049511095.1 Verrucomicrobiia bacterium
TTCACGTTGGAAACGCTTCCGCTACCGCCTGGAAGGTTTTCGTCTGGAGCTCCTTGCGGCGGTAATCCCCTTGTTGCCACGAAGAATGTTGGTGCGGCTGGCGAAGGCCGCCGGCTGGCTGGCGTTTCATCTGATGACGCGGGAACGGCGCATTGCGCTGACGAACCTGGACATCGCCTTCGGCCGGAGCAAACCGCTGGCGGAAAAACGGCGCATCGCCTGCTCAGCCTTTCAAAATTTTGCCCGCAGTTTACTCGGCCTGTTTTGGTCGAGGCGACTCAACCAGTCAACGCTCGACAAGTTGGTCGAAGTCGACACGGAAAGCCTGCGGCTGATTGAGAAAGCGCGGGCGCGCGGCAAGGGAATTATTTTCATCACACTCCATTATGGCGAATGGGAATTGCTCGGGTTGGCCACGGCACTGCTCGGCTTCCCCATGACCATCGTGACCGAACAACTCCGCAATCCTTACGTGACCCGCCTCTTTGAGCGGTTGCGCGGGAGCGCGGGCAGCCGCATCATTTTGCAGCGGAATGCGGTGACCAAGCTGTTCAAGGCGTTGAAACGGGGCGAGTGCATCGCCTTGCTGATTGACCTGAATGCCCTGCCGAGCCGTGGCGGAATCTGGGTCGATTTCTTCGGCAAGCCCGTGTTCAGCTATTCGGCAGCGGCCGCGCTGGCGTTGCGCACAGGAGCGATCCTCGTCGGTGCCGTGTCGCATCCATTGCCTGATGGACGCATTCGCATCGTCTACGGGCCTGAAATCCCCTGCGTCGCGACCGGCAATGACGAAGCGGATTTGCGTGCCGTCAGCCAGGACTGTCTGCGGTACTGCGAAGGGGTCATCCGCCAGCGGCCTGAGTATTGGCTGTGGATTTATCGGCGCTGGAAGTTCCGACCCACGGCGGAATTGGGCAGTTTCCCATATTACTCGCGTTACATCGAGGAAGTCCGTCCGCAACGCAGCCAAACGATCCCAGCCAACCAATGACCGAACTCCAACACGCTTTCACGAGCGTGAACGGACGCGCAGTCCAAACCCGCCGGAACCGCCCGGGCTTGGACTACGCGCCGCCGCGAACAGCAGCGCCCCCCCGATTCCCAATCCCCCCCAACAGAGCGGGCCGTATGCCTGCGCCGCGCGGCTCCCACCGAGCCCCAGGGAAAGAACTGCGAATAACATGAGCGCTCCGCCCGCGACTTGACGCACCACCTTGTTCGGGGCCGTGATCGCGGTGACAACGAGCGCCGGCAACGGCAGCAGGAGCAACAGAAAATAGTGCGACCACGAGACGGGCGGTATCAGGAGCATCCACACGACAGCGGCTGACAAGATATATATTTCGTTGCCGGCGCTGACTCGCAATCCCACGAGAAGAATGGCTGCCGCCATGATCACACCGACGGCCATGCCGATCCAACGCGCGTTGGGATTGCCTGTCAGTCTGGTCAGCACCGCGGACAGAGATTGGTTGCGCGGCAACTGCGAACTTAACAACTGGCCATAGAGCGGGTTATCGGCGCGTTCCGACTCCGTTTCGAGCGCGGGCTTCCCGATCACACTTACCCATTTCTTCAGGTAGTCGATATTTCCCTGCCAGCCATAGACGGCGGACGGAACAACGAGTGCGCCGATTGCGGTGGCCGCCAATGTTGCCGCCACAAACCGCCAGCGTTTTCGCCAGACAAAATACGCGAGCAAGACAACCGGAAACACCTTCAGCAGGATCCCCCCGGCAAAGCACACCCCGCCGCGCCAATCCTGTCCTTTCCAGGCGTAAAACAATCCGGCGGTGAACAACCACAGCAAGGCCGGGGTTGCTTGTCCACGCGCCAGCGCGGACATCAGCGGCAACATCACGAGCAGAAGCGGGAGCACGTACAGGACAAACGGGTCGCCTTCGAAGTTCAAGGTCGTTTTCACGAGCGGAACACACATCTTCACCGCCCACGCCACGAATATCACGGACAGTAGATACCATGCGAGCGCGGCCCAGAACGTCGACATCAAGGCGAACGGCACCATCACGATGGCGAACAGCGGGGGATAGATGTAATACCAGCCGCGAACGTTGTGCGCCTGGTAAATGTCCGTGCCGTTCAGTACCGCCGATCCGGCCGCTGTCTCCACAGTGAAATCGGTGCGATGGACGCGCGATCCCCACGGCTTTCCTCCGAGCGTGTGTGGCCCGGCGCGATAGACGGTGCTGACTCCCAATCCAACAAACAACGCAACGGCAACCACGATGGTCACCGTCCGCAGCCACGCCGGCGGCGATACACGAGACGCGGCGTGTCGCAACGGCGGTGTGATTGTTGTCGGAACGGGAGGGTTCGGTGTCATCCTGCCTGCGCATTGTAAATCAAACGACCTCGTTGTCGAGGATAACGGCAAATGGCAGACGGCTTTTGCTTCCCCGCTTGACCAACGATACGGGCACAACTATTCTCGCACGCAAATGCCATCAAGCAGCAAATCAAAGAAGCGTGTCATTCTTCTCGTTGGGGCGCTCGTAGCAATCGCGGCCGTCGCCAGACTCATCGACAGGGTGAACTTCTGGTACCGCCAGCAATGGCATTATGTCGCATCCCTGCAAGACCTGCCTCCCGTGGATCGTTCGCACTGGCCCAAACCGCCCGTGGCGTGGTCCAATGAAACGGTCGAGATTCAGGCCGCCACGCCGGAGGGAATGAAATCGGTCAAGGTCACCTACTACATCAACTCGCTCGGCATGAAGTTGGTGAGGATCGAGCCCGGCACATTCCTAATGGGTCTGCCTGAGAATTTGACCAATGCGGTCGGACCGATCAGTCCTGTTGGCGGCCCCATGTACACGCAACACAAGGTCACCCTTACGAAGCCGTACTTCATCGGGGCGTTCGAGGTCACCAATAAACAATTCGACATGTTTGACGTGAATCACGAACATCGTCGTCCGAAATACCAGGAGGGTCCCGATTACGACAATCACCCTGTTCAGCCCGTTACCTGGCAGGAAGCGCAGTTGTTCTGCCGCTGGTTGTCGGAAAAGGAGGGGCACCTGTACGGCTTGAACACCGAAGCACAGTGGGAATTCGCCTGCCGCGCCGGTACCACGACCCGTACCTATTGGGGCGACA
Source organism: Verrucomicrobiia bacterium (assembly GCA_049511095.1). Classification (GTDB taxonomy): domain Bacteria; phylum Verrucomicrobiota; class Verrucomicrobiia; order Palsa-1439; family Palsa-1439; genus Palsa-1439. The sequence goes on from JBEKYJ010000131.1 coordinate 3,121, forward strand.
ACGTTGAAGACCGCACCAAAGCCAATGTCGGGGGCGGCGACGGCAATGAGGCTCACGCCCATTGGACCGACGACGGCTTTGAATACACGGCGCCCGTGGGCTCTTACCCGCCGAATCCTTGGGGACTTTTCGACATGATTGGGAACGCGCGCGAATGGGTGGCCGACTGGTATTCACCATTCACGAGCGAACCGGTGACCGACCCTGTCGGGCCGCCCACGGGCCACTGTCGCGCGAACAAGAGCGACGGTTGGATGGCCCCGGTGCACCGCGTCTGCTCGGCTTATCGCGACGGCGACGCGCCTCATGACGTGAAGGACATTCATGGATTTCGCGTCGGCTGCGTCGTCGAATAACACTGTCATGACCGAGAACACCACTTCCTACCGCGGTCGCGTCAAGTATAACGACCAGCAGTCGCGGAAATACCAGGTCCGCAAGCCGCACAAGCATCAGGCCGAGATGCGGTTGATCGACCGCGCCTTTGCTTTCGTTCCCAAACACCACCGCGTTCTCGATGTGCCATGCGGCGGCGGCCGCGTCATGCTGCATCTCGCACGAAAGGGCTACCAGGCCGACGGCGCGGATTTATCCGAGTCCATGCTTGCGATTGCCCGCGAGAGAGCCTCTGAAGAACATTTGCCCTGCACAGTGGAGCGGCAGGATTTGGAGAGGCTGAGCTACACCAATGGGCAATTCGACACCATCGTATGCTTCCGGTTATTTCACCACTTCCCAAATCCTGAGATTCGGCAGCGAGTCGTCAGTGAACTTTGCCGCGTGGCCGCCGCCTCCGTGGTGCTGTCGTACTTCAGTCCGTACTCGGTGCAATCGGTCCGTCGTAAACTCAGCGGCAAGGACCGCGACCGCTTTGCGACGCCGTTGGCCGAGGTGGAAGGCTATTTCGGCAACGCTGGTTTTCGCTTGGTGAAGGACTTAGCGCAGTTGCCCGTCATCCACACGCTGCACCTGGCTGTGTTCGAGCGAATTGAGCTCAGGAAATAATCCCTCCCAACGCGCTTGACTGGTTTATGTCGAAGACGTACTTTGCAGCGCGAATGGCGTCCTCTGGAAAGTCTGCGAAGATCATCACGCGGCTAATGGCCGCAGTCGTGTTGATCGCGGTGTTGTGGGTGGTTGGGGATCGGTTGAACCATTGGTACCGCAAGCAGTGGCATTTTGTGCCGTGGATGCAAGACCTGCCCCCTGTTGATCGCTCAAATTGGCCGAACCCGCCCGCGGCGTGGTCCAATGTAACGGTTGACGTACAAGCCGTGACACCCGAGGGGTTCAAGCCCGTCAAGGTCATCTACGCCGTCAACTCAATCGGGATGAAATTGGTGCGTATCGAACCGGGCACGTTTGTGATGGGCCTCGACAGCGAACTTTCGAAGGAAGTCGGTCCCCTACATCCCCTTGCCGGCCCGATGTACGTGCAACATCGTGTGCGGCTGACGAAGCCATACTACCTCGGCGCGTTTGAGGTTACGAACAAACAGTATGATCAGTACGACACGCAACACACGCATCGTCGCCCGAAGTACCAGCTTGTTCCCGACGGCGACAACCATCCCGTCGAACCGATTACCTGGCGCGACGCGCAATTGTTTTGCCGTTGGCTCTCCGCGAAAGAAGGTCGCTTGTATCGTTTGCCCACCGAAGCGGAATGGGAGTATGCCTGCCGCGCCGGAACAACGAACCGCACGTACTGGGGTGACAATGTCCAGGATCGTACGAAAGCGAACCTCGGTGGAGACCGCAAGAGTTCGTATGCCCAGTTTGCGGAGGATGGCTTTGAGCGCACTGCACCCGTCGGCTCGTTCCCGCCGAACCCGTGGGGTTTCTATGACATGATCGGCAATTCCTGGGAGTGGGCACAGGATTGGTATTCAGTGTTCACGACCAACGATGCGGTAGACCCGCAAGGCCCACCCACGGGGCACTGCCGCGTGGACAAGGGCGGCAGTTGGCGCGGCGCGCTGCATTATACATCCAGTGCGCTGCGTGACGGCGATGATCCCGGCGACGTCAAGGATATCCGCGGCTTCCGTGTGGCATGTGAAGCCGAGTAAAGACGATCATACGCTTAGAGCGACTTCGTGACAAAGTAGCCACGCACCACAACCCCCAGCAAGCGCTTGTCCGCAGCCGCAACCGGGCGCGGCGCGGATTCACCCATCAACTCGCTGCCGTAAGCCTTACGATAGGCCTTTTTGCCGGAGCGATAGGCAAGGCGGTTGACCACAAGACCATTGGGATTGTCTATCTGCCTGTCGGGGTCTTGCAGGATCCTCTCCAGCCTTTCATCCAGATACGCCCGGCGAATGTGCCATTGCAAACCGCCGATTCGCTTTCTGACCACTTCATGCGAGTGCGTCAGGCAAATGCGCGACCACCTCGCCACGCACGCCTGCCGCACCGCTGCGGCTCGCTCGTCAATCCCAGCGGCATGGCGTGAAAACCCGCTTCCGTAACCGTCGTAAAAGGCGGGAGCCAGTGCAAAGCGTGAGCGAAACGTGACCAGATGGGCAATTCTTTGTTGCTCGTCGATCGTCGGGCAAAGCTGGACCTTGTCGATATCAATCAGGCAGAATTTATGTTCGACCGCCGAATACAATACGTTTTTCGCGGAGATATCCAAGTACAAGATGCCGGCATCGTGCATGCGGCGCAGGAATTGGCCCAACGCAGATTGGAATTCGGAATTGGTCGCGTCGCGTATTGTCAGCAGCGACGCGTAGCCCACCAGTCCCTCGGTGATCAATACGCTTTCCAACAGCCCGTACCATCCCCAGCGTTCCCCGTGCGCAAGATGCGGCACGACGGCGATCCCGCGCGCCTGAAATTGCGGGGCCTGGTTCCATTCTCTCCGGCTCTTGGAGGCACGAACAAAATAGGATAGCGGCGCCAGACCGCGCCGCTCATGCAGGTAGCGTTTAACGTAGAACTCCCGATTGGCCACGCCGTGCCGTGTGACGATCGTCGCCGAGGAAGTCTTGACGGATTCTCCCGGTTGTTGCAGCACTTCCGGCAAGAGAGATTCAAACTCTGGCGCGAGTTCCCATCGCAATCCCTGATATTCAGTCCGACGCACGACACCATCGTAGGGAAGTTGGCATGAATCGTCAACCAACAGGTGCCCCAGCCCGGCCTTGCGACGCATTAAGCCGGCTTTTGGGCGACGAAGGAGATGTAGTCAGTGAGATTCCGTTCCTCCAGCACGCGGTGAAACCATCGCTGCAACGGCGTAGGATTGACGTTGTATTTCATCTTCGACCAGGAGCGGCAGTAAATCAGCCGAAGGCCGGATTTCTCGACCATCTGGCGCAAGCTGTGGTCGTCGAAGATGAACACATGATGGGGAATACCGAAATGTTTGAACTGCTTCCGCGCGAACCCGTGGCGATTCAGGAACGTCTTGTAACGGTTGGATAATCCCCGCCAGTTCGGCACCTGTCCAAAGAGATAGCCGCCCGGCCGCACGATCCGGTGGATCTCCGCCAGGATTTCCAGCGGATTATGTACGTGTTCCAGCACATCCCAGAAGATCACGCCGTCGTACATGCTGTCTGGGAAATGCAGGTCCTCGACCCGCCCCTGTCGCAACGTCAGGCCCAGTTTTTCGCGCGCCAATTTCAGAAACCTTGTTGAGATATCGATGCCGTCCGCGCGAAAGCCGCGTTTATTCGCTTCGTACACGGTCAGGCCGAATCCGCAACCGACGTCCAACAATCGTGCGCCGGGTTGCAGGTAGTTTGCAATCAAATCGAGGAGCATCCCCTTGACCTTGTAACTGGTCATCGGCCGGACGTTGTATCCTTTTTGCTGCTTCCACTGCTCGTAGTCGAAATTCGCAAAGACGGAGACGTCCGAATAATCCTCGCGCTCGTAGATCTCCGCCAGTTTGCGGGCGGAAAATCGCGGCGACGTGAAGATGAGCCCGCATTCGTCGCAGAATCGGATCCCGTGTCCGTCCGTGCGCTGAAACAACGAGTGGCTTGGCGCTCGCTGCCCGCACGTCGGGCAAGGCACTTCATCCCAATCCGAGGGTGACTGCGTTCGCTCACGAATGTCGGGAGTCGCTGGTGGCATCAGTGAATAACTATCTCAGCGCGCGCACCCAAGTAAACAGGAATCTCCACGGAGAATCGGCTGGATACGAGCCGCCGAATTGGTTTATAGGGTCTGTGTGATGGAGTCTGCGCAGACGCAACCAGCAGGTACGGCAACCGGGACACGGCCTCTGCCCATTTCCGTGTCGGTGATTACGTTGAACGAAGAGCGCAATTTGCCGCGGTGTTTGGAAAGCATTCGCGGTCTCGCAACGGAGATTGCGGTGCTGGATTCAGGCTCGACGGATCGCACCGCTGAAATCGCCAAGGGTTTCGACGCCAAGTTCGAGGTGCTTCCGTGGCAGGGGCATTCGGGACAATACACCGCCGCGTTCAAGATTTGCTCGCAACCGTGGATTTTGACCATTGACGCCGACGAGGCGGTCACTCCCGAATTAGTGGCGTCGATTCGCACGTTGTTTGCCAATGGCGACCCGAAGGAAAACGGGTTTTGGATAAATCGTCGCACGTTTTACCTAGGCGACTGGATCTGGCACACTTGGCAGCCGGAGTGGCGGTTGCGGCTCGTCCGTCAGAGCTGCGTCCGTATGCACGGGATCAATCCCCACGTCGAGCCGAAGGTCGAAGGCCCGACGGGGAGACTGGCGGGGGACCTGCTTCACTATCCGGTGTTTCACGATTTCCACGATCACCTCACCAAAACGATCAAGTACGCGCGATCCACGGCGGATTCGTACGCGGCGGCCGGCCGGCGCGCTCACTGGTATCATCTGGTGTTCTCCCCGGCGGCGGCCTTCTTCAAGCATCTCATTCTCAAGCAAGGGTGGCGGGATGGTTGGCGCGGCTGGCTGATATCGTCGGCCAAACTGGTGAACGTTCTCGCCAAGTATGCCTTCCTGATGGAAAAACAGCGTGCCAACTGCCAGTCCGAGCGCCGCCCATGAACGTCGTCGTCATTTGTTCGGATACATTCCGCTACGATCACCTCGGCTTCCTGAAAAAGCATGACGTGCAGACGCCGAATCTCGATCGGCTGGCCCGTGAAAGTGCAACGTTCTCGGACTTCCAACTGGCCTCTTTCCCCAGTCTGAGCAACCGCATCGAGATCTTTTCGGGCCGTTTCGCGTTTCCGTTTTTCAATACCGGACCAATGCCGTTCGAGTTCCCCACGCTGGCAGAGGTGTTGAGCCGCCACGGTGTCACCAGTGCTCTTTGGGGCGACAATTTTCAGGTGATGAAAAAGCGCCGGCAATATGGACGCGGTTTCGACCATCTGCAGGCAATACCGGGACGTTCGCGGGACGAGTTTCAGCCGTCAACCACGCCGATGATCGAATTGTCATGCGCAGCGGAAAAGTTGGAGCCGGTCCGCGAGCGTCTGGACCAGTATCGGCGCAACGCTTGGTGGTATCGCCAGCAGGGCACGCCCACCACGGCGATTCTTTTCCGCAAGGTCACGGAATGGCTGAAACAAGCACGCAGCCCATTCTTTACCTGGATTGAGGTTTTTGACCCGCATCAACCTTGGGATCCGTCCCCGCAATTCCGCGAACTTTATCCGTGGAACAAGGATGGTGAAGTGCTGATCTGGCCCAAGTCCGGTTATGCCTCCCGCTACAGCACCGCCGACCTGGAAAACATCCACAGCCTTTACAAAGCGCAAGTCACACAGTTCGACAGCATGTTGGGGACGTTCCTCGACTCCTTGCGCGACCAAGGGTTATTGGATAACACGGCTTTACTATTCTGCTCGGATCACGGCTATTATCTTGGCGAGCACGGTTTTCTGGGCAAGCCAAGCCTGCGGCAGACGTCGGAACCGACCATGTTTTATGAGGAACTCGCCCATCTTCCGCTGTTGTTTCGGCATCCCGAAGGTTTGGCGGCGGGCAAGACCATCTCGGGTTTGTGCCAGCCTCCTGATCTGTATGCCACGGTGCTGGAACTATTGGAAATTCCCCTCGTCCCTTGGGTGCAAGGCAACTCTCTGGCGCCGCGGTTGCGGGGCCACGGCACTGCGCGCAGCGTGGCCGTAGCCGGTTCGTATCCCACCCGTCCCGGACGGTTGGCGAGCCTGGCGGTCTGGACTGACCAGTGGTGTCTGATGTACTCGCCGTTCGCCGGACTGGACGGGTCGGCGTTGTTTCAACGCGACCGCGATCCCGGGCAGACCCACAATGTGTTGGCGGAGTATCACGGCGTTGCCGACAACCTGTTCGAACAGTTGGTGCAGTGGCTCGACGACCTCGGCGTTCCCCGCCATCGCCAGCAACAACTGCTGCGTAACACGCAATTCCCCGTACTCTACAAGCTTCACTATAATGCCATGCTCCTGCAAAAACGCTTCTCGCACTGGCGTCACTACCGAAACTACCGTAAGCGTCGGCGGTAGCACATATCCCGGGCAGAAGACCACCGGTAAATCATCCACCAGTGACGCTTTTTTGCTGGAGTGAGATTGTGCAAAAGACGATAAAGTCGATCACGCATGAACGTCGTCGTCATTTGCTCGGATACATTCCGCTACGATCACCTCGGCTTTCTGAAAAAGCATGACGTGCAGACGCCAAACCTCGATCGGCTGGCGGCGGAGAGCGCTGCCTTTTCCGACTTCTGGCTGTGCTCGTTCCCGACATTGGTCAACCGCATCGAGGTGTTCTCGGGCCGCTACACGTTCCCGTTATTCGATTGGGGTGCGCTGCCCTACGAGTTTCCCGTGTTGTCGGAAGTGTTTCAGCGCCATGGATTCACAACGGCGTTGATTGCGGACAATTTGCACCTGTTTGAGAACGGTTTTGGTTTCGACCGCGGGTTCGGTTTTGTGAACCATGTGCCTGGCCAAACCCACGAGCATTTTCAGCCGTCGTCCGCGCCGATGGTCGATCTGCCGTGCGCGGAAGAGAAGCTCGAACCTCCCGCACGCCGTTTGGAGCGCTATCGCCGCAATGCCTATTGGTATCGGCAGCAAGGTACGAACACGACCGCCATGGTGTTTCGTTCCGCGATCGAGTGGTTCGACAATCCGCCGGAGAAGTTCTTCATGTGGATCGATGCGTTCGATCCCCACGAGCCATGGGACGCGCCGTCCCAGTTTCTGAAGCCGTATCCGTGGAATGACAAAGGCGATGCGGTTTTCTGGCCAAAATCCGGTTGCGCGAACGCCTATCCCGAAGCCGACGTACAGAACATGCGCAGCCTGTACAAAGCCGAAGTCACGCAAACCGATTACTGGCTGGGAAATCTGCTGGCGCGCCTGCGTGACAAGGGCGTTCTGAACCACACCGCCGTGCTGTTTTGCTCCGACCACGGCTATTATTTCGGCGAACACGGCCTTCTCGGCAAACCGATGCGCATCGACAAGCCGACGCCGATTTACGAGGAACTGGGACACATCCCCCTGTTGGTCCGGCACCCTGACGCCTTGGCCGCCGGCAAGACGATCCCAGGACTTTGCCAGCCACCTGATCTTTATGCCACCGCACTCGAACTCGCAGGCATTCCCCAAGTGCCGTGGACACAAGGCCATTCGCTTGTCCCGCGCCTGGCGGGCCTAACCAACGGGCAGCCATTTGCCGTTGCCGGATGCCACCCCCACAGCGGTCGCGTGAGCTGCCTCACCGTATTGACGGACGAATGGTGCCTTCTCTATTCCCCGAAAAAACAACTCGAAGGTTCCGAGTTGTATCATCTTCGATCCGACCCGACGCAAACGCGGAATGTGATTGCGGACAACCGCGCTATCGCCCAACAACTCTTCAGCATGCTGAAGGGTTGGTTGGACACGCTGGCTGTTCCCGCCGCGCGCAAGAAGCAGCTTCTTCAGAATGCCCCGTTTACCGGCTGGAACAATTTCCAACATCGGTTCGACGTTTGGACCAAGCGCCGCTCGTATTCGCGCCGATATAAACACTACTCGTGCGGCGGATGAATGCACGAGGCGTGGGTACGAACAAAGCGCAAGGCCTTGTCGTGGTGTAAAATTGGTGCTAGGGGGGAGAGTTGAACTCGCGACCAACCCCGAAAGCCTTCGGGGCTGCTCTACCCTTGCCGTTGCAGGCAAAAGAGCGCAAGTCTCGGGTTCTTCTTTGCCTTGAGCGCGCGCCCGATTCTCCTGGCCGCATCCAAACTCGCGT
>JBEKYJ010000132.1:0-11296 GCA_049511095.1 Verrucomicrobiia bacterium
CGGCGGTGTACCGCTGCTCCAAGCGCGCCCAGGAGAAGTCGCCATCGCCGTTGAACGGCACTTCGCGCATCAAATAATAGCGCAATACGTCGGCGCTGTATTTCTCCAGGACCTCCGTCGGCTCGATCATCGTCCCGCGCGTCTTGCTCATCTTCTCGCCTTCGACCGAGAGGAAACCGTGGGCAAACACCATCTTCGGCAGCGGCAAGCCCGCCGCCAGCAGCATCGCCGGCCAGATCGTGCAGTGAAAACGCGTGATGTCCTTGCCAATGATGTGCGCGTCTGCCGGCCACCAACGCTGAAACTTCGCTTCATCGCTGCCGTAGCCGACCGCGCTGATGTAGTTCGCCAGCGCATCAAACCAAATCCAGATGGTCTGCTCGGGTTTGATCGGACTCGATACACCCCAGCGGACGTTGCTGCGCGTGAAGCTGACGTCTTGAAGCCCCTCCCGCAGCAGCCCGAGGATCTCGTTTCGCCGAATCACCGGTTCAATCCGAAACTCTGCGCTCTCGATCAGCCTCTGCAACGGTTCTTGAAACGCGCTGAGTTTGAAAAACAGGTTCTTCTCCTTGACGCGTTCCAGCGGACGCTTATGAATCGGGCACTGCGAATCCGGCGCGTCCTTTTCCGTGTAGTAATTCTCGCAACTCGGGCAGTACAGCCCCTCGTAGTCGCCTTCATACAGGTAACCCGCCTTCGCAATCCGCTCGAACAGAAGCTTCACCGCAGCTTCGTGCTGCGGATCCGTCGTCCGCACGAAACCATCGTAGGAAATACCGAGTTTGGCCCACGTGTCGGTGAAGGCGGAAATCATGCGGTCGCAGTATTCGCGCGGCGTGACCCCCTCTTTCTCCGCCTGCCGTTGCACGTTCAGACTGTGCTCGTCCGTGCCCGTCAGGAAGAACACCTCGTCGCCGCGCAACCGATGATACCGCGCGCAAACGTCCGCGCCGATCTTCTCCAGCGCGTGCCCGAGATGCGGGCGCGCGTTGATGTAGTCGATGGCGGTGGTGACGTAAAATTTCATCGGCGCGGGATATTCGCAGTTTGCCCCTACCGAGTCAACCGTCTCACTTCCCGCCCAGCCGCTCCAACATGGTCACGATGGCGAGAATGCAGATGGCCTGCACGATGACGATCAGCGCGGCGGTCATTTGCGACCACAACAGCGCCGTCGCGCCGAGACCGAGGGTGAGGGTAATCAGGTAAATCAGTGTGACCGCCCAGCTTTGCGGCAGACCGAGCCGCACCAGCCGATGCGAAATGTGGTTCACGTCCCCCAGATACACCGGCTGGCCGCGGCGAATGCGAATCCACATCACCATCACCAGATCGAACAACGGCACGGCCAGCACCAGCAGCGGAATCAGCACGGGCAACAGCGTCGGCGTCCCGCGCCGATAGAACGTGACGCAGATCGGCAGCACCGCCAGCATATAACCCACAAAGTGGCTGCCGGCATCGCCGAGGAAAATGGTCGCCGGCTTGAAGTTGTGCGGCAGAAACCCCAGCAGAGCCCCCGCCAGCGCCAGCGCGATGAGGCAGACGAAATACTGGTGCTGGATCCCGGCAATAAACGCAAACAGGCCCGCGCACACCAACCCAATCCCCGCGCACAGTCCGTCCATGTTATCGAGGAAGTTCATCGCGTTCGTGATGGTCACAATCCACAAGATCGTCAGCAGGTAGCTCGCGAACTTGCTGGGGATGAATACCGTGGCCCGGATTCCCGCCAACGCCACCAACAACGCGATGACGAGTTGCATCATCAGTTTCGTGCGCGCGTTCAACTCGTACTTGTCATCGTACATCCCGAGCGCCACCATCAAGCCGCCCCCGAGCAGGATCACCAGCAACTTCGGCCAGACCGAGAACGCGCCGTCCAGGTACATCTTCACGTCGGGCATGTCGATGAACGGCAGGTCCACCCGGCTTCCCAGCGGAAGGATGAACAGGTAGTTGAACGTCACGTTGCCGGCAAAGGCGCAGAAAATCGCCAGCCCGCCCAGCAGCGGCATCGCTTCGGTGTGGATCTTCCGCTCGCGGTCCGGTTCGTCGACGTAGTTCCACTGGAAGGAAAGTTTCTTGCATGCCGGCGTGAGAAGTAGCGCCAGCACGAAGCTGACATCAAACACATAGAAGTAAACGAGCAGCCAGTGCATATCAGTGCCGCGCTGCCCACAGTCGACGGTACAACTCGTCGAGTTGTTGCACCATTCGCGCCTCCGAAAAACGCTCCGTGACCAGTTCCCTGCCCTGCGCACCCATTGTATGGGCCAGGCTCGTATCCTGCAACAACCGAATCACCGCGCCGGCCAACGCGGTTTCATCTTCCGCCCGCACGAGTAGGCCGGTTTGTCCATCGAGACACGCTTCGCGCGCGCCATCCACGTCGAAGGCCACCACCGGCTTGCCGCACGCCAGCGCCTGCGGGATCGCCCGCGGCAATCCCTCGCGCAACGACAAATGCACCAGCAAATCCATCGACGCCACGAAGCGCGGGATCTCCGGCGGCGGCACCAGCCCCGCAAAGACAAAGCGACCCCGCAACCCCATCTCCGTCAACAGCCGCTCAAACCGTTCGCGATAAATCCCATCGCCCACCAGCAGAAATTTCACGTTCGGCACCGCCGCCACGATGCGCGGCGCCGCCGCGAAGAGAAACTCGTGCCCCTTCAACCGAAACAGCCGCGCCATCTTGCCCACCACCAGGTCGTCTTTTGAAATCCCGAGGGATTCGCGAAACGAATCGTCGCGCGGCGCGTTGAGGAACGCGTCGATGTTCATCCCGCTGTGGATCGTCACATATCGATCCGGCGTGCCGATCCCTGCCGCCAAATACTGTTCCGTCATTGCGTCGGCAACCGAGACAAACTGCGTTGTGCACGCGCCGGCCACCTGTTCCGCCCAACGAAACGCCCAATTGCCCAGCGGATTCTGGTAGCGGTAGAACGACGGGCCGTGAATCGTGTGCACGACGATTGGCACCCGCGCCAAGCGGGCCGCGATGCGCCCGGCAAACCCCGCCTTCCCGCTGTGCGTATGCACGACATCATACCGCTTGCCCACGAAGAGCCGGCGCAACGCCGCGCTCGCGCTCACATCGAGCCACGGATTCGGCGCGCGGCGCAATTCGTCCACAATAATAATGGGCACACCCGCCGCCGTTGCTTGATCGGAGAGCGAACCTTCCGGCCCCGTTTGCGGGCCGCTGACCAGGTCCACATCGTGGCCCAGCCGCCGCAGGCCGATGCAACTGGACACGGTGTTCTCCTGCGCTCCGCCGACAATCAACCGCGTGATGACGTGACAAATTCTCATCGCCTAGTTCGCCAACTCATACACGATCCCCCGCGCCGAACCGTGGATTTCCGTTGCGTGCTGCTGCAGGGTGTTTCGAATCAGGTACCAATTGGCGTCCAACATGTAATTGTAACCCACCCGCAACCGTTCCAACTCGGAGAAATTCACATATACATGCGTGACGCCCCGGGCGCGCATGGCCGTCAGCAATTCGTCCGTGGTCTCCGCCTCGCGTGACATCGCCGTGAGTGGATGCTGGTCAAACGCCGTGCTCCATAACACAGGTTGCTTCGCATAGTAGGCGCGCGCCTCTCCCACGTAGAGCACCTTGGCGTCCTTCGGCAGGTTTTCGTTCATCCAAATGACCGGCTCCAGCACTCCCCTTCCCATCCGCGCGATGAATTCGTCGCGCGTAAACTGTCCGAGCGCATAGCGCGCGAGATTCATTTGAGGCGGCGTCCTTTGCGGGTTCTCCGTATCCAGCAAGTCATTCAGGGCCAGCGTCGCCAGACTCGCCACCATCACCACTCCAACCGAACACCGCAACGCAATCCGCACCATCGTGTCCCGGCCCAGTTTTCCCATGGCGAAAGCCGCCACGACCGCCGCCATGCCGAACGCCGGAAACAAGAACCGCCACGGTCGAAAGGTAAAGCAGAACCAGCTTGCGCTGGCACCCACGAACAACCATCCCATGCGTTTCGCCGCCGGTTCCGCTCGCGGGACCAGCAAGACCAACGGCGCTGTCATCAGCAACAGCGGCACGGCTCCCGGCTCGGTGAACGAGTAATTCCATAGCAGCCCGAGGAATTGCCACGGCGCCCCCCAACCGAACGTCGGAGCGTGCTTCTCGGAGAGAACAATCGCTTGGTCCGCGTTCCAGTGGGGGTGCGGGAACCACGCATATAATAGTGGATACACCGGGTTTCCTGCGAGACACCAGTTCTTTACCAGCCATGGCAATACCATCAAGCCCGCCAAAAGCCAGAAGCCGACCAGCAACGAATACCGCCGGCGGAACACGAACATCACCGCCGCCGGCAATAGCACGACCGGAATCGCCGGCCACTTCGTGGCCACCGCCACACCGGCGCAGAGAGCGGACAACCACGCGAACTCTCTCTTGTCTTCTTCCGACCACAGCACGAGCGCCGCAAACGCCAGCGTCGCGAAAAACGTCGTCGCCAAATCGATTCGCGCCGTCTGGCCCAGCTCCTGTACGAACGGCACACAATAGAAAAGCGCCGCCGCCGTCAACCCCGTCGCTTTCGACCACAGTCGTTGGCCCAGGCCGTACACCGCCAGCGCGCTCAGTATCCCGAACAACCAATGCAGCAGTTTCGCCGCGATGTCCGACGTTGTTGTCCTCCCCAGCAGGTACAGCATCTCGGTCAATTGCGGCATGTTCGAATAAAAATTGTGCGGGAGAAACACAATCTGGCCCGCGCGCTGATAATCCGCCAGCGCGCCCAGATGATATTCCAATTCGTCGTACTCAAAGGGCGGCGCCAATGCGCCCACGAAGTTGAGCACCGCGGCGACAGCGATGCACGAGATCATCCACTTGCCCCACCCATCCGTGTGTTCCGTTGAAACGTGGAAATCGCCGAGGAACTTCCGCGGCGCCGGCAACAGCCAGCACGCCAGCGTGAGAAACACATACGGAACTTTCGCGACGCTCACTGCCCCCACGACGAGCGTCAGCACCGCCAAAAACCACAGGCCGATCGCCACGGCGAATAGCATACCGAGCACGTCACGGCGCGCAATCAATCGATTCCCCACGGTCGCGCCCAAACCCAACGCCGCCGCCACGATGCTGAGCACGCAAACAACATCACACGCGCGTGCCGTCCAGAATTCGCCGAAGTGCGGGCCGACATGAAGTCCCGGCAGCGACGTGCCGATCGTCTCCGCCAGTTGCATCGGCAAGACCCATGCGCCAGATCGGACGAGATAAACGAGCGTCACGCCGACCACCCAGAGGATCGCGAGGAGCCGGGCGAGTTCCGGGCGAAGCCATGGGGACATGGCACGATCCGAAGCGGTTTGCATTGAGCGCCATTGTAGCGGCCAATGCCCGATGCGCAAGCCGACTAGTTGTGGCATCGGCGCCACGGATTCTCCTTGTCAACCACCAGACCCTTTGTTCTGATGCCCGCCAGCGTGGCCTATTTCATCCACCTAAACGAGCAGACCACCGGGCCGTTCTCCGAGGACGAGGTACGCGCCAAATTCCACGCCGGCGAGATCAAGGGGGATACGCTGGTCGCGAAGGAAGGCAGCACACACTGGACTCCACTGTCGGAAACGACCTTGTCGGAGTCGAAGATCCAGTTGAAGACCGGAACGGCCGAGTCAACCACCGCCACGTCAAGCGACCTGCAATTCGACCGCGCCGAGTTCGCCCAACCAAAATCAGGTGCCGTCACCTGCTCCGTGTGCAAGCAGGCGGTTCACGATGCCTACTTCCACATTAACGGTCTCGTCGCCTGCGCCGCCTGCAAAGAGAGAATTGAAACCTCGGGCGCGGGCCGGGTCACCATGATCGGGTTCGGCAAGTCCCTGCTCTTCGGCGTGGGAGCCGCCATCGCGGGCGCGGCCATTTGGTACGCCGTACGCGAACTCACCGGCTTCGAAGTGGGGCTGATTGGGATCGCCGTCGGGCTCATGGTGGGTGTGGCCGTGAGGAAAGGCTCGCGCGGTTGGGGTGGCTGGCAGTATCAGGCGCTGGCAATGGCGCTGACCTATTTCGCGATCGCCGCCACCTATGTGCCGCCGTTGTTCACAGCGATGAAATCACACCTGCATGCCAGCTCCCCGTCTGCGGTCAAGCGAGCTGATTCGGCGCAATCCAACTTGACGGTGAGCAAGGATGACGGTGATCAAACCGACGACCAAGCCGCCCCGACCAATTCTCTCCCGAATGATCCCAGACCGCATCACAAGTCAGCGTTGACGAGCGTGCTGTCAAAACTGCCGAAACCCCTGCGCCACGTCGTTGGCATCGTTCTCTTGTCCGTCCTTGTCTTCGCAATCGCCTGCGCGGTGCCGTTCCTGGCGGGAGCACAAAACTTCCTGGGTTGGATCATCATTGGCATCGCGTTGTATCAGGCGTGGAAGATCAACCGCCGCGTGCCGCTGGAAATCACCGGGCCCTACAAGATCGCGCCGGCGGCGAGCGCGCCGTAGTCAAACGCCGTCCCTCCCGTGCAACCGAATCCCCGACAACCACCCGCGCCCGCCGCCCCGTCGTCATGTCCTCAATGCGGCACCGAGCTTGCCCCGAGGTTGCTCGTCTGCCCCAAGTGCCATCGACTGGTCCACGCCGAGGACTTGAAACGGCTGGCTGCCGAAGCCGAGCGCAGCGAACAGGCCAACGACCTGACCGGCGCGCTGTCCAAATGGCGCGAGGCGCTGGAGTTCCTCCCGCGCGATTCGCGACAATACCAAACGATCTCCGAGAAAGTTGCGGCGTTGAGTGCGCGGGTTGACAGTGGCGCATTATCGCCGTCAGGAAAATCGCGGCCAAGTCCCACCCAAGCTGCCGCCGCCAAAAAGACAAGCCTCGGTAAAGCCTGGGCGTGGACCGTTGCCGCCCTCGGTCTCCTGTTGACCAAGGGCAAACTGCTTCTTCTCGGCCTGACGAAAGCCGGCACGCTCTGGACGATGGTGCTGGCCTTCGGCGTGTACTGGACGATTTGGGGCTGGAAGTTCGCGGCGGGCCTGGTCGTGTCAATTTACATCCACGAAATGGGCCACGTCGTAGCGCTGTCGCGTTTCGGCATCAAAGCCTCCATGCCGATGTTCATCCCCGGGTTCGGCGCGCTGATCCGCATGAAACAACATCCCGCCTCGCCGCGCGAAGATGCGCGGGTCGGTCTGGCCGGCCCGCTCTGGGGACTTGGCGCGGCGTTGGCGGCATACGGCATCTACGAACTCACCGGCGCGCCCATCTGGGCCGCCATCTCCCAGGTCGGTGCGTGGATCAACCTCTTCAACCTGCTGCCGATTCCCCCGCTCGATGGTGGACGCGGCTTCCGCTCGCTCTCACGCGGCCAACGCTGGATTGTCGTCGCCGCGATGGCGGGGATGTGGGCCGTCACGAAGGAAGGCCTGCTCGTCCTGCTCGTCATCGTCGCCGCCTGGCGCGCCCTCAGCGAAAAAACCAAGGTCGAACCCGACCAAAAGGGCCTGCTGCAATACACCCTCCTCGTCGTCACCCTCTCCGCCATGTGCTTGATCCCCGTCCCCGGCATGGCGCCGCCGCACGATACTTCTCCCCAACAGCAAGGGTCGGGGCAATAGAACTGGCGAACGCCTTTACGAAATGCGCGCTACGCCTAAAGCCAGCGTCGCACGCGCGCCTTGTACTGGCGATACTCGTCTCCAAACTTGCTCTCCAAGTATTCCTCTTCTCGCACGATGACGTAGTATTGAATGGCGACCATTACCAAGGGCAGTAACACCAACGCCCAAAACACGTCGAACCAAAGCGCCAAGCCGACATGCAGGCAGGCCAAGGCCAGATACATCGGATTGCGCGTAACCCGATACGGGCCGGAGATTACCAGCGTCGTTGCCGACCGGATCGGGAGAAAGCCGGTGTGCGCCCGACGGAATAGACCGATGCTCCATACGCCCAAGACGGCCCATAACGCAATCCACACAATGGCGGCAATATAACTCGGGGTTTTCGGAAGTACGGAGACGGGAACCACCCGCCCCAGCCACAGCCCGAGAACAAAGCCCGCTGCATAGATCAGTGGTGGGGGGATTTTCACATTTGGATGATCGGGACGACTGGAAGTGAGTGTGTTTTCCATGACGGCATACCTCCTACTGCCTCAATTATGGATCACAAACCACATCTATGCAAAAAGGCCCTGCCGATCTCTATTGCCACCATCTCATGCAGGACAAGAACATTGCCACTCAACGCAACACCGTTCCCGGCTTGATCGTATGCCCTCGGAGGAACGCGTCGACGGGCATGCGTTTGCTGTTGGCGGGTTGGAGTTCGAGGATGCGGAGGCCGCCCTGACCGGTGGCGACGACGAAACCTTCCTGCAATTCACCGGGGTTACCGGTGACCCCTTCGACGATTTCCGCTTTCCAAATTTTCAGCAGCAACTCGCCGAGGTGCGTGTAGGCGCTCGGCCACGGATTGAAGGCGCGGATTTGCCGTTCGATCTCGATGGCGGACTGTGTCCATTTGATGCGTCCGTCTTCCTTGGCAATCTTCTTCGCGAAGGTGGCGAGCGTCTCGTCCTGTTTCGCACGTGGCGCTTTGTCTTCGGCGATGAGCATGATCGTTTCGGTCAGCAGACCCGCGCCGAGTTTGGCGAGGCGGTCGTGCAGCGTGGCGCTGGTGTCGTCGGCGTGGATGAGTTGGGCGCGCTGGAGGATGATGTCGCCGTGGTCCATGTGCTCGTCCATGTACATCGTGGTGACGCCTGTCTCGCCGTCGCCGTGAAGAATCGCGTACTGGATTGGCGCGGCGCCACGCCAGCGCGGGAGCAACGAGGTGTGGACGTTGACGCAGCCGAGACGCGGGATTTCGAGCACCGACTTCGGCAGAATCTGGCCGTAGGCGACGACGATGATGAGGTCGGGCAACGCGGCCCGCAAGGCGCCGATGGCGGCGGGCTCCCGAATCTTTAGCGGTTGCTGGACGGAGAGCCCAAGACGTTCCGCGACGACCTTCATCGGCGGCGGCGTGGGCTTCAGGTCGCGGCCTTTGGGGCGATCGGGCTGGGTGACGACGGCGACGACCTCGTGGCCCGGAACTTTGGCGACGGCTTCCAGGCACGGGCCGGCCAGTTCGGCGGTTCCCATGAAGGCGATGCGCATGTTTGCTTTTGTCAGCAGTAGCAGAGCCGGTGATTGAACACAAGCATCCTGCCTCTCCCAAAAGCAATGAGCGAGGGGGAAAGCCCCTCGCTCATCAGTGAACAACTGTGTTGCGTGTTATGGAAGCAGTTGCTGTTTGATCGTCAAATGTCCGAAGGGCAACAGGAACACATTGGTTGAGCCACCCACTACAATGGAGTTCACCATTCCAATGAGATGAGCCTCACCCGCGATGCTCTTGCCCTTGTCGGTCTTGTCGTCGAGGTCTTTGACCACGATCTCCCCGAATGTCTTATCCCAGCGCTTGTCCGTATCTTTGAGCAGCGCGCGCGGACAGCCGGTCGCAGGATCAAGATAGACTCGTCCGGCCACCGTCACGTAACCGCCGATCAAGAAGCCGTTCGTGTTCACCCCCATCTGCATGACAAATCGTTCACGGTTGGGGCCGGCCGCCGTGGGATCGTCCTGCGATGTCAGGGCATCGATGCGTGTGCTGGTGGCGATGACGAGTATGTTACTGTGGAGTGCCTTGTCGTAGACGACGATGTTGGCCTGGCTTGAATCACAATTAATTTCCAGCGCCAGGACCTGGTTGGTAAGCACGTTCGTGGTACCCAGCGAATAACTTACAAGATCATGTCCGGCCAACGGAAGGGTGGCCAGCAGCGCCGTGCTCGGCGCCAGTGGATCCGCAATCTGCAATACTGCCGTCACCGCCGCGGTCGTTCGAAATGTGCGAGTGGCGACCGGAACCGCCAACGCCGTCAGGACCGCAGCCGCCGAGGCCACCGTCCCGATCACAATCCATCGTTTAGCCTTCATCATGAATCCTCCTATGCTCTTTGCTCGGCATTTGTTTCTGGTCGGATCGCCAGCCGAGTCCCGGCGATCCTGGCCCTTGCCCACTAAGATGCTTAAACACCGCCTGTGGTTACAGGTTGCTATCACGCCTGTAGCAACGGTGGAACTATGGCCGAGATCCGCCGAATTCGCCAGCAAAAGAACGCGAAAGAGGCGGCGAACCGCGCCCTGCGGGTTTCCCGCTACGCGAGTTCCCGCCATCTCAGTTCTTCGCCGCGACCGCAGGCGGCGGCGGCGGTACGGCGTGCATCTCCTGGAAACGACCGAGAATGGCGCTCAGGATGTCGTGCGCCACCTCGATAGGCGACTGCAGCGCATCGACATCGACGCGTTTTTCCTTCGGATAATAGGCCAGTACCGGTCGCGATTCGCTGTCGTAAACCTCCAAGCGATGCTGAATCGTCTTTTCATTGGCGTCGTCGAGGCGGTTCTCCTTCAACGCGCGGGACTTGAGACGGCGGATCATTTCCGCGCGGTCGTGGACCGCGCGCAGGCAAATCAGCTTCATTACTTCGATGTATTGATCGAGCATTTTCGCCTGGTGAATATTGCGCGGGATGCCGTCGAGCACCAACACCGTGGTATCGGATTTGAAGGCGCCGGTGTGAATGAGTTTGTCGATGTGGTCCCGCCACAGTCGCACCGTGAAATCGTCGGGAACCAACTCGCCCTTGCTCGAGTATTTCAGGAACACCTTGCCGACCTTGCTGTTGAGGTCGATCGACCGAAACACGTCGCCGCACGCGAGATGGTGGAAGCCGGGCAGCATGCCGAGCATTTTGCCCTGGGTGCCCTTGCCGCTGCCGGGAGCCCCGAACAGCAGTATCGTTTTAATCTTGTCCATCTGGTGTCTCCTTCTAATTCAGCAATTGATACCAATTGTTGCGCCGATGCGGCTCGTACCCGAGTTCGTCAATCAAACGCCGCATCGTTTCCTCGTTGATGCGAAACGTGGCTCCCGCTTGCGACACAACATTCTCTTCCATCATCACGCTGCCAAAGTCATTCGCGCCAAACTTCAGCGCCACCTGTCCGATTTGCGGCCCCTGTGTCACCCAACTCGACTGCACATTGTCGAAATTATCCAGAAAGATTCGCGCCAGGGCCTGCGTCCGCAGGTACTCATGGGCGCCGACCGACGGCACTTTCAGGCGTGTATTCTCGCTCTGGAACGTCCAGCAAATGAACGCGGTGAACCCGTGGGTGCGGTCCTGAAGGTCGCGCAACCGCCGCAAGTGCTCGACGCGATCCTCGATGGTCTCGACGTGCCCGAACA
>JBEKYJ010000133.1:0-11207 GCA_049511095.1 Verrucomicrobiia bacterium
AGCGGGCGGATATCCGCCCGCTGGAAGCTGGTCAACAGTGATCAAAACATGTAACCTCTAACCCCAAAAGTGTTACCCATGTCTTGACCCACAACTGTTACCTATGTCCTGATTGCACCCCGCGCTATTTCTGTCTCCTGTCTCCTGTCTTCTGTCTCCTGTCTCCTTTCCCTCTGTTTCGTCTTCATTTCCGCCCAAAAACCACCCTTCCGGTGCCGTTTTCCGGTGACTTTTACCCTGTTTTTGGGCTCTTTTTTGCATAACGAACCCAACTCTGTTTTTTCATAACTGTTTCATGTCGAAACACATCTGAATTTTTCGGTTGGGTTCGTTTGGTAAAAACACCCTTTTTTTGGAAAGTCCCGTGCCAACCGACGTTCCGTCGCCGTTGGCCCGCCCGCGATTCCTTATCGGGGTAGGGACGCCTCCCCGAGGTTTACCCGCCGAGGTGGGCGTCCGCTCCGCTTCTTCCTCGTAAAACGTATTTCAAACAACTGTCGCCATTATACCCGCCCCGCAACGCCGCGTCCAGCAAAATATCAAGATTCAATAATCGGTCTTTCCCGTTTTGTAGGGCTGGGAGCCGAGTCAGACAAGACGCCACACGCCGTACTCCCGTGGCAATCCAGCCGCTCCGCCGCCGTGCCGGGTCCGGTGTAGCCACGGCTCTGCGAGCCGTGCTGGGTTCACCCGCAAGTTGGTGTAGCGTCGAATCCGTCCTATTCGTCCCATTCGTCCTATCCCGCCGAGCGCGCCACTCTCTTTCCAAATTGTAGGGCAGGCGCTCCGCCTGCCGTCGTTGGTTTGCCCGCCGCGCCGCCCGCTCCCCCAAAGCTGTTACGCTGAGCTTGTCGAAGGGACTACCTGCCGCTACACTGCGCCCGTGGCTGATCTGCAAGAAAAGCTATCGGAACTTCTACGGCGCTACGACCGGGACAAAACCAAGCCCAGAACCGAAGCGGACGTCAGCGCTAACTTTATTGACCACCTCTTCGCCGCGCTTGGCTGGGACATCACGAATCCCAACGAGTACAATCGCCAACGCTATGTCCGCGAGGCAGGCTTTGCAGATGTCGGGTTGCTCTTGCACGGTGAACCAAAGGTCTTCGTCGAGGTCAAACGATTTGGTCTGATACCTAAATCGACCGAGCGTCGCGGCGACCGCACGCCTGAAGAGAAGCAGGCCTTTAAGTATGCCCGCCAAGAGAAGATCAAGTGGGCGATCCTGACCAACTTCGAGCGGCTTCACGTGTTCGACGCAGATCAAGAACGCCTGATTCTCGCGTTTGATGACCCACAAGATTACCAACGACGCATCGAAGACCTGAATCGTCTTGCCAAACCCAACATCGAACGCGACAGCCTCGAACACTTTGCGAGAATTGAGGCCAAGGAAGACCTTGATCGAGGTTTCCTGGAGAGCTTGAAGCGCTGGCGCAGGTTGCTTGCGCAAGACATCCTCGACCGCAACCGCGACAACGAAGTCATCCTCACAGCGGGCCAGCCCGATCTTGACAAGTTGCGCCGTGTCGTGCAGCGCATCCTCGACCGTCTGGTCATTATCCGTTTCGCTGATGACCGCGAGTTGCTCGACGACTTCGGTGTCATTGAGGCGATGCACGATGGTTTCAAGGCCGGCCGCAGCTACGCGGCCGAGGGAAAACTCTACCGCGACTTCCTCGAATTCTGCGCGGGAATGGACCGCAAGCACAACACGGAGATTTTCAGCCCGAAACATCCCAGCGAAAAAGTCACCGTCGGCAACGACTGTCTGGAGCAGGTATTCGCCGAAATTACGGCCATTAGCTTCCGCAAGTTCACTTCCGACATTCTCGGCAACACCTATGAAACCTATCTCGGTCACCGCCTCGAACTCAAAGACGGACGCATCGATCTGGCCGAGCGCCGCGATCTGCGCAAAGGCGCGGGCATCTACTACACGCCAACGTACATCGTTCGCTACATCGTGGACAACACACTCGGCAGGAAGCTCGCAGAACTTGAAGCGCAGCACGGTCTCCACGCCGGACACGAGGCGCGCAAGCTCAAGATCCTCGACCCCGCCTGCGGCAGCGGCTCATTCCTTATCTACGCTTTCGACGTGCTGGCCAAATTCTACGAAAACTGCAACGAGCGCATCACCACGGAAAACACGCGTCTGTTAAAAGATTCCAAACCCGGCGAGCAACTCGAAACACGAGCCGCCGTCAAATCGTTGCCAAAGCGGTTATACGATTTCCCCAAAATCATCCTCGAAGAGAATCTCTACGGCGTGGACCTCGACGAGGAAGCCGCCGAACTGGCGAGCGTCAACCTCATCATGAAAGCCTTCGACCGCGTCAGTTCCAACGGTCGCAAGCTGCCGCTGATTCTCAACCAGAACATCAAGGTCGGCAACTCGCTCATCGGCTTCTTGCCCGGCGCAAAACTCTGGCAAAAAGCTGCCATCCCCAATAAAGACCTCCAGCATCTCATCGCCCTACGCCAACAAGCCCGCGCGATGGGCGATGACAATACCAAGCGCAAACTGCTTGACGAAGCCGAAAAAGAAATCCGCCGTGTTGCGGAACCGCTAAGCGCACCGTTGAAGAAATTCTTTCCCGACCCGGCGGTTAAGCATCCGTTCCATTGGCCTGCAGAATTCCCTGAAGTCTTCGTCCGTGAGAATCCAGGCTTCGACGTTATTGTTGGCAACCCGCCGTATGTCAGCGTTACGCGAATTGCAGCCGATGATCGTGAATATCTGCTTGAACTGTATGAAACAGCGGAGGGCCGTTTTGATTTGTACATCACATTCTTGGAGCGTGGACTCAATGTCTTACGCCAAGACGGGATAATTTCGTTCATCAACCCCATTAAGTTTGCCATCTACGCCAACGGGCGAAAACTCCGCCAGATGCTCCTTCGCGCGTTGACTCTGGAGGAGATCGTGGACATCTCGCAATGCGACGATGTTTTCCACGACCCTTCCACGTATCCATGCATGCTGCGGATTCGCAAGACGCTACCAGCCGCTGATCATGAAGTTGCCCTGTTGCGCGTGACTGAGAGGAAGTGCGCCCCTGTTTTGGCGTCGCTTAGGGCTGCGCAGTTTTCTCTCCGTAGGACGGCAGCCATGCTGAGTGCCCCCGATGCGATTATCTCCACGAATCCTAACGGCTCGGTTGACGCAGTCGTGGAAAAGCTGACGCGGCAGAATCTTCGTCTTGGTGATTGGCTTTCCATTGAGCAGTGCATTCGGATCGGTGGCCGCGAAGCTCGTGAGCGATTGGTTATGTCCGAAGACGCTATGCGACGCCTGACCGCCACGCAACAGAACGAGTGTCATCGGATGCTGGATGGCGAACACTTGGATCGTTACCTCATCGAATGGGACGGAAGTTATCTACGCTATATTCCGACCGAGCTGTACAATCCAAAGAACAAGAAACTGCTCGAGTCGCCCAAAATTCTTGTGAAACGTGTTGCGGTGCGACTTACGGCAGTCCCCGACGATGGCAAGCCAGACGGCTTTTACTATCCACTGAATACCATTTACGCGCTTGTACCTAAACCCGAGTGCCGATACTCCCTGCCATTTCTGACTGCCCTCTTGAACGGAAGATTGCTGGACTTCGCTTACAAGCAACAGTTTCGCGCAATCAGCGTGCGCGGTGGTTACGTGGAGTTCCGTGAATACCTAAAGCACTTGGCGCTCCCAAAACTGGATTTGAAGCGGAAGGCTGACCAAGCCGCACATGATAAGCTCGCGGAGTCGGCAAACAAAGTCCTTCTGCTTCAGCGTGAAAAAGCGACCGTTGACCGAGCTTTTGCCGAAGCGCTCGATAATCATCCGCACGATTGGAAGAGTTTGGGTGACACGTACTGGAATCGACAAGAGTACGTCGAGTTCATCGAAAAGAAGGCGCACGTCAAGCCGAGCGAAACGGGCGCGGTCACGGGCTTCCGCTGCGACTTGGACGGCAAGATAATCCAGATAAGCGCGCAAATCGCTGACAACTGGAAATCCGTCCTCGACATGACCGTGGCCGACGAGAAACTGCGCTTCTTCATCTTCTACGGTATCCGTCAGTTCCTGCGCGGCAACTCGCGGAAAAGAAAATGGGGCGAAGGAAAGCTTCTCACGCTTGTGTTGGAGAAGATCCAAGTGCCCGTGTTTCTTTCCCACGGCGTCCACCATGTGGAGACGCAACTCAAAACGCTCAAGCTCGTCCTTGCCGAAATGAAGAAGCATTCACCGCTTCGCAATCTCACCGAGTTGGAGCGGGCCATCGCCGTCACCGACGAGGAGATCGACCACCTTGTCTATAAGCTGTACGCCTTGACCGAAGCCGAGATCACAATTGTGGAGCAAACAGCGAAGTAACCGCCGCAGCATGGCCCCTACAACGCGCACTTGGGCTCAGGCTTCATTTCCAGACATTCGCCCCTCCCATTTCGTCGAACGCTGGCGTCTTTCTACGCGGTCGCGCGTATCGCCTGCACCACCGCCTCCACTTGCCCATCACTCAACTCCGGATACATCGGGAGGGAGAGGCAGCGTTCGCAGAGTTTCTCGGCAATGGGCAGGGTGCTGCGACGATAACCGAGGGAGCGATAGACGGGCTGCAAGTGGAGCGGGAGCGGGTAATTGATGGCGGTGCTGATGCCGGCGTCGGCGAGCGCCTTCTGAACGCGGTTGCGGTCTTCGCACTCGATGACGTAGCAGTGCCAGACGGGTTCGGAGTCGGCGGGCATCGACGGCAGACCGTAGGACGTGCCCGCAAGCCCTTTGCTATAGCGTTTCGCGTGGGCGGCGCGGGCGGCGTTCCATGTGTCGAGGTGTTTGAGTTTTACCTGCAACACCGCGCCCTGAATGCTGTCCATCCGATAGTTGTAACCAATCTCCCCGTGCACGTAGCGGTCAATCAGCGCATGTTCGCGTAGCGACCGGGCACGGGCCGCTAACTTCTCATCGTTTGTCAACAACGCCCCGCCTTCGCCATAGGCCGCGAGGTTCTTGGTCGGGTAGAAACTGAAACACGACATCGCGCCAAATTGGCCGACCCGTTTGCCCTTGTAACGCGCGCCGTGCGCCTGCGCGGCATCTTCCACGACAGCGATCTTGTGTTTCTTGGCGATGGCATTGATGGCATCCATATCGGCAGGCATGCCGAAGATGTGCACGACAATGATGGCTTTCGTGCGCGGCGTGATGGCCGCTTCGAGCTTGGCCGGGTCCAGCGTCCGACGCACGGGATCGATATCCACGAACACCGGCTTCGCGCCGACGTAGCTGATGGCCCACGCGGGGGCGATGAACGTGTAGGGCGTGGTGATGACTTCGTCACCGGGGCCGATGTCGAGGCAACGCATCGCGAGATGCAACGCGCTGGTGCCGCTGTTCAGCGTGACGCAGTGGCGGACTTCGCAGTAGTTCGCAAACTCCAATTCAAACGCTTTCGTGGGTGGACCCTGCGCGAACAGTTGCGATTCGCAAACCTCCGCGAGAGCCGCCTGCACGTCGCCACGAATGGCCGCGTACTGGGCTTTCAGATCGAGGTAGGGGACGCGTGTCATTCGAGGCAAATCAATCTTCCGAAATCGTGCGCCAGACCCGCTCGGGGGTCGCGGGCAATGTGCGGACCGGTTTTCCAATGGCGTCGTAAATGGCGGACATGACGGCCGGGCCGCAGGCAATCAACGGCGGTTCGCCGATCCCGCGCGCGCCGAACGGGCCGCCCGGGTCGGGATTCTCCATCACAATGCATTCGATTTCCGGCACGTCGCGTATCGTCGGCAGTATGTAATCCGTGAAGCCGGGATTCATGATCCTGCCGTCCTTCATCACGACTTCTTCCATCAATACCATGCCGATGCCCTGCGTGACGCCGCCCCGAATCTGGCCGATGACCTGGTCGGGGTTGATAGCCTTGCCGACGTCGTGACAGGCGATGTAACGCTCGACCTTCACCTCGCCGGTCTCCGTGTCGACGAGCACTTGGCAGGCGTGGCTCCCGAAAAGATAGGTGACGAACGCGCGCATGCTCTGGCCCGTCTGCGTGTTCTCGGGCATCGTCGGCGGTTTGTACACGCCCATCGCTTCCAGCGAATAACCACGCCGTTTGCCTTCGCGCGCGAGTTCCGGCAGCGTCATTCGTTTTTTCGGGTGAAATACATTGTACGCCTCGCCATTCTCGATCTTGATCTCGTAAACCAGCTCTTCAAGATGCGACGCCGCAATGTCCTGCAATTGCTTCTTCAATTCCGACGCCGCCAGTTGCACGGCGGAACCGGTGAAATAGGTCTGCCGCGTCGCCGACGTGCTGCCGGACTCCGGCGTCCACTCCGTGTCCCCGATGATCGGGCGCACCCGCTCCAGCGGCACGCCAACCTCTTCCGCCACGATCTGGGCGATCATGTTCATCAAGCCCTGGCCCACGTCCGCCGCGCTTGAGTACACCTCCACGGTGCCGTCGGCCGTGAGTTTGCAGCGCGCGCGCGAGGCGTCGGGGAACCCATCGCCGTAACCAAGGCCGAAGCAAATGACGCTGACGCCGTAACCGCGCTTGAGATGCGGCGCCCCGGTCTCGTAGCTCCGGTTCTTCCAATCAATCTTCTTCAGCACCGCCTCAAAACATTCCTGGCCCGTCGCATGGGGCACGATCTGGCCCGTGGTCACCGCGTCTCCGGAATGAATGAGGTTCTTCATTCGCAACTCGGTCTTGTCCATCCCGAGTTTCGCCGCCAGCCGATCCATCAATCCCTCATAGGCAATCGCCGTCTGCGCCGCGCCAAACCCCCGCATCGCCCCGCACGGATTGTTGTTGGTGAACACGCCGATCACATCGACCCACACGTTCGGCACCTTGTACGGCCCCGTCGCGTGGCTCGACGCCTTGCGCATCACCGCGATGCCCGTGGACGCGTACGCGCCCTTGTCCACATAAAACGTGATCTGCGCCGCCACCAGTGTGCCGTCCTTCTTCGCGCCGAGTTTGTAATGGACCCGAATCGGATGCCGCTTGTGCCGCGCGACCATGGACTCGCTGCGCGAATAACGCAGGCAGATCGTCTTGCCTTTTAACTTCAGCGCCGCCAGCCCGAGATAGATCTGGATCGAAATGTCCTCGCGGCCGCCGAACGCCCCGCCCGTCGCCGGCTGGATGATCCGCAGTTTCTCCAGCGGCAATCCCAGCGCCAGCGCGATCAATCGCCGTTCCTCGTGCAGCCACTGGCCCGACACTTCGATGGTCAGCCTCTTCCCGTCGTAACGCGCCCGACCCGCTTCAATGTCGAGAAACGCGTGGTCAACCGTCTGCGTCTGGATCATGTCCTCGACGACGACGTCGGCTTCGCGCATGGCCTTCGGCGCGTCGCCTTTGCGAAGGTGTTTCTCGCCGAGAACATTGCCCTCGGCATGGATCTTTGGCGCGTCGGGCTTGAGCGCATCTTCCATGGTGAGCACGGACGGCAACGGTTTGTAGTCCACCCGGATTTTCGTGAGCGCTTCAATGGCGATCTCTTCCGTCTTCGCGACGACCACCGCGATGGCATCCCCCCGGTAACGGACTTTCCGGCTGCACAACACTTCCTGATCGCGACGGATCAATCCGTGCAGGTTCGTGCCCGCCACGTCCTGATGGGCGAGCACGGCGACGACGCCCGGCAGTTTCTTCGCCTCACGCGTGTCAACCCCGAGGATTTCCGCGTGCGGGTGCGCCGCCCGCAGCACTTTCGCGAACAGAAACTTCTTGTCGAACAAATCCTGCCCGTATTTCGTGGCCCCCGTCGCCTTGCCGACCGCATCCAGGCGCTGGGCCGATTGCCCGACGACTTTCGTCGGCCCGCTCTCGTAGGCCGATGAGCTCTTGGTCGCGGTGTGAAGCTGCGCGACCTTCTCCTGGAGTGTGTCCGTCAGTCGGCTCATTTCTTCTTCAAACCCATTTCATCGGCGGCGAGTTTGCACGCGCGCAGGATCTGGCTGTACCCCGTGCAGCGGCAGATGTTCCCTTCCATGCCAACGAGAAATTGCTCGCGCGTCGGGTGCGGGTTTTCCGCGAGCAACGCCTTTGCGGCCACGACCAGCCCCGGCGTGCAATACCCGCACTGCACCGCGCCGCATTCGACAAACTTCCGCTGAATTACGTCGAGCTTCTGGTTGTGGGCGAATCCCTCGATGGTCGTGACCTTGCGGTCCTGCACCTGCGGGGCCAGCATCAGGCACGAGTTCATCGGCTTGCCGTCCACCAGCACGTAACAACTGCCGCATTCGCCTTCGAGACACGCGCCCTTGGTGCCGGTCAATCCCATCTCCACCCGCAGGAAATCGAGCAGCGTCTGCGTCGGCTGCACCTTGGCGGAAACCTTCCGGCCGTTGAGCGTGAAGCGCAACGGCCAGAGGCCGTCCGTTGATTTCGCCTTGGCCGGTTTCTTCATTCCTTCACCAAATTCTCCAACAACCGTCGCACCATGACCCCCGCCAAATGAGTTTTGTAATCCGCGCTGGCGCGATGGTCGGTGATTGGCTTGATCTCGCCGCGCACCAGTTCCGCCGCCTGCCGAATCGCATCAGCACCCAGCCCGTGTCGCGCAATAAACTTTTCCGCCTGACGGCAGCGGATGGGCGTGGCCGCGACCGACGCCAGTGCGATGCGCACCTGCTTCTGCGGCGTGATCGCCACGGCAGCCGCCACGACCGATATGTTCATCGCGCCGCGTTTGCCGTTCTTTAACCAATCGCTCCGATAGTTCGTCGGGATGAGCACTTTCGTAATCATCTCGTCGGGCGCGAGCGCGGTCTTGCGGTAGCTGAGAAAGAATTTATCGAGCGGCAGCCGGCGCGCGCCGCGGACGCTGGTCAGCTCGACTTCCGCATCGAGCGCGAGCAGGGCCACGGAACCGTCCCCTGCGGGCGAGGCGGTCGCGAGATTGCCCGCGATGGTCCCGAGTTCGCGGATGCCCGGTCCGCCCACGCTGAGGGAAGCCTGCGCGAGGCAACGCACGGGCAGCCGACCACATTGGGCGTACGTGACATTGCCGGCCAGTTCCAGCGTGCCGTTGTGCCGGTGAATGGCGCGCAACTCAGGGATGTGCGTGAGATCGATAAAGTTCTCGGGCGCGGCTTTCCCGTGGTTCATCAACACCACGATGTCGGTGCCGCCCGCAATGAAAGTGCCGCGCTCTTTCAGTTCGGCCTTGCGATCGAGTGCTTCCTGGACCGTCTTGGGCTGATAAAACACGCCGTTGATTATGCTCGTGAACGTTTCGACGGGCAAGACACAAACGGCACGGCCGGGCTTCCCAAGCGGGGCGAAGCCCGGACGTGTGCTCTCAATCCGTCGTTTATTCCATCGCTCCGAGGACGAGTGACAGCAGGGCCATGCGCATCACGACACCGTTGAAGGCTTCCTGCCAATAGCGCGCGTGGCGCGTGGCATCCACATCGAGGGGAAGTTCGTCCATGCGCGGCAACGAGTGCAGGATGATCGAATCCGATTTGGCCTTCTTCGCCAGCAACTCACGGGTCACTTTGTAGTTGGCGGGGGTCATCCCATACTTCTGCTCTTTCTCGGCCCGAGACTTCGTGTAATCGGCCTGGACGACCGGCTCCATGTAGATCACGTCGGCGTCGCCGATCACGTCTTTCACGTGTGAGGCTTCGCGGAAACGCAGGTTCTTCTCGTGCAGTTCGGCTTTGAACTCCTTGGTGAGCGACAACTCGGGCGGCGCGACATAGATCACTTCGCAGTCGAACTGCGTCAGCGCGTACGAGATCGAGTGCATCGTGCGCATCCGCATGTCCCCGATGCAGAGGAATTTCAACCCGTCGATGCGGCCCTTTTCGCGCAGGACGGTATACAGGTCCGTGAGCACCTGCGTGGGATGTTCGCCCCAGCCGTCGCCGGCGTTGATCACCGGGACACTGCACCAGCGGGCTGCTTCGGCGGGCGCACCCTGCTGAAAATGGCGCATCACGATCGCGTCGCCGTAGAATTCCAGCATGTGGACCGTGTCCTTGATGGACTCCTGGTAAAAGTCACCGGCGCGCGTCATCTTCGCATCTGAAAAACCCGTGACGTGACCGCCGAGGCGGTGCATGGCGGCTTCGTGCGCCAGGCGGGTGCGCGTGCTGGGTTGATAGAACGCCGTCACCAGCGTTTTCTCTTTCAGCATGTCGCTGTTGCGGCGGCTCTTGGCGATAGGTTCCAATTTCTCCGCCACTTCAAACACATGTTGGAACTCCTCCCGTTCGAAATCCTTGAGCGACAAAATGTCGCGACCCATAAAACTGCGCATGATTCTCGTTTCCCTTTCTTTGTTAGTTAGTCTTTGTTGATTCTCTTTTTTGTTCGGGCCGATGGGCGCGGTTCGCTTGTCGTTACCCGATCTGCTTCGGCAATAGCGCGTACCACTCGGTCGCGCGGACGACTTCCTCCAAACTGACGTGTTCGTCGATCGTGTGCGCCCACTCTTCATTGCCCGGACCAAAACCAATCGACGGAATCTTTGCCTTGCCCGCCCAGTATGTCCCGTTTGTGGAGAAATCCCACTTGCCGGTCGGGCGCGTCTCGCCCCACAAGGCTTGAATGGCTTGCTGACCCGCTTGCACGAGCGGATGCTTTTCCTCAAGCACCCACGCGGGATAAAACTTGTCCACCGGAAACCTGAAGCCCGTGTAGCTCGGCTTATCGTAGAGTAATTCTTCGACTCTGACCTCTTCCTGCAGGTAATCGGGAATCAGGCCGCGGATGGTCGAGAGCACTTTCTCCTTGGGTTCGTCAACCGTGAGGCGACGGTCGAGGTGAATCGTAAACTGGTCCGGTACGGCGTTGAGTGACGCCGTGCGCGCCTCGACATCCGTCACCGCAATCGTCGGCTTGCCAAGGAACGGATGCGCATGCTGGCGACCGAGGCGGCGGTCGAGTTCACGGATCGCCTGAATGATGTTGGCCATCTTGTACACAGGGTTGTCGCCGAGGTGATGGTGGGCCGCGTGGGCCGATTTTCCGTCGGCAACGATCTGCAACTCGAGCCGTCCCTTGTGCCCGCGATAAACCTGCATCTTGGTCGGCTCGCCGATGACGACGAAATCAGGGCGCACCTTCGGGTCCACTTCGACGAACGAGTTGGGAGCGATGCCGTCGCACCATTCCTCCATGTTGCCGAAATAGTACGCCGTGAACCCGTTGAGCAGGCCCAAATCGCGCGCCAGAGCCAGACCATGG
>JBEKYJ010000134.1:0-11047 GCA_049511095.1 Verrucomicrobiia bacterium
ATTCGCGGAACGAGGCCGCCGCCCTCTCGAATTCACCCAGATCAAGATACTTGAAGCCCGCCGTGAACCGCGTCAACGCGACTGCCCAGGGCGGCATGCGCGGGATGCTGGCCTCCACGTCGGCCAGTGGCGTCAAGCCGAGCATCGTTTCGATGAGCACGTTCGCAAAATTGCCCGTGGCGATTACCTCGGGCACGCCTGGCTTGGGGGGAATCTTGCGGGCGCGCGTGAGCAGGCTGTTGGCTTCCGCGGGGCGGTCCGCCACCAGAAGTGTCATCCCCTCGAAGAACTGGATCCACTGACTCTGCCAGGGATGGGATGGGCCGGCCAGTTGAAGCGCGCTCTCGTAGCCGCGCACCGCATCAGCGTAACGACCCTGCGCGAACTGGAGCATGGCCTCATTCCACGGCTTCACCCACGGGGCGTCTGGTTTGAAATCAATAACCTTCGCTGTGGCCAGCATTGCGTCCGCCGGTGGCGAAACCGCAGGTGTTGTCGGCCGTTCGATGACGCGGCTTTCCCACGCGAACCAGATGACGCCAGCACAGACGATAATCGCGAGTGGCGCGCCGAACAGAAACATTCTCGGGAAGCGTTCTCTCATCGGGGCGACGACGGGTTTTGTTACCTCCATCACTTGCGCCTCGGTGAGATCCCGGATGATTTCGTCATAGGAGCCATACCGCTCGGCCGGATCCCTGGCCAGCATCCGCGCGATGACGCGGACGGTGTGCTCGCGTACCGTCGGCACGGACTCTTTGAGCGTGAGTGCGGGATCGGTCACAGGCTGGCCGGCAACGTCGTCGCTGGCGGTTTCTGCGTCGAAGGGCGGTCGGCCTGCCAGCGCGTGGAACAAAGTTGCGCCGAGCGAATAGATATCGCTGCGCACGCCTTCCGGTTTCCCGCGGAGTTTTTCCGGTGCAACATAGTAGGGTGTGCCCCAAATCTGTTCGGATGCCCACTCCGGGCCGTCTGCGGCGGCGTTATCACGGGCGCGCGCCAGGCCAAAATCGACGATTTTCGGGATGCCGTCCCCGTTGAAGAGGATGTTGCCGGGTTTCACGTCGCGGTGAAGCAGGCCGCGCTGCCAGGCCGTGCGCAACGCCGACGCAATTTGCTGGCCGATGGACAGCACTTCGAGCTCAGGGAGTTTGCCCAGCTTCGTGATGCGATCGTCGAGGCTGCCGCGATCACACAACTCCATGGCCAGATAGTACTGACCATCGTGTTCGCCGAAGGAATACGCTTGGGCGACGTTGGGATGGTTGACGGACGCGGCCGCCTGCGCCTCGCTGGAGAAACTGGCCACGAACGTGGTGTCGCTGGACAGCTTCTTGTGGAGAATCTTGAGCGCGAGATATCGGTTCAGGGGGAGATCGATGGCTTTGTACACCGCACCCATGCCGCCGACGCCGATGACGTTCAGCAGCAGGAAATCACCGAACTGCAGTGGCACCACCGAAAGCGCACCGCAATGCTTGCACTCAACGTGCTTGAAACCGGCTTGGCTCGTCAGATCAAGAATCGTCCCGCAAGAGTGGCAGTTGATGGAGTCTGGCACTTTGCCTGGCGCATCCATGACCGGGCCACGTTAGCACGCGCTGGAAAGGGTCAGCAACAGCAAACCCAGCGCGTCCGGTGTCCCGCAGGATTTTGACCAGTGTGGTCAATTGCCCACAGCGTCCGCTGCGGTTTCATGTGGTCGCCGCCACTTGCCGACGAGATACAACTGGTTGCTTCCTAACCGATTGCGTGGGGATTTTACGGTGGTGCTTACTGACGGTGGCATATTGCGTGCTAATTCGACCGCACACGAGCATTGGGACTCCCGGTGCGGCGAGCGCAAGCGATTGCCGAGGTGCTTTTTCTGTTTACAGGCCCGAAGCGGTTCTCTAGTATGCGCACCCGCACTTGGGGAGGAAATCAATGAAGAAGATTGAGGCTATTATCAAACCGTTCAAGCTCGAAGACGTCAAGGAAGCTCTCGCTGGTGTGGGCGTCGAGGGCATGACGGTGACCGAGGTCAAGGGTTTTGGCCGGCAAAAGGGTCATACCGAAATCTACCGGGGTAGCGAGTACACTGTGGATTTCTTGCCGAAGCTGAAATTGGAAATCGTGCTGCCTGACGGTAACGTGGAGGCCGCAGTCACCGCGATTCTCAAGACGGCGAAGACCGGCAAGATCGGCGATGGCAAGATTTTTGTGCTGCCCATCGACGAAGCCGTGCGCATTCGCACCGAAGAGCGCGGCGATCAAGCCGTGTAGCGCCGCCCAGACAGGATTAACGAGGAATCAAAATTCGGCCTGAGCGGTGAATTGTTCACAGCCCGGCCAGGAGGATACCAATGACACCCAAGGAAGTTTTGGCGCTGTGCAAAAGCAAGAACGTGCAACTTGTAGACGTCAAATTCTGCGATTTTCTGGGCACGTGGCAACACTTCTGCTGCCCGATCTCAGAGTTGGAGGAGGAGGTTTTTGAGGCGGGCCTTGGATTCGACGGGTCCTCCATCCGTGGATGGAAGTCGATCGAGGCTAGCGACATGCTGCTGATCCTGGACCCGGCCACTGCGATCATCGATCCATTCCCACAGGTCACCACCCTCAGCATCGTGGCTGACGCAGTGGACACAATCACTCACGAGCCATACAGCCGGGATCCGCGCAACATCGCCCGCAAGGCCGAGGCCTACCTCAAGCAAACGGGCATTGCCGACACGGCCTACTTCGGTCCGGAGGCGGAATTCTTCATCTTCGACGATGTCCGTTTCGCCCAGACCTCCAACAGCGCCTATTACTACATTGATTCCAACGAAGGCATCTGGAACAGCGGTCGCGAAGAGTTCCCCAATCTCGGCAACAAGATTCGCCACAAGGAAGGTTACTTTCCCGTGGCCCCGCAGGACACGCAAGGCGATATCCGCAACGAAATGATCATGGTTATGAGGGATTGCGGCCTCAAGGTCGAAAAGGAACACCACGAAGTCGCCACGGCGGGCCAGGCTGAAATCGATCTGCGTTTCAACTCGCTGGTATCCATGGCCGACGACATGTTGCTGTACAAGTACATCGTCAAGAACGTCGCCAAGCGGCACAACAAAACGGTCACGTTCATGCCCAAGCCTCTTTTTGGCGACAACGGCAGTGGCATGCACACGCACCAAAGCTTGTGGAAGAAGGGCAAGCCGTCGTTCGCCGGCAAGGAATACGCCGGCCTGAGCCAGACGGCCTTGCACTACATCGGCGGCGTCCTCAAGCACGCGCGCGCCCTCGCGGCGATTACGAATCCGACCGTGAACAGCTACAAGCGCCTCACGCCGGGCTTCGAAGCGCCCGTGAACCTCGCCTATTCGAGCCGCAATCGCTCGGCGGCCATCCGCATCCCGACCTACTCGCCCAGCCCGAAGGCCAAGCGCATCGAGTATCGCCCACCCGATCCGACGGCGAACCCGTACATCGCGTTCTCCGCGTTGTTGATGGCCGGTTTGGACGGGATTGAGAATCGCATTGATCCCGGCGAGCCGCTCGACAAGAACATCTACGAGCTGTCGGCCAGCGAACTCAAGAAGGTGCCTTCGATGCCGGGCAGCCTCACCGAGGCGTGCGACGAGCTGGAGGACGATCACGAGTTCCTGCTCAAGGGCGATGTGTTCACACAGGATGTGATCGACACTTGGATCGAGATGAAGCGCAAAGAACAGGACCAAGTCCGCCTGCGCCCACACCCGTGGGAGTTCCACATGTACTACGACGCGTAAAAACTTGCGTCACGTGCGGGGCCCGAAGTTTTCACGAACTTCGGGCCCTGTTTCTTTCTATGGTGCGCGACTTCCAGAAAATTTTTTTTGCTCGTGCGCATTTTTTTCTTGAAGAGCACAATCATGATCGCTATGTTGTCGCTCGCAAAGGCGTAGGCGAGGATGAGGAGAGGGTTGTGAATAACCTGTTAATAGCCTGAATGTTTAGCCACGCAGCTAGTTGGCCGTATGCATTGTCCAGGACATGAGGATTTCTGGTTCGTCTCTCTCCCGAGTCTGGCACGAATGTTGTAATGGGAAAGCGCAGCTGCACAGCGGTGTAAGAACCGTTTTTGCGTCGTAATTTTCGCAGTTGCTGGGGTTTTGATGGCAAGGTAGGGGGGTTTCGCGGTTTCTACTTCCTTGGCATTCGTGTGCAGGTCTCCCTCCCCGTCCGCCTCTGGCGCAGTCGGCCCGCGGGGCTGATGCGCGGTGGTGTTAGCACCCTGTGAATAAGTCGGGTGTCAGGACTGCGGAGGAAATATGACGATGGGGCACGATCAGTTGTGGCGAGACGCAAGCAAAATTCTGCAAGGGATGCTCAATCCCGAGTTATTCAACCGTTGGTTCGCACCCATTAAACCGGTGGAAGTCATTCAAGACGCACTGGTGTTGGGCGTAGCCAACGAGTTTTACCAAATCTGGCTCCAAGACAACTTCCTACCCCTGATACGCGAGGCGGTCAATCAGGTTTCCCGACAACCGCTGCAGGTTCGCTTGACCGTCAGCCAGGGATTGAAAGCGCCCGCCGAACTGACGCGGCCGACGGCGGTTATGGCTGAGAAGCTCGAGACAACCAAGACCGACCTTGATGCGAAGTTGAATCCACGCAACACGTTTGCGGGATTCGTCGTGGGTCCCAACAACAACTTCGCCCACGCGGCCGCAATGGCCGTCGCCCAATCGCCCGCGAAAGCCTACAACCCGCTGTTCATATACGGTGGCGTGGGTCTCGGCAAAACCCACCTCATGCAGGCCATCGGGCATGCGGCTTCGGCCAACGGCAAGGTCCGCAGGGTTTGCTACATCACCTGCGAGCAGTTCACCAATGATTTCATTCAAGCGATTCAAAATAGCAGCATGACGAAGTTTCGCAAGAAGTATCGCCAAGCCGACGTGCTGCTCATCGACGACATCCAGTTTCTGGCAGGCAAGGAGCGGATGCAGGACGAGTTTTTTCACACCTTCAACACGCTATTTGACGCACATAAGCAGATTGTGCTGTCCAGCGACCGACCAGCCGCCGAAATTGCCAACCTCGAGGTCCGGCTCGTTTCCCGCTTTGAGTGGGGCTTGGTCACGGAGCTTCAGCCGCCCGCCCTCGAGACGCGGATCGCCATCCTCAAGAAGAAGGCGGCCATGATGGATGTGAAGCTTTCCGATCAAGTGATTGAATTCATCGCCGAGAAGATTCGCACCAACATTCGCCGACTGGAGGGCGCTCTTGTCCGTGTGGCGTCTTACGCATCTCTCACAGGCAAAGAGGTTAACCGCGACGCTTTAGAGTCACTCCTTCGCGATGCGCTCCATGAAGAAGCCAAGCGGACGCTCACCATCGAATCCATCCAAAAGAAAGTCGCCGAACACTTCGACATTCGCCTCGCTGATATGACCAGTCGCCGCCGTCCTCAAAACGTGGCGTTCCCGCGGCAAGTGGCGATGTACCTGAGCCGGACGTTGACGAGTCGGTCACTCGCGGACATCGGGGAATCATTCGGCGGACGCGACCACGGCACCGTTCTCCACGCATGCCGGGTGATCGAGAAACGCACGGGGAAGGATCAGCGGCTGCGTCAGACGGTGTCGTATCTGGAGCAGTCGCTGCAGCGTTAATAACCCGTCAGCAAGCTGTCAATCGGTTGCCGAAATGTGTTGATGAGTCGGGTGTTTGTTCCAGTTTCAATCATTTCGGTGCAAAACTCCGTGATCCCCCCCTGCGACGGAGATACGTAAACACTTGTTGCACCCTTGACAAGAAAAGTTGTTTGCGATATTCACAGCCCGAACGGTAACGACTATTATTTTCCTATATATTTATACATTGTATTAGTATCCTGACAGCAATGCCGATCAAACTCAAAGTCACCAAGGAAGCCATTCTCGACGGTTTGCAGCGCGTCCAGAACATTGTGAGCACGCGCACCACACTGCCGATCTTGTCCAACGTGCTCGTTCAGGCATCCAGCGGCAGCGTCAGTCTCACAACCACTGACTTGGATGTTGGTGTTCGCTGCAAGGTGGAAGCGGAAGTGTCAAAGGTCGGTTCAACCACATTGCCTGCGCGAAAACTGTTCTCGATCCTGAAGGAAGTGCCTGCGGCCGAGATCGAAGTGGAAGTGGACGACCGCAACGCGGCCTCGATTCGTTGTGGGTCGTCGTTCTACAAAATCATGGGCCTGCCGGAAGAGGAATTTCCGCGGTTTCCTGAGTCCGGCGCAGGCAAAGCGCTGAAAATCGAGCAAGCCGTGCTGCGCGATATGCTCAAGAAGACCGCTTATGCCGTATCGAATGACGAAACGCGCTATGTACTGAATGGCGTTTTCATGGGATTCAAGGGAGACAAACTTACGGTCGTAGCCACCGATGGACGGCGCTTAGCCCTCATCGAGCACGACATCGAGGTGCCCAAAGGGGCCGAGACCGAGTTGATTCTTCCCAGTAAGGCGGTTGGCGAACTGGAACGTCTCCTGGCCGACAAAGGCGACGTAAAACTCTCTATTGGTGAGAACCAGATCGTTTTCGATTTGGATGGCACGATCCTGGCCTCCAAGCTCATTGAGGGCACGTATCCGAACTTTCGTCAGGTGATCCCTGCCGAGACGAAGGAGCGCATTCCTCTGGAGCGCGAATTACTCTTGGCCGCGCTCCACCGCGCCTCGATCCTGGCCAGTGAAAAGTCCCAATCCGTAAAGCTGAATTTCGGCAAGAACACACTGACGATCACGGCGACCACACCGGAAGTCGGGGAAGCCAAGGAAACCCTCTCCATCAATTACAAGGGCAAGGAAATGGCCATCGCCTTCAACCCGCAATACATGATGGATCCATTGCGCAATCTCGATGCCGACGAGGTTTTCCTTGAGTTGGCGGACGAACTCAGCCCCGGTGTCATCAAGGTCAACGCGCCATTCCTCTACGTCCTGATGCCCATGCGGCTGAGTTAGCCGGCGGCATCGCCTGCCCCCGCATGTTTTCGGGGCTGACAGGCTTGACACGCTTTTCGCGTCGTTCTACTCTTTTCCAGAATCACACCGCCTGCCTCGTAGTGTAATGGTAGCACAACTGACTCTGGATCAGTTTGTCTAGGTTCGAGTCCTAGCGAGGCAGCCATTCTCGGCTTCGTGCCCCACCGCGACTTTCCTCCTGATGGGCAAGAGGGTTGACTCTCACCGCCACATAAACACGCTAAACACGCTCGCGTAGTCGTCGGTCCACAACCGCGCCTGCAGATGGGGTGGCGGACGTTGCCAGCGCGGGTCGCGAGTCAACCCCGCCAATGTCTCCGGACGCCGCGCCATGACTACCCACTTCGACGAAATCTTTCCCGTCGCCAACAATTCCTCCTCGCCGCCTCCCGATTCGTTCTGGATCACGCACGCCAGGCCCGCGTTCTGCGCCAGCACACCGAGCGCGCGCTCCAGTCGCAGATGACGGTTCGAGATATGGAAAATCAGCACCCCATCCGGCGCGAGCTTGCGCAAATACAGCGCCAACGCAAGCCGCAACGGTCGTCGTACAAACAACAGGCACAACCCCGTTGGTACACCGTACATCACCATCGTCGTGACGGATACCGGCCACGTCGTTCCCCCCCCGCAACACTTTCAGAAGATTCGCCGCGAACAGTCCGATGATCAGCGGCAACGCGAAATCGAAGACACGCTGCCGCCGCGCCGCCGGCGCGGTCGTCCAATTCGGCATCAGCGCACCCGCCAGCACGAGCGTCAGCGGGTACTCCACCACCGTCGAAAAAATCATCGGCGCCAACATCGCATTGAACATTCCGCCAAGCACGCCGACCGCCGACAGCCACAGATAAAATTCCGTCAGGTGCGCCGTGGATGGCCGGTCATCCGCCAGTTCGCCGAGGCATACCATCGATACGATAAACAAACACGTCAGATGTAACCCAATCAGCAAGCCAATCGGATGCACCACCCGCGCGATCAGCGTGGCCACCACCGCGGCTGCCGCCACCGGCAACGCGCCTGCCATCCACCGACGCGGAAGCACTCGTCGCCGGGCAAACACGAGAACAAAGGCCAGCAGGTAAATCCCCAATGGAATCACCCACAGCAACGGGATCGGCGCGACCTCCGACGTGATGTACGTCGTCACGCTCAACATCAAGCTACAGGGCACGAACGCCAGCACCACCCACCGCCACCGCCGACACGCGGTCAGTTTTTCGGGAGAAGCGTCCGCCGACGCCTCTCCGGGAAAAGGCTCCGTCACGCCGGAAATGCGAACCTTGCGAGTAATCCACAATCCGCACACCGCCGTCAGGCCCGCCAGCAGATAGTACCCGACCGTCCACCACTGGCTCTGTTGGCTCAATCGCAGGTGCGGTTCGATCAACGTGGGGTAACTTGCCAGCGCGAGCAAGCTGCCGCAGTTACTCGCCGCATACAGAAAGTACGGGTCGGCCGCGTCGCGATGTCCACTCGCGGAAAACCAGCGCTGCAACAGCGGGCTCGTGGCCGACACAACGAAGAACGGCGCACCGACCGTGATCGCCAGCACCGCCAGCAACCACGGAATCGGATTGTGCGCCGTGGGCGGCGCCCAACCGTGTGGGATCACCACCGGCATCACAAAGAGCGGGAGCACAAGCATCACGGCGTGCAGCGCGGTCTGGCGACGTACGCCGAACCATCGGGTCGTGAAATGCGCGTAGGCGTATCCCGCCAGCAGCACGGCCTGATAGAACACCATCGCCGCGTTCCACACTGCGGGCGAACCGCCCAGCATTGGCAGCACCATCCGCCCGACCATCGGCTGCACAACAAACAGCAGCGCGGCACCGGTGAATATGGTTATGCTGTAAACGATCAGCATCGGTTGTACCCCCCAAACAACCATTAAACAGCAGACTTTATGCCGGGATTCTGCTCCAGCTTGCGACGGAGATTCAAGACTCGCGGTGCTGTCCACCGTGACTGCCTGCGGCTGGGCAGGACAAGCTAAGAACAGTTTTTGTAAGCGCAATCGACTGCGATTTACGTCAGCAGTTCGCTGGTTTCTTTTATCAAAGCGGCGATGGGGAGCCGATGCGGACAGACCCGCTCGGCCGCCGAATAGTCGATCTCGCTTAGCCGTCGCCGCGTCGCTTCCGGGAGACCAGCGAAGACGGAACGGGCAAGATCGCGATCACCGTAACCGTGGTAATACATCAGGCTGCGCATGACATCGCCCACCGGCGCACAGCCGGCGAGCGCGGCCTCGCAGAGGCTTGTGCATCCAGCGCAATAGAACGAGCCGGTGGCTTGGGCATGCTGCTCCAGCGCCGCCTTGTCTGCGGCGGTCAGGCTGGTTTTGTCCAGAGCGGCGGCAACGTTGGACGACAGGATATTCAGGTTGGCCATTTGCGAGCAGATTGTGGTGATCCGTTGATCTTCCCATACCACCTTCAGACACGCCTGCTCCTGCGTGAACCCGCGTCCGATGAACTGCGCCAGCAGTTTGGCTTGGGCCTCGGTCGCTTCGCCCTGTTGCCGCTTGCCTTGCGTTTTCATCGCCGTCAGGCCGATGCCGGCCTTCGTGGCGGCATCCACGGCGGCCTTCATCGCATCGGTGTTCAGGACGCGGTAGTTGTACGTCAGCATGATCACGTCGATCCAACCGAGCTTGGCCGCTTCGGTCAGGCACTGTTCCATGTTGCTGTGCGTGCTGAAGCCGAAGAACCGGATCTTCTTTGCGGCCTTCGTCTTCTCAGCCCACGCCTTCACTTCCGGCGTCAGGGCGTCGGCGCTGCTGATCCCGTGCAGGAAAAACGCGTCCACGAAGTCGGTCTTCATCCGTTCGAGCGACTGTTCCAGAGAATGGCTTAGGTCGTCCACGCTGTGAGCGCCGCTGGCTTTCGTCACCAAAAACACGGACTTGCGAGCTCGCGGGTATTTCTCGAAATACATGCCGATACCCGTTTCGCTTTTGCCGCCGTTGTATCCGGACGCCGTGTCCCAGTAAGTCACGCCCAAGTCCAAGGCTTGTTTCAACTGGAGTTGGTTTGACGCGATATCGAAGATGCCTCCCAACGCGAGAGAGGAAACCTTCACACCCGTCTTGCCTAACATCCGCGTCGGCAGCTTCGCGTCCCCCGGCTTCGCCGGCGTGGCCGGGGCCGAGGCAACTTGCGCTAGGACGCCGGCCCGTCCCATCAGGGAACCAACACCAACGACTCCAACCGTCTTCATAAAATCCCGTCGCGACACTGGGCGTTCATTCATTTGATCTTTCCTTTCTTGCCATTTTTGGCCCCGCCGTTCACAACAGCAGGGAGTGTTTTCGATTTCGTGTTTCGTTCTCCGCCGTCACGCGAATGGCCCGCAGCCCGTTGACCGGGCATTCGTGTTCGCAAATACCGCAACCGGTGCACACTCGTGGATCCACGTTCGGTTGCTGCAAGCGCACCTGAATCTCCACGCGGCTACCCGGAGCCGGTGCTGCCCTCCAAGGTTTGGCGGCCGCAATCGTCACGGCATTGGCCAGACACTCGACGATCTGCCGCCGTTCCTCGTCCCCGCCGTTCGTCGGCTTACAGAAATAATCGCCCGTTGCGAACTGCCCCGGTGTCAATGCCGCGCCGCACACTTCCACGCTTGTCGGCGTGGCGTTCTTCACCGTCAACACGCCATCCCGTACCGTGCTGAATTCCTCCCGAACGTAGATCGCCTTCGGGCTAACTGGACAATTCTCCTGGCAGACGATACACGGCTTATCCATCGCCCACGGCAGACAACGGCTCCGATCCACAAAGGCCAGCCCCATTCGAATCGGGCCGGCCGAGGCGAATTCATCGCGACCCAGTTTCTCGTCCAGGATCAGCGGACGGATTGCCGCTGTCGGACAGATGTGGCCGCACGCGACGCAATTGAGTTGGCAACCGCTGGTGCCAACGCGGAAACTCAGCACCGGCGTCCACAGGCCTTCCAGCCCGGCTTCCGCCATCGCGGGCTGAATGACATTGGTCGGACAAACACGCATGCACTGGCCGCACTTGAGACATCGTTCCAAAAACTGTTCTTCGGCCAAAG
>JBEKYJ010000135.1:0-11030 GCA_049511095.1 Verrucomicrobiia bacterium
GTGTTCTTCGTGGCGGCTCATGGCGTTGCCAACTC
This sequence comes from Verrucomicrobiia bacterium, assembly GCA_049511095.1. Lineage (GTDB taxonomy): Bacteria > Verrucomicrobiota > Verrucomicrobiia > Palsa-1439 > Palsa-1439 > Palsa-1439. The sequence goes on from JBEKYJ010000135.1 coordinate 36, forward strand.
GGCGGCGAAGACGAACTTCATTCCTTGCGGTCGAAAACAATGGCCGTGCTGGCGCTGGTCTTGCTCCTCGCGCTGACATCGTATGCGGTGGTGTGGACCGCTTATAGCTTTCGGTACGGGCCAACACCCCCAAGTACCGATCTCGTAAGATTGCGCAACAATCCGCAATTTCTCGACCACGCGCGCCACGTGGCCGCCGTTGCGAACTGGCTCGACGAACATCGGTGGCTGCCGGACACCTACGCCCAAGGGCTTCTCCTCAGCCAGGTCAAGGTGCAGCGACGCTCCGCGTACCTCGCAGGCGAGTTCAGCCGCACGGGTTGGTGGTATTATTTCCCCGTCGCGTTTCTGGTCAAGACGCCGCTGACGGTCCTGTTTCTCCTGTTCTGCGGTTTAGCACTTCTCGTGAAGAAACGCTCCCGGTGGAAAGGCGCCGCCGCGTTTCTTGTGCTGCCGCCGGCGATCTTCCTCGGTGTCGCCATGACCGCGCACCTCAACATCGGCCTGCGTCACGTCCTGCCAATCTACCCGTTTGCCTTTCTCATCGCGGGAGTCACACTGGACGAAATGCGTGCGAAGTGGCGCGGCATTCTTCTCCTCGCGCCCGTCGCACTCGCCGCCATCGAACTCGCCACGGTGTATCCTCATTGCCTTGCATTCTTCAACCGGCTCATCGGCGGGCCAGCCAACGGTCATCTCGTATTGCTCGATTCGAATCTCGACTGGGGCCAGGACCTCAAGCCGTTGAAACAATGGATGGACACGCGCCATGTCGAGCAGATCAATCTCAGCTACTTCGGCACGGCTGATCCCGCGTACTACGGAATCCATTGCACGCATTTGGTCGGCGCGCCCTCGTTCGACGCGGCGCACATCACCACGCCGCGTCTGCCCGGCTACGTCGCCGTGAGCGCGCAGAACCTGCATGGCGTGCGATGGGGCGAACCGATGCGCGCAGTCTACGCGCCCCTGCTGGAGCGGGAGCCAACCGCCGTCATCGGCTACTCGATTCACGTCTATTGGGTCGAAACCAATTGGTGGTACAATCCGCTCCGATGAACCTTCTCAAACGGCATCGCGTCGTGATCAGCTTGCTCGTCTTCGCCGCCATCTTCGTCACACTGACCGTGAGCAGTTACGTGCGCGAATCAGCGACCTGGGACGAGCCGCAACACGTCGTCGCGGGGTACAGCGCGCTCAAGTTTCATGACTACCGCACTGATCCCGAGCATCCGCCGTTTATTCGGATGTGGGCCGCGTTGCCGTTGCTGATGATGGATGAGATCAAGTTCGATGTCCGGCGGATCGACTCGATGGCTCCCGCCGCGTGGGTGCTGGGGGGGCAGTTCTACTTCTGTCACGAAACACTCTACATTGCCAACGATGCCGACCACTTGCTGTACGCCGCCCGTTTTATGATTGTGTTGTTGGGCGTGTTGCTGGGTGTACTCGTGTTCTGCTGGGCGCGCGAGTTGTTCGGGTTCTGGCCCGCGGTGATCGTCCTCGGGCTGTACACGATTGAGCCGAATCTCCTGGCGCATACCCGGCTGGTCACGACGGATTTCGGCGTGACGTGTTTCGTGTTTGGCACGATGTACTTTCTGTGGCGGACAGCACGCTGCCTGAGCGCAGGCAACCTCTGTGGGTTGGTTGTGTTCTTCACGCTGGCGCAGATCAGCAAATTCTCGGCGGTCTTGCTCGGCCCCATCGTGCTGGCGTTGCTGGTCGTCCGTGTCTGCCGTCGCAGTCCATGGAAAACCAGCGTTGGGAGCGTAACGGAACTGTCGGCACGTTTGGCAAAGCTGGCGGTAGCGCTGGTCGTTTTTCTTGTCCTCGCGGTGGTTGCGTGGGTGGCCATCTGGGCGGTCTACGATTTTCGCTATTTGCCTTCGGCTGTGCCCCAGTGGCGAATGGAGTTCCACAAGGATCCCCTCACGCTCCAGCGTACACCCACAATTGCCAAAGCGGTCGCGTGGGCGGACGAACATCGGTTGCTGCCAAATGCGTACAGCGAAGGCTTCCTCATCGGGCAAGCCAAGGCGCAGAAGCGCAGCGGCTTTTTGGCGGGTAGCTATCGCATCGAAGGCTGGTGGTGGTTCTTTCCCTTCGCCTTCCTGATCAAAACACCCATATCAGTACTGCTGCTGTTCGTTATGGGCCTGGCGCTCTGCGTGATACGGTGGCGACGTTTTCTCGATGACACGGTCTACACGTTGCTGCCGTTGGCAGTGTTTCTGGTAGCCGCGATGACTGCGAAATTGAACATCGGCGCGCGGCACATTCTGACAATCTACCCGTTCGTGCTGCTCCTGGCCGGCTGCGCAGTCAACAAATTCTACGGCGCGCCACGCAAGTCATTTCGACTGCTGCTTGTCTCACTCTGCCTCCTGGCCATCAGCGAATTTATCTCCATTTACCCGCACTACCTCGCGTTCTTCAACCAATTCACCGGCGGCCCCCGCAACGGACACAAGTACCTCATCGATTCAAACCTCGATTGGGGACAGGATTTGAAGGGGTTAAAGCACTGGATGGACGAGCACGACGTGCGACACATCAACCTGAGCTACTTCGGTACCGCTGACCCCGCGTACTACAGAATCGACTGCACCCATTTGCCGGGCGAGCCGTTTTTCGACGAGAAACTTACGGGCGATCCGCGCTTGCCGGGTTTCGTCGCTGTGAGCGTCACCAATCTGCGCGGCCTCTATTTTCCCGACAACGCGCGCAACCTCTACAAGCCGTTGCTGGACATGAAACCCGCAGCGGTGATTGGGTACTCGATTTACGTGTATCGGGTCAATTAACCGTGGTGGCGCACCACAACGCAGGCCGGGCTTTACTCGTTCTGTCCTTCTTCTTCCTGGCCGGTGAACTCGTCGCCGCCCTCCTGCTTCATGCGCTTGAGCACTTCCGACATGTCTTCGACCGCGTTGAAAACCTTGGAGGCCACGTAAATGGGGCTCTTCTGCTGGACGGCCAGCGCAATGCAGTCGCTGGGACGCGAGTCAATTTCCAGGATTTTCTTGCCGAGTTCGTTTTCAGACCGCAACACCAGCCGCGCGTAGTAGGTGCTGTTCTTCAAGTCGTTGATCACGACGCGCTCAACCTTCACACCCAATCCCGTGAAAATGTGGCCGATGAGGTCGTGTGTCAGGGGGCGCTCCTTCGGCGTACTGCGCAGGAACATTGTAATGGCCGCGCCCACGCTGTGGTCGACGTAGATGACAAACGTCTTCTCGTCGTTGCCGACGAAAACCGCGCAGCCGTTGGTCGTCGGCAGCACCCCTTTGACCTCCACCTCAACAACATCGTTTTTCACAGGCCTATAATAAATGCCTTTCTGCGGAAAGGCAAACCACGGCGTCCGGGCTTAGAAAAGGCAAATCGCCGCCGTGATAACAGTCGAGTATTGCCCTTGGGGATGGCCGACGGCCGTCTGCGTACAGTTGCTGGTGCGCACGATCTTGCCGCTCATCCGGAAAACCTGCTCTTTCTCATCCCAACCGGCATCCTCGTTGAAATCCACCCCCAGTGTCGTCCCCAGCATCGCCGCCGCCATGTCCTCGGAGAAATTGCCCGCGGTGGTGTCGTTCATGCCATACGCGTGCAACTCGCTCAGATAACCGTAGGCATCCTCGTCAGCAGGCTGCGCCACGCCGATCGATGCCGCAATAAGCCGATGCGGTTCGTTGGTTGAGATGCGCGCAATCACCGCGAACGTAATCTGCCCGGGCTGCAGCAATTGTTCGCCTTGTTTGCGGGAGATGATCTTGCAGCGCGGCGGCAAAATGCTCGATACGGTCACGAGATTGCACTTCTCAATGCCTGCGTCCCGCAGCGCCAGTTCAAAGCTGCGCAACTCGTGCTTGTGCGTCCCGACCCCTTTGGTCAAAAATATCTTCGACGGAACAAAATGCATGTGGTTCTTTCTCGCCTCCTCGGCGAAGGGAAACAAATTTCTTGCAGCAAAGCAAGAAATTCATCATGGTTCCGCCGTATTTTTTCACATGGCCTCGAGGAACAACAGCGTCTCGGTCGCTCTCGTTCAGATGCGGTGCACAGCGCAACCGCGGGCGAACCTGAACACAGCACTTGCCCTTGTTGAAAAGGCGGCGAAACGCGGCGCGCAAATCGTTTGCCTGCCAGAACTCTTCCGCTCGCTCTACTTCTGCCAGATCGAGGACCACAGCCAGTTTGCGCTTGCCGAACCGATCCCAGGGCCAACCACCGCCGCCCTCGCGAGAGCCGCGCGCCAATATCGTATCGCCGTCGTCGGCTCGGTTTTTGAGAAACGCTCCGCGGGCGTTTACCACAACACCGCGGTCATCATCGATGCGAACGGCAAGCTCGTCGGGAAATACCGCAAGATGCACATCCCGGACGACCCGCTGTACTACGAAAAGTTCTATTTCACACCCGGCGATCTCGGATTTCAGTCGTTTGCGACCAAGCGGGCGAACATCGGCACGCTCGTGTGCTGGGACCAATGGTACCCGGAAGCCGCTCGCATCACGGCGCTGAAAGGGGCGCAAATCCTCTTCTATCCCACTGCCATCGGGTGGCATCTCGGCGAGAAAAAGCAGTTTGGAGCAAAACAGCATGACGCGTGGGTCACCATCCAACGTTCCCACGCCATCGCCAACGGCGTGTTTGTTGCCGCAGCCAACCGCGTCGGGCTGGAAGGCCCCGTGCAGTTTTGGGGCGGCTCGTTTGTTTGCGACCCGTTCGGGGAGATCCTTGCCGAGGCGAGCCACGACAAGGAGGAAATCCTCATCGCGAAGTGCGACCTCCGCAAGGTTGAGCAGACACGTCAACACTGGCCGTTTCTCCGCGACCGCCGGATCGACGCCTACGGAGGCATCACCCAGCGCTTGCTCGATTGATGCCCGCGAAAACTCCACGTGAACTCGGCTACCGTATGCCCGCCGAATGGCATCCGCACGCGGCGACATGGCTGGGTTGGCCGCGGCCGGACGGCATCAGTTTCCCCGACCGCTACCATGAGGTGCTCCCAACGCTGGGCGAAATGGTACGGACGTTGGCGCCGCACGAGCGGGTCAACATCAACGTCCGCAACGAAGAAGTGGAAGCCATCGCCCGCCAGACAATCGGCGACATCCCGAACATCTCCTACCATCGCATCCCCTCGTACGAGCCGTGGTGCCGCGACCACGGGCCAATCTTCGTGAAGCACAACCACGACCTTGCCGTCGTGGACTGGCGCTACAACGCCTGGGGCGGAAAGTACCCGCCCTACGACGATGATGATGTGGTGCCGCAACGTGTCGCCGAGGTGCTCGGGTTGCCGGTCTTCAGCCCCGGCATCGTGATGGAGGGCGGCTCACTCGACGTCAACGGCAACGGGACGCTGCTCACGACCGAAGCCTGCCTCCTGAATCCAAATCGCAATCCCCATCTTGACAAGAAACAAATCGAGCAGTGTCTTCGTGATTACCTTGGCGTCACCAACATCTTGTGGCTCGGCGACGGAATTGTGGGCGACGACACGGACGGACACGTGGATGATCTGGCGCGATTCGTGAACCCGAACACAGTGGTCGCGACCGTCGAACTGGATCCCCAGGACGACAACTATTCTCCGTTGCAGGAGAACTTGAAGCGACTCCAGACCATGCGCGATCAGGACGGGCGATCATTGCACATTGTCGAACTGCCAATGCCCGGCGTCATCAAGTACAACGGACAGCGATTGCCGGCGAGTTATGCGAATTTTTACGTCGCGAACGGCGTGATCCTGCTGCCGACCTATCGCCACGAGAGTGCGGACACGATTGCGGGACAAACGCTGCAAAAACTCTTCCCGGATCGGCGCGTGGTGGGAATTGACAGCACGAATCTGATTTGGGGACTAGGCTCGTTCCACTGCCTGACCCAGCAGCAACCGGCCGCCTAGCAATTCACCGCGCAATGACCGTTACCAAGCGTTGTTGACAGTCGTGACCATGTTGTTGGTCTTGCCACCGATACCTTGAAGGATAACGATCGCTATGATGCTGACGAGGAAGAGAATCAGGGCATACTCAAACACGGTCGCACCTGACCTCGTTCTGAGCTTTCGACACAACCTCTGTAATCTATTGCGCATCTGGCCCAACCGTTCACCTAGCAATATTGCATAATCCATCCACACCGTAATTACTAGCAGATTCCATTCCAGTCGTGGCGATGAAATCCAAGAGTCGCAAGGCTGTAAGGACCACGTAAGTCGCTGACTGCCTTCGTGTTGCCATTATTCGCAAACGAGCGAATGGCCATAAGAACTGCGAATTGCCTGACACAACTTCCAATACGCCTCTTACGGTCGACTAGTCTCCACCTAGGATTCTCGTTCCACCAAGGACGGGGCTGTGGGCTGCCCGATCACGAGCGCGTCCCCATCTGCAACAGTTTCCTCCAACGCGATTGGCTGACCGGCATCACACTGAGTCGCCTCATCCGCACGAGTTCAAAGTCCCGAAACTCCGCACTGGCTTTGATCTCGGCCAATGTGACCGGACGCGGTAAACGCTCCCGTGCTTCCAAATCAACAACCACCAGCGTTGGGTCTTTTCCCTTCGGATCGGGATAGGGATCGCGTGTCACCCCGGCAATCCCGACGATTTGCCTCTCATCGCCCGTGTGGTAGACGAATGCGAGGTCGCCCCGCTTCATTGACCGTAGATGTTTTAACGCCAAAGCATTCGAGACACCGTCCCACACCGCGCTGCCGTCCCGCTCCAAATCAGTGAAGGCATATGTGCTCGGCTCGGTCTTTAGCAGCCAATAGTTCGGCATGACATATCATCCTGCGCACATATGTCACTTGTGCGCACCGGATTTCAAGCTGCATTGCAACAAAGACCAAGTCTTCCGCCTAACCGACAGAGATGCGTGCGGTCACAGTGCACTCAAGCGCGCTCGAAAGCCAGCGTCCCGGCCTGCTTCTTGTCCACAACCGCATTGATCCTGTCACCCTCCTTGAACCTACCCGACAGAATTTCCAGCGAAAGCGCGTCGAGAATCTTCTTTTGGATGACCCGCTTGAGGGGCCGCGCACCAAAAACGGGGTCGTACCCCTCGCGCGCAAGCAAATCCTTCGCCGCGTCGGCCACAGTGAGAGTGATGTTCTGATCGGCCAGCCGCTTCTGCACACGCGCAAGCTGGATGTCCGTGATCTGTTTGATGTTCTCGCGCGTCAACCCATGGAACAGCACAACCTCGTCCACGCGGTTCAAGAATTCAGGCCGAAAATGCACGCGCAAATCGTCCATCACTTGTTGCCGCACGGTCTCGTCATTGCCCGGCCCTTCCGCGAAATGGCGCGAGCCGATATTGCTGGTCATGATGAGCACCGTGTTCTTGAAGTCCACCGCGCGGCCTTGCCCGTCGGTCAGTCGCCCGTCATCGAGGACCTGCAGCATCACGTTGAACACGTCATGGTGTGCCTTCTCAATCTCGTCAAAGAGCACGACCGAGTACGGGCGACGCCGCACTGCTTCGGTCAACTGGCCGCCCTCCTCGTAGCCGACGTAGCCGGGAGGCGCGCCGAGCAGCCGCGCGACCGTGTGCTTCTCCATGTATTCACTCATGTCGATGCGCACCATCGCGTTTTCGTCGTCGAACAGGAATTCCGCGAGCGCGCGGGCCAATTCCGTTTTGCCCACGCCGGTCGGTCCGAGGAAAATGAACGAGCCGACGGGCCGGTTCGGATCCTGCAATCCGCTTCGGGCGCGGCGCACCGCGTTTGATACGGCGGTGATCGCATCCTCCTGGCCAACCACGCGCTGCCGCAACCGCTCTTCCATGTGCACGAGTTTCTCGCGCTCGCCCTCGAGCAACCGCGAGACGGGAATACCCGTCCACGCTGCCACGACCTCGGCAATGTCGTTTTCCGTGACTTCTTCGGTCAGCATCTTCGAGTTCTTCTGGAGCTTCGAGAGTTTCTGGTCGGCCGCCTGCAGTTTCTTTTCCAATTCCGGCAACCGCCCGTACTGGATTTCGCTGGCCTTGCTGAGATTCCCCTCCCGCTTCGCCTGCTCGATCTGCTCCTTCGACATCTCCATCGCGGACTTCAGACTGCGAATCTCATCGACCACGCCTTTCTCGTTCTGCCACTGCGCTTTCAGCTTCTGGCTCTGTTCCTGCAGGTCGGCGAGGTCTCGCTCCAACTTCTGCAGCCGTTCCTTGCTTGCTTTGTCACTTTCTTTCTTCAACGCGGCTCGCTCGATCTCCAATTGCATGACGCGCCGCTCAATCTGGTCGATCTCCGTCGGCATCGAATCCAGTTCGATTCGCAGCCGCGAGGCGGCTTCGTCCATCAGGTCAATGGCCTTGTCGGGCAAGAACCGATCCGCAATATACCGATGGGAAAGCACGGCGGCGCTGACGAGCGCGCTGTCCTGGATGCGAACGCCGTGATGCACCTCGTAGCGCTCCTTCAGGCCGCGCAGGATCGCAATCGTGTCTTCGACGGACGGTTCTCCCACGAATACCGGCTGGAACCGCCGCTCCAGCGCGGGATCTTTTTCGATGTACTTGCGATATTCATCAAGCGTGGTTGCGCCGATCGTGTGCAGCTCGCCGCGAGCCAGCGAAGGCTTGAGCATGTTAGCCGCGTCGACAGGCGCGCCCTCGGCTTTGCCCGCACCCACAACCGTGTGCAACTCGTCGATAAACAGGACGATCTTGCCTTCGCTCGCGACGACTTCCTTGAGAAACGCCTTCAACCGATCCTCAAACTCGCCGCGATATTTCGCACCGGCGAGCATCGCACCGATGTCCATCGAGATAAGCCGCTTGCCCTTGAGTCCCTCGGGCACGTCACCGCTGACGATGCGCCGCGCCAGACCTTCAACGATGGCCGTCTTGCCGACGCCTGGATCGCCGATGAGCACCGGGTTGTTCTTCGTCCGGCGCGAAAGCACCTGGATGACACGGCGAATCTCCGCGTCGCGACCGATGACCGGATCCAGCTTGCCGCGGCGCGCTTCCTCCGTCAGGTCTCGACCGTATTTCGCAAGTGCCTGATATTTATCTTCGGGATTCTGGTCGGTGACTTGCGCGGTGCCGCGGATTTCGCGCAGTGCTTTCAGAATTGCCGCGGGCGTTACCCCGTGCGGCTTGAGAAGATTCGTCGTCTCGGAAATACCGAGCAACATGTGCTCCGTGCTGACAAACTGATCCTTGAGTTTGTCCGCCTGCGCGAACGCGGCGTCGAATGCTGTGCGTAGCGCCTTGCTGAGATAGACCTGCGTCGAGTCGATGCCATGAACCTGCGGACGGCGGTTCAAGTTGTCGTCAAGGGCGCGCAGGATGGCATCGGGGTTCGCGCCGAGTTTGTCGAGAAGTGGACGTACGAGTCCGTCCGGCTGCTCAATCAACGCCGACAGGATATGCTCGCAGTCAACCTCCTGATGGTTCAGCTTCTGCGCGATCTCCTGCGCGGACTGCAACGCTTCCTGGGCTTTGATTGTAAGTTTGTCGAAACGGATCATACGTTCATAAACAATCTAGCACCTGAAATGCCATAGCGCGATAAGCATTGCCGGCGTGGGTCTCCAGGCAGCAGACTGGCGCACACTGTCACACCCGGCATCCGGTGTCACAGTCCGTCTGCCAAGCTGACTCACTCGGAGGCGGCAGCGAAACGCGCCCGCATCTCGGCGAGTTGTCGCTCTAACTCGTGGGATTTGTCGAGTGTTTCGGGAAGACGTTGGAACGCCGCATTGGCCCGTTTGAATTCTTTGTGCGGGACCGCAGGAGATCCGAGCATGACTGCGCCCGCGGGCACATCCTTCGTCACACCCGCCTGTGCCATGATGATGCTTTTGTCTCCGATGGTCAGATGACCCGCGACGCCGACCTGTCCCGCAATGGTCACGCAGTTGCCGATGATGGTACTTCCGGCCATGCCGACGAGCGCGCAAATGATGCAGTGCTCACCAATAACGCAGTTGTGGCCGATTTGCACGAGGTTGTCGATCTTCGTGCCGGCACCGATGCGGGTCCGGCCAAAACGGCCGCGGTCGATGGCCGTGTTCGCGCCAATCTCAACGTCGTTGCCAATTTCGACGAAGCCAACCTGCGGAATCTTCTGGTGCTTGCCATCGACGGTCTCGTAGCCGAAACCGTCCGCGCCCAGCACGACCCCGCAGTGCAGAATCACATGGTCGCCGAGGATCGTGCGTTCGCGAACGCTCACGTGAGGGTGGACCAGGCAGTCCGCACCCAGTCGGCACTCGTAACCGATGTAACTGCCAGCTCCGATGACGGAGCGGTCGCCGACGATGACATTCTCTTCAATCACCACGGATGGCTGGATCGAGACATCCTTCCCGAGCTTCGCCGTCGCCGCGATCACCGCAGTTGGATGGATACCCGGCGTGAAGATCGCCGGCCGCGGCGCCACCTTGCGGACGACCTTGTCAAAAGCCCCTGAAGGATCATCGACTCGGATGAGCGTGCCCCCAAACGCGACGTCCATGTCTCTTGCAACAATCAGAACGGAGGCGCGCGTCGACTTGACTGCGGACTGATATTTCGGGTTGGCGAGAAAGCTGAGATCGCCGGGTGCGGCCTCACGCACACCCGCAAGGCCAGTTACTACCTGTTTGGGGTCGCCCGCCAGCTCTCCCTCAACCAGCTGCGCAATATCGCGTGCCGTCAGCTGCACACTTACTTCTTGTCGCCCTTCTTATCGTCTTTCTTGTCGGCAGGTTTGGGTGTCTCGGTGGCCTTCGGTTGATTCTTGTTCAGGGTCTTGATGATGACGTCCGTAATCTCAAGTGAATCCTGGCTGAACACCACGATGGAGATGCCATTGAGCGTGTTGCCGGATTTGTCGAGCACAAGCTGGTAGCCGGCGTCACGTGCTTCCTTGTTGATGACGTCCTGGATCTCCTTGAGAATTGTCTGGCGCATGCGTTGGGTCTGGTCGTCGAGGATCTTGCGGTGGCTGGTGCGGTACTCCTCGATGTCGCGCTGGAGTTTCTG
>JBEKYJ010000136.1:0-16377 GCA_049511095.1 Verrucomicrobiia bacterium
CGGAGTGTGTTTGAGAGAATCCAGATGACGCGCGAGACGTTCGAGTTCCGCGCGTTCACGCGGCTGAAGCAACTCGAGCACCTGCTGAGCACAGCGCAAATTGACGGGAATTTTTATTGGAAACCATCATGACCAGCCCCGGCCAATGCCGATTCTGCGGCGCGAATTTGCAGCATACGTTCCTGGACTTGGGCGCCTCGCCGATCGCCAACGATTTCCTGAACACTTCGCAACTCAGCCAGATGGAGCCGTTCTATCCGCTCCACGTGAAGGTCTGCAGCGAGTGCTTCCTGGTACAGGTAGCCGATTGCATCAGCGCCCGTCATATTTTCAGCGACAACTATGCGTATTTCTCCTCGTTCTCGGATAGCTGGCTGGCACACGCCAAGACGTACGTCGACATGATCACGGCGCGGCTCGCGCTCGGCAAGGAGCATCACGTCGTCGAGGTCGCCTGCAACGACGGCTATTTACTGCAATACTTCGTCGCCAAGGGGATTCCCGTATTGGGGATCGAGCCGACGGCCAACACCGCCGCGGCGGCGACGAAGAAAGGCATTCCGACCGTCGTGAAATTCCTCGGCGAAGAGACTGCACGGGACCTGGCACGAGGCGGCCGGCAAGCCGACCTGTTGATCGGCAACAACGTGCTCGCGCACGTGCCGGACATCAACGATTTTGTCGAAGGGCTTCGGATCCTGCTCAAGCCAACGGGTGTGCTGACGATGGAGTTTCCGCACTTGATGCAGCTGATGTCCCAGAATCAATTCGACACGATGTACCACGAGCACTACCAGTATTTGTCACTGATGGTGGTTGAAACAATCTTCGGAAAACACGGGCTGACAGTCTTTGACGTCGAGGAGATTCCCACGCACGGTGGCTCCTTGCGCATCTATGCGCGGCACGCCCACGACGAGTCGAAGCCGCAAGCCCTACGGTTTGAGGAGTTGCGTCAGCGCGAACTGAACGCCGGGTACGATCACCTGAACACCTACATCTCATTCACCGAGCGCGTAAAGGAGACGAAGCGCAAGCTGCTGGAGTTTCTGATAGCGGCCAAACGCAGCGGCAAGACGATCGTCGGTTACGGCGCGCCGGCCAAGGGCAATACGCTGTTGAATTATTGCGGCGTGCGGACCGATTTCATCGACTACACGGTGGACCGCAGTCCGCACAAGCAAAACTTGTTCTTGCCTGGCACGCGTATCCCGATTCATCATCCCGACAAGATCCGCAAGACAAAACCGGATTACGTCCTCATATTGCCCTGGAACATCAAGGGCGAAATCATGGAGCAGATGGCGTTTATCCGCAAGTGGGGCGGCCAGTTTGTGGTGCCAATACCCGAGGTGAAGGTGTATTCCGCACCCGGCGGCTCGTAATGTCGTCCCTCGAGAGAAATACCGTACGAAAGGATTGAAACCATGAAGGTCGTACTATTCTGCGGCGGTCTCGGCATGCGGCTGAGGGAGAATGAAGAAAGCCTCCCCAAGCCTCTCGTCAAGATTGGCAACACGCCGATTTTGTGGCACCTGATGAGGTACTATGCCCACTTCGGTCACAAGGACTTCATCCTGTGCCTCGGCCACAAGGCCGACGTGATCAAGCAGCACTTCCTCAACAATAACGAGCTGATCCTGAACGATTTCGTCCTGACGAATGGCGGCCGAAACGTCGAGTTGTTGAACAACGACATTAAAGACTGGAAAATCACGTTCGTCGACACGGGTACGCACAGCTCCATCGGACAGCGGCTGAGGTCGGTGCGGCACCATCTCGAAGGCGAAGAAATGTTTTTGGCCAATTACAGCGACGGCCTGACCAGCGTACCGCTGCCCGAACTCATCGGCTTCGCGCAAAAACAGAACACCATCGCCACGTTCCTCTGCGTCAAGCCGAACCTCGCCTATCACTTTGTCTCCCTGAACGGAGACGGGCTGGTAACCGATATCAGTGACGTCACTGGCTCGCATATCCGCATCAATGGCGGGTTCTTTGTCTTCCGCCCGGGGATCTTCGACTACATCAAGGAAGGCGAAGAACTTGTCCCCGGCCCGCTCCAGCGGCTTGCCAAGGACCATCAGCTCAGCGCCTTCCGCTACGACGGTTTCTGGGCCGCGATGGACACGTTCAAGGATAAACAACAATTGGAGGAGTTGCACGCGCGTGGCCCGGCTCCGTGGGAAGTTTGGAAAGCCTCCCCATCGGCCCCGTATGCGTGATGTTCCCCCTGATCGTCCTCATCTATGATTACGCTTAATCTCAACGGTCACACGCGCGGTCCGCTCACCGTGCTGTGTCTGGGCGCGCATGCTGACGATATCGAGATCGGTTGCGGCGGCACGCTCCTGAAGCTCACCGAAGAAAACCGCGATGTCACGGTTCACTGGGTTGTCCTCAGTGCCACACCCCAGCGCGTCCGCGAGGCCAGGCGCAGCGCCCAGGTCTTTCTCCACGGCACCTGCGCGAAGAAGGTGATCATCAAGAACTTTCGCGATAGTTACTTCCCGTTCATGGGCGAGCGCATCAAGAAGTTCATCCAACAGCTAAGTCGCGAGGTTTCGCCGGACCTGATCTTCACCCACCGCCGCAGGGATCTGCACCAGGACCATCGTTTGCTCGCAGAGCTGACGTGGAACGCATTTCGCGACCATTTGATCCTCGAGTACGAAATCCCGAAGTACGATGGTGACATGGGTGCCCCGAACACCTACGTCCATCTCGGCAAGGATCTGGCCGAACGCAAGGTGCGCCACATCTGCGACCAATTCAAGACCCAGCGGTCCAAGCAATGGTTCAGCGAAGACACGTTCCTGGCCCTGTTGCGGCTCCGGGGCATCGAGTCCAACTCTCCCAGCAAATACGCTGAAGCTTTCTACTGCCAGAAGATGCTGCTACTCTGAAACAGACCGACAATCACACTTCTCACACGATCATGATTTTCAAGAAAGCAAGAATCCCGGGTGTGTATTTTCTGGAACCGGAACGGCTCACCGACGAACGCGGCTTCTTCGCCCGCATGTGGTGCCAGGCGGAATTCACCGAGCACGGGATCGACCCGCAGATCGTGCAATGCAACCTTTCCTTCAACCCGCGCAAGGGCACGATGCGCGGAATGCATTATCAGCGCGCACCCCACGAAGAAACCAAAATCGTGCGTTGTACGATGGGGGCCATCTTCGACGTGGCTCTGGATCTGCGGCGCGACTCAGCCACCTTCAAGCAATGGGTGGGCGCGCCTCTGACCGCCGAGAACCGGGAGATGCTCGTCATTCCGCCAGGCTGCGCCCACGGGTACTTGACACTCACGGACAACACGGAGGTCTTCTACCAAATGTCGGCCTCCTACACGCCGACGCACGGGGCGGGTGTCCGCTGGAACGACCCCGCGTTTGGCATCCACTGGCCGGGCGACGTCACCATGATCGCCGACCGCGACCGCGATTATCCCGACTTCCGATCATGATGACCGATAACATCGGCCACCAAATGCACCGGCTCATTGCCGAGTTGTATCCGATTTGTCGGAGCATCACGGGCAACGGTTTCCGGGAGACGTTGCAGGTGATCCGCCGTCACATCCCGCTTGAAATCCACGAAGTCCCCACGGGCACAAAGGTGTTTGACTGGACTGTGCCCAAGGAATGGAATATCCGCGACGCCTACGTTAAGAACAGCCGGGGGGAACGCGTCATCGACTTCCAGAAGTCAAATCTCCACGTTCTCAACTACAGCGCGCCCGTCGAGGCGAAGATGTCGCTCCCCGAGTTGAAGCCGCACCTGTTCTCACTCCCGCAACACCCGGATTGGATTCCCTATCGCACCTCCTACTATGCCGAGCGCTGGGGTTTCTGTGTGAGCCAGCGCCAGCTTCTGGCGTTGGTGGATGATCTGTACGAAGTCTGCATCGATTCGACGCTGGCCGACGGCCACCTCACGTACGGCGAACTTCTCTTACGCGGACAAAGTTCGGACGAAGTCCTTTTCTCATGCCACGCCTGCCATCCATCGCTGGCCAATGACAATCTCTCGGGCATTGCGCTGACAACCTTTCTGGCGGAACACCTGAGCGAACTACCCCGGCGACATTCCTATCGGTTCCTGTTCATCCCCGGCACCATCGGCTCGATCACATGGCTCGCGCGCAACGAGACACAGACCGCGAACATCAAACACGGACTCGTTATCACGGGCGTTGGTGACGCGGGTAAATTGACTTACAAGAAGAGCCGCCGAGGCGACGCGGACATCGACCGCGCGGTCGCGCATGTCTTGGAACATTCGGGGCAGGACCACGAAATCATCGAGTTCAGTCCGTACGGCTATGATGAACGCCAATACTGCTCGCCGGGCTTCAACCTGCCCGTCGGTTGTTTCATGCGCACACCCAACGGCCGCTACCCGGAGTACCACACGTCCGCGGACAACCTCGACTTTGTGAAGCCCGGCAGCCTCGCCGATTCGTTCGCGAAATGCCTCGCCGTGGTCACGGTGATTGAAGGCAACCGGAAGTATTTGAATCTCAACCCGAAGTGCGAGCCGCAGCTTGGGGTGCGCGGGCTGTATCAGACCATCGGCGGCCAGACCGACGCCCACAACTTCGAGTTGGCGATGCTCTGGGTGCTGAATCTCTCGGATGCCGCGCACTCGCTGCTCAACATTGCCGAGCGATCGGGCATCGAGTTCGCCCTCATCCGCAAAGCCGCGGACACCTTGGCTGAACACGCGTTGTTACGAGAGGTCGCTGCCAACAGTTGAGACAGCATCTCATGCAAGTTCCCGTCGCCTTCATGATCTTTAATCGGCCGGATGTCACCGCGCAGGTGTTTCGCGAAATCGCGAAGGCCCGGCCGCCAAAGCTGTTCGTCATCGCCGATGGGCCACGGCTAGAGCAGCCGGGAGAAGTGCAGAAATGCGCCGCCACACGGGCGGTCGTGGAACGGGTGGATTGGGACTGCGAAGTGGTGAAGAATTATTCCGACGTGAATCTGAGTTGCGGTCTTCGAGTGGCCACGGGTGTCAGCTGGGTGTTCCAGCAAGTGGACCGCGCCATTTTCCTGGAAGATGACTGCCTGCCCCATCCAACGTTCTTCCGGTTTTGTGAGGAATTGCTGGAGCGTTACCACGACGATGAGCGGGTGATGCACGTCTCCGGCACCAACCTGCAGTTGGGCCACAAGCGCGGTCCGTCCAGTTACTATTTTTCCCATTTGATCAACGTTTGGGGCTGGGCGTCGTGGCGGAGGGCCTGGCAGTCCTTCGACCTTGGAGTCAAACAGTGGCCGCAGTTTCGCGATACATCCTGGTTGCTGGAGGTCCTCGGAGACCCGCGGGTTGCCCAGTATTGGCGTGAGCAATTCGAAAGAGCTTACCAATCGAAGGAGCGTTGGTGGACCTGGGATTATCAGTGGAACTTCGCCGCGTTGGTACACAACGGCCTGTCCATCGTGCCAAACGTAAACCTGATCTCGAATATCGGCTTCGGTGAAGATGCCACCCACACAAACTGGGCCGAGAGCCGATGGGCAAACCTTCCGCAAGCCGAGATGCCCTTTCCACTGCAACATCCGCCGAAGATTGTGCGCCATAAGGAGGCCGACGATTTCATCGTGCAGGAGATCGCTCGCACCCATCTGCCACAGCCGGAAACCGTTCTTCACCGGGCGCTGAAAGAGGTGCGAAAGGTTTATAAGACCGCCGTTCCCAAATCCGCCCGAATGTTTCTACGAAACCTGCGTAAGCTTTCATGACCCAATCAAACCAACCGTCCGTCGCCCGGCTTCAACGAGTCGTCTGATGATCCGGCGTGTCATAGCGCCCACTCTCCCGGAGCCAACGAAACTTGTGGCGGTCGTGGTCCCGCTTTCGTCGCGGTCGACACTGACGACGGACGAGCAGATCTCCTTGCGGCATGCGCTCCATTATTTCCGTCGGTACGATAAGTATCTGGTCGCGCCGCGACGGCCGGCCTTCGAACCCGCCGTTTTCCAGACAAGATTGTTTCCCGGGAAGTTTTTTGGCAGCGTGGCGGCCCATGCGCGGCTGTTGACGGCGCCGTCGTTCTACGAGGCGTTTGCCGACTACAGGTACATTCTCCTGTATCACCTCGACAGCCTTGTGTTGTCGGATCAACTCGATCCGTGGTGTCAGACAGATCTCGACTACATCGGTGCGCCGTGGATCCACTGCCCCGACTCACCGTGGGTCAAGGAAGAGCGCGTCGGCAACCTCGGTTTTACATTGATGAAGGTGCAAAGCTTCCTCAAAGTGCTCTACTCGACGAAGCCATCCGTCGATCCCGATCAATACTGGCGGGAGCATTACGGCTCGAAGCCCAAGCACATTCAGTACTTGAACCTGCCCAAGAAGTTTCTGAAGCGGTTGCCGATGTTCAATTCATCCCGGTGGCACGTGCATCGCTGGTTGCAGGGCAGCAGCACCGCGGACATCTTCTGGTCGGACGAGGCGCGCCGGTACGATCCCGGGTTCAAGATCGCAGACGTGGCAACCGGCCTGCGGTTCGCGTTTGAAGTGTCTCCACGGGTGTCTTTCGAGCGCAACCACCGTCAGCTTCCGTTCGGTTGCCACGCGTGGGCGCGTTACGACCGCACATTTTGGGAGCCATACCTCCTGAAGGACACACCCGAAGAAGACAAATGCCTGACGGCTGCTAAATCATGAGCGTGGATAACACGGTAGCCGCCCCGTCACGGACAATGGACGAGGTGCCGGTGGTACTGATCCAGCCACGTAGCGGCTGGCTGAGCTTCGACCTGGCGGCACTCTACCGGTATCGGGAGTTGCTGTATTTCCTGACCTGGCGCGACGTAATCGTGCGTTACAAACAGGCCGCCGTCGGCGTGGCGTGGGCCGTCCTGCAACCGCTGCTCACCATGGTGGTCTTCACCGTAATCTTTGGGCGGTTCGCGAAAATGCCCTCCGACAACCTGCCCTACCCGATCTTCGCATTCACCGCGCTGCTGCCCTGGAATTATTTCGCGCAAGCCATCGGGCGCAGCGGCACGAGCCTCGTGAGCAACGCCAATCTGGTCAGCAAGGTGTATTTTCCCCGACTCGTCATCCCCATTTCAGGAGCGATCGCTCCCCTCGTCGACTTCGTGATTTCGTTCGTCATCCTGCTCGGCATGATGGTGTGGTACGGGATCGCGCCGACGTGGGGCGTACTGGCGCTGCCGCTGTTCACGTTGCTGGCGGTGGTGACCGCGGTGGCTGTGAGCCTGTATCTGGCCGCGCTGAACGTGAAGTATCGTGACGTCGGCCACGCCATTCCGTTCCTCGTGCAGTTCTGGATGTACGCATCGCCGGTGGTTTATTCCGTAAGCATCATTCCCGAGAAATGGCGGCTCCTGTACAGCCTGAACCCGATGGTCGGCGTGATCGAAGGCTTCCGGTGGGCGCTCTTGGGGAAAGAGCAACCTGATTTCGCGGTGATGGCCATGAGTATCATCGTCGTCGCCATCTTGCTGGTGGGCGGGCTTGTTTACTTCAAACGCACTGAGCGGGTTTTTGCGGACATTATCTGATGAATCCGACTGCCATACGCGTGGAGAATTTGTCCAAGCAGTACGAAATCGGCGCGCAGCAGACCCGCCACAATACGCTGCGCGACCGTCTTGCCGATGGCGTAAAGTCTCTGGTGCGCCAGAATGGTGCGGCCCGTAAGTCCCGTCTATTCCAAGCGCTGGAAGACGTCTCCTTCGAGATCAAGCGTGGCGAAGTCGCCGGCATCATCGGTCGCAACGGGGCCGGCAAGAGCACGCTGCTGAAAATCCTGTCGCGCATCACTGAGCCGACCACCGGGCGGGCATGGATTCATGGGCGCGTCGGCTCGTTGTTGGAAGTGGGCACGGGGTTTCACCCGGAATTGACCGGACGCGAGAACGTCTACCTGAACGGCGCCATCATCGGCATGCAACGGGCCGAGATCGCCCGCAAGTTTGACGCAATCGTGGATTTTGCGGGAGTGGAGAAGTTCATCGATACGCCCGTGAAGCGGTATTCGAGCGGGATGTATGTGCGCCTGGCCTTTGCGGTGGCCGCGCATCTCGAAACCGAGATCGTGCTGGTGGATGAAGTGTTGGCCGTCGGCGACGCGGCGTTTCAAAAGAAGTGCCTGGGCACGATGGACCAAGTGGCGCGCTCGGGCCGCACGGTGCTGTTTGTGAGCCATAACATGGCAGCGATTGAAAACCTGTGCACGTCGGCGATTCTGCTGGAAGGCGGTCGCGTGATCATGCAGGGCGATTCGCATCGAGTAATCCATCATTATCTGGAGCGCGTTCTCCCGTCATTGGTTGATAATGTCCCCTTGGTGGAGCGACAGGACCGAACAGGCAACGGCAAAATTCGACTGACGGGGTTTCGCATTGAGGACGCACAGGGGAATAAATTGTCCGCTGTGCGTAGCGGGATGGATGTCGTCTTCGTCTTCAGCTACGAATGTCGCGACGGCGAGAAACCACAGGCGGTTGACGTCGGGTTTTCCTTGGGCCATACGAATGACGAACTCCTGACCGTGTTGTACAGTTCCTACGTCGGTCAGACGTTTTGCCCCGCGAAGAAGTGCGGTGAGTTTCGCTGCCATGTGGCGAAATTTCCGCTGGCACCCGGGCGCTACTGTGTCGGCACGCGGTTGCTGGCCGGCGGCGAGGAAGCCGATTGGTTGCGGAATTGGGTCGGCTACATCGACGTGGAGTTGGGCGACTTTTATGGGTCGGGCAGCCCTGGTTTCAACGGGCCGGCACCGGTCTTGATGAGCGGACAATGGAGCATGCAGTAGAGCCGGGGAAACGGACAAAAGACATGGGAAAACACCTGGCAACGACAGCCGCGCAGAAGATCGTATCCGCGCGCAAACGCCTCCAATGGGAGTTGTCGCAATGGCTTGACCCGTCGGAACGGGAATTCCGGCGTATCTGGCCTTCGATCAGCACCGTGGAGGGTCTGCTGGTGTCACCAGACCAGGAACACTGGTTTTTCACGGCCGCCCGCTCGCTAGCCGATCGCGCGACCATAGTTGAAATCGGCAGCTTCAAGGGGCGATCCACTTGTTGTTTCGCGTACGGCTGCCGCGGCACCTCGAAGCACATTTTCGCCATCGACACGTTTGCGGGGAACGACTCGGACTTCAAGGAAGGCGCCAGCTTCCGGGGCGGATCGTTCTTTCATGTCTTCTGGAACAATCTCGAAACCCGGGGACTCGCTGAATACGTGACCCCAATCCGCGGGTTGTCCACCGACGCGGCCCGCACGTGGGACAAGCCGATTGACCTGCTGTTCATCGACGGCTCGCATGTTTATGAAGACGTGCTGGCCGATTTCAACGGTTTCTTTCCGCACGTCAAACCCGGCGGAATCGTGGCATTTCACGATGTGCATGAAACCTGGCCGGGGCCAACGCGGGTGTGGCAGGAAACCGCCGCTCCGCAGTTGACCAAGACCGGCGCGCGCGCCACGCTGACGTTCGGACGAAAGCCGCACCGGTAGCGCGAGGAATCGCGCCGCCCAGCACAACGGAACCAGCAACCCTTACCGCCAGTCAGAGAGTCGCCATGCGATGCCCTCGTCTTTATGAATTGCCGCGGCCGCCCACCGGCCATGTGGGATGGCCGTGGACGGAGGAAACGCCCCCCCTTCCCGCGACCGCGGCCGGCGGCCAACCATGGCCGCTGATTTCCATCGTCACGCCTTCGTTCAATCAAGGCGCGTACCTCGAAGAGGCAATCCGTTCGATCCTGCTGCAGGGTTACCCAAACCTCGAGCACATCCTCATCGACGGCGGCTCCACCGATGGCAGCGTTGCCATCATCAAGAAATACGAGCGGTGGTTCACGCATTGGGTCAGCGAGCGCGACCGCGGCCAGGCGCACGCCATCAATAAAGGGCTCGCGCGCTGCACGGGTGAGGTTTTCAACTGGATCAACTCTGACGACTACCTGACCGCAGGAGCGCTCGGTAACATCGCCGCCACGTTCCCGGGAGCGGATGCCGTGGCGGGCGTTGTGCTCAACTTCGATGAGAAGGGGATTCAGGAGTATTTCGTGCCCGGTCCCTTGGACGCAGAGCGAATCATTCACTCCGATTCCTCCACCCGATGGCACCAGCCTGGCTTGTGGTTCCGTCGCCAGGGCGTGGCGGCCTGCGGAGGCATCGACGAATCGTACCACTACTCGTTTGACTGGGACTTGACGATCCGCTACCTGGGCTTGTTCCCCCAGGTGAATTACATCCACGATGTACTCGTTCACTTCCGTCTGCATCCAGATTCGAAAACCACGTCGTCGTGGGAGCGTTTCATGCAGGAACGGTACCGCATTCTGCAGAAACTGGGCGAGACCTCGTCCCAACGATTGGTGCGGGCCGCCTGTCGGCAGCGAATCCGTCTTCTCGACTGGTGGGACATTGTGAACAGGATCCGCAATGATCGCCAACGCTCAGGCCTGCGGCGCATGCTGCAACTCGGCGGCGCCGCCTGCCGCGATCCGCGCATCCGCCTGACTCGTTTCACGCTGGGAGCCATGCGGCAGGTGTTGTCGCCCACCGTTCCGACCGAAGCCGAAAAGGAAGCAAGCCATGAATCAACTCATTAGTGTCATTGTCCCCATGTTCAACGCCGAGCGCTGGATCGCCGAGACCCTCGCCAGCGTGGAAGCGCAAACGTATCCACGCAATCTCCTCGAGATCATCGTGGTCGACGATGGATCGACTGACGCTAGCGCCGACATTGTCGCGCGCCAGTTCCCGGCCACACGGCTGATTCGCACGCGGAATGGCGGCCCGAGCCGCGCTCGCAACGCCGGCACCAAGATCGCCCGCGGGACGTTCCTGCAATACCTCGACGCCGACGACCTGCTCGTGCGCGACAAGCTCATGCGTCAGGTCCAGGCGCTCGAAAACACTGGCGCCGACGTCGCGTACGGCGACTGGCAGGGGCTTGTTCTCCAAAGCGACGATACGTTCAAACCTGGCGACGTGATGCAGCGCAAGAGTCCACCCGCCGCGTACCTGTTCCATCGCGAGATTGCCGAGCGGGTCGGCGGCTGGAACGAACGGCTGCCCGTCATTCAGGATGCGCGATTCGTGCTGGACTGCGCACTGCACGGCGCGACGTTCACCTACTGCTGCGGCACCATGGCCTATTATCGCATCCACTCGCAACACTCCGTCTCGCGTCGCGATCCCGCCGCGTTCATCGATGATTGCCTCCGCAGCGCCCGCGAAGTCGAGAAGTGGTTCCTGGAACATGGCGGCATCACCGCCAAGCGTCGCGCCGCGCTCATTAAGGTTTTCGAACAGGTCGCGCGGGCCACCTACGAGAACACCCCCGACACTTTTGAGACCGCCTACCAAGCGCTCGAACGGCTCAGTCCCGGAGGCTACATGCCGTCGCATCCGAGACATCTCGCGTTGGCCTCGAAGATCGTCGGTTATCGCCGCGCCGAGGCGCTCGCGGTAAGCTATCGGAAAGGCAAAAGCTTCTGGAACGTCGTGTCGGGAACCGGGATTAGGAAATGAAATTCACTTCAGCGGCAAAGCGGGCTGCTCACTTGGCCCACACCGTCATCGGCAAGTCGCCCTTAGCAACGCGCTGGTACTTTGCCTTGCTCAGCGGCGTGCTGCGACCATTGCCAGAGTGCAAGTTTAAGAGACAAATATTGAACAGTGTCCTTGCCGCACGATGGCCGGAGTGTGACCTTCCGTCCCGGCGCGTCATACTCGGGACCAAGACATCGATCGCCCTGTATCCGCGTTTCGGCGAAATTGGTTTTGAAAGCCTGGTCTCTCGCAACCCCCTTTATGAAAGGGAAGTGTTTTTCTTCCTGGAACCCCGACTGGCAGATTACGATACCGTCGTCGAAATCGGTGCCAACGTGGGTCTCTTTTCCCTTTTCGTCGCCACGGCCTTTGAACGTTTACAGAAGTCCGACAGCCAGATCTTCGTCTTTGAGCCGTCACGAAAAGCCTACTTGCGCCTGCTCCAGAATCTCAAACTGAATGCCGTCAGGAATGTCCAGGCGTTCAATTGCGCGGTCGGTGAGAAGACCGTTTTCGCAAGTTTTTTTGAGCCTGAGGATCATCTCAACAATGGCTCTCTGTTGGAGGAGTTTGCCCTGATCTTCAGCAGTTCTCTTCAGGTCAGCCAGACACTCGTGTTGAATGCGGAGTTGCTGGAAACATTGCTTTCTTGCGCCGGGCGGCTGTTGATCAAGATCGATGCCGAGGGGGCAGAGTCCCGGATCTTAACCGGGTTGAGGAGCGTGATCGCCAAAAACAAGCCCGACATCCTTCTGGAGGTTCTGCCCATGTATCAGGACTCTCTTAACAGCATGGGATTTCTCAGGGCTGCAGGCTATCGGTTTTTCAACATCACGGATCGTGGGGCGGCCAAGCACGAGAAGTTTACGGCCAGCGAGTTCAGGGACTGGTTGCTGGTTCCGAATGAATCATCGGTGGAAACACCGCAGCTTGTGGGGCGGAACGAAAGCCGATGAATCCACTGCTTGCCATCAATACTCTGCTGCGCCGCAACGGCGTTTATCTGCACCGCTGGCTCACCGGGTTCGTCTCCTACCCGCGTTACCTTGGCTACGTGAAGCCGCAGTTGATAGACGCGACGGAGGAAGAATTTCGGGTTCGTCGCCAGCTGCTGGCCCAAGCTTGGGAGCCTCGTGCCCTGACAGTACCCGTCGGCAAACGGCTCCTCGTGCTCTGTCCGCATCCTGACGACGAGAGCATTGGCGCGGGCGGCTTGGTCCTTGCCCATCGCAATTCTGCCGAGATCCATCTCGCTTGCCTGTGCACGTGCGTGCCAGCACGGCCGACTCGCTCGAATTGGCCGGACCGGAAGCGTCGGCGGTGATGAAATGAAGGTTATTCAGGTTCCATTCTGTTTCGCTCCCGACCCGATGGGCGGAACGGAGGTGTACGTCGGGAATCTGGCGCGTGACCTCCAGGCACTCGGCATCGAGGCCATGGTTGCCGCGCCAGACGAGACGAGTCGCGCCTACACGGTGGACGGTCTGCGCGTCCGGCGCTACGCCGTCACTGGCAAGGTGACCGACCTGATTCAACTCTATGGCGCTGGCGACCCGCTGGCTGCCAGCGAGTTCGCGAAGAATCTCGATGAAGAGGCGCCTGACGTTGTGCATTTGCATGCGTTCACTCGCGGGGTGTCATTGCGGATGGTCCAGGCCGCCAAACAGCGCCACATCCCGGTGGTGTTCACGTATCACACGCCGACGGTGAGTTGCCAGCGTGGCACGCTGATGTTGTGGGGCGAAGATTTCTGCGATGGACGACTGGAAGTCGCGCGTTGCGCGGGCTGCACACTCAACGGTCTCGGGATGCACGGCCCGCTCGCTGACAAGGTCGGCAGGCTGCCGCCGGCACTGGGACGCTGGCTGGGGGACCGCGGCTTGCAGGGCGGGATCTGGACGGCGCTGCGCATGAGCGAACTAACCCGGGTACGCCACGCAGTCTTCCACAAGATGATGGCAGAAGTGGACCACGTCGTGGCGGTCTGCAACTGGGTTCAGGAAATCATCGTATTGAACAACGTTCCGCCCGCCAAAGTTTCGCTGTCGCGTCACGGCATCAAATGGGAACCAGACCAACCGCCGCCGGTCGCGTCGTCGTTGGCTCCTGAGGCGGGGTACCCAACGCGGATTGCGTTCGTCGGTCGATTGGATCGCACGAAAGGGCTGCATGTCTTGATCGCGGCGTTCCACGCGGCGCCCACAATGAACGCGCGACTCGATGTCTACGGCATTGTGCAAAGTCCCGCCAACGTGGCGTATCAGAAGGAAATGAAGTCTCTGGCTGGCACCGATCCGCGCATTTCGTTCTGCAATCCCATTCCGTCTGGTGAAGTCGTCTCGCGGTTGCGTCAGTACGATTTTCTCGCGGTACCTTCGCAATGGCTCGAGACCGGTCCACTGGTGGCCCTGGAAGCTTTCGCGGCGGGAATCCCCGTCATCGGTTCGAATCTTGGCGGCCTCACTGAACTCGTAAGGCATGACGTCAATGGTCTGCTCATTGAGCCGGATGCTCTCGGGCGCTGGGGGGAGACCCTGCAGCGAGTGGCGAACGACGCCAGCTTGCGCGCGCGACTCAAGGCCGGTGTGCGTCCGCCCCGCGCCAGCGTGGAGGTCGCGCATGAAATGTTGGCGCTCTACCAATCACTGCTGAAATCTGTCCCGACACGCCCGGCGGAACCAGTCGCCGCTCGTGAAACCCCGTAAACGCTCATGGCACGCGCCGCTTACATCCAGTACACCAATCCAGCGGGTTATCCGCCGCTGGAACACAGCTCCCGAATGCTCGCCGACGATGGTTGGCAGGTGTTGTTCCTGGGCACGGATGTCCCCGGCGTCGAATCGCTGCGCTTTCCGCCGCACGCCAATATTACCGTCCGTCAACTTTCCGTGGGCCGCCGCGGCTGGCAACAAAAATTGCACTATGCGTGGTTCACCATCTGGGCCTCAGGCCGGACACTTTGGTCCGGCTGCTCGTGGGTATATGCGTCCGATCTCCTCGCCTGCCCCACGGGTTTGCTGTTGAGTCTCGTGCCGTGGATTCGCATCGTTTATCATGAGCACGATTCGCCCACACCCGGCACTCTCGGGAGCCGCGGCAACACCTCACGTTTTATGCGGATCATTTTATGGACACGGCGGAAACTCGCCCACCGCGCAGCCGTGTGTGTGCTACCGAACGAGCGCCGCGCCGAGCAGTTCACCAAGGACATGGGTCGCGACGTGAAGGTCGTTTGCGTGTGGAACTGCCCGACGAAACACGAAGTAGGCCCGTCGCGCCCATCGCTCAACGGGGGTGACCTCTGGGTCCTCTATCACGGTTCGCTGGTGCCAGCCCGATTGCCCACGACCGTGCTTCACGCCCTGCGGATGTTGCCCGAGTGGGTGAAGCTGCGCGCCATCGGGTATGAGACCGCGGGTCACCGGGGCTATGTCGAAGAACTGCGTACACTCGCAGCAACACTCGGCGTTTCTCACCGCGTCGAGTTCGTCGGCCCGATCCCCCGCGCCGAACTGTTTGCGCGATGCCGCGAGGCGGACGTCAGCCTGGCCTTCATGCCCAAGGCGAGCGCCGACATCAATGAGCAGGCCATGACCGGCGCCTCGAACAAACCTTTCGACTATCTTGCATGCGGGTTGCCGCTGCTGGTGTCCGATCTGCCCGACTGGCGGGCGTTATACGTCGATAACAAGCTCGCGTTGCCCGTCGATCCCGAAGACGCCGCTAGCATCGCGGCGGCGCTCCGGTGGCTGTTGGAGCGCCCGGAAGAATTGCGCACCATGGGCGAACGGGGACGACAACGCATCCTGACCGAGTGGAACTACGAGAAACAGTTCCGCCCGGTGTTCGAGTTGTTCAACGGTACAGCGATATGAGCCGTCTGGCCGTCATCGAGACGCATCCGATTCAGTACCACGCGCCCGTGTACCGCGCCCTGCAGCGCGATTTGGGAATCGCGGTCACCGCGATCTATGGCTCGGATTTCAGCGTGGAAGGCTACCACGACCGCGAGTTCGGCGCGACGTTCGCCTGGGACACGAATTTGCTTTCGGGCTACTCCTCCATCTTTCTCGCGCGTGTCGGCGAGGGTGGGGCCGGCTCCGATGACGAGGTCACCACGCGCGGATTGCGTGGTGCGCTGAACAAGGTTGCGGCGGACGCCGTAATGGTGGTCGGCTACAGTCCGCGCTTTCACAGGCAGGCGTTCCTGACCGCATGGCGGGCCGGTCATCCCATTCTCTTCCGCGGCGAGACGACGGACCATGCCCACCCACGCAACGCACTGAAAACATGGGCGCGCGAGCGCGCGTTGCGCTGGCTGTATCAGCGTTGTGGACGGCTGCTGTATGTCGGCCGGCGTTCGCTCGATCATTATCGCCGACTCGATTGCCCCGCGGACAAGCTGGTGTTCTCCCCCTATTGTGTGGACACCACGTCATTTCGTTGCGATGAAGCCGCGCGGGATCGGTTTCGCGGCGCGGCGCGCTCGACGTTCGGCATTCGCCCTGACCGGAAGGTGATTATCTTTTCGGGAAAACTGAGCCTGCGCAAGGGTCCTGATTTGTTGTTGAGGGCCATCAAAAGGCTCCCCACGGACACGCAGAGTCGAATAGAAGTACTGTTCCTCGGCAGCGGCGGACTGCAAGACGAACTGCAGACGCTGGCGCGGAAGGCCCCGGCGACGACCGCGCACTTTCTGGGGTTTCAGAATCAAACGCAGTTGAGCCAATACTACCACGCGGCGGACATGCTGGTGCTGCCGAGCCTGTTGTCGGAAACGTGGGGCCTGGTCGTGAACGACGCGCTGCACCACGGCCT
>JBEKYJ010000137.1:0-11002 GCA_049511095.1 Verrucomicrobiia bacterium
CCGAGATAGACCACAGCGAATACAAGGTACTGCCACCGTCCGACCCCTTCTCCGTAATCCACACCTGATCTCGTCGGAAAAGATCTCCCTCTTCAAGAAGGTCCGCATTGTGTGTTGTGAAGATCAGCTGTCCTGCGCCTTTGTTTCTCTTATCATTCTGAAATAATCTTATCAGAAAACTCGTCAGATGTGGGTGAAGCTTGACATCTAATTCGTCCACAAAGAGACACGTTCCCCTCGTTAAAGCGTTCGTGATTGGTCCTGATTGCGTAAACAGTTTACGCGTCCCGTCTGACTCCTCGCGGTAAAAGAATGGAATCAGGGTTGCCTTCCCGTCCGCAGCCCGCCCCCGGTGCAGCATTACAACATCCAACTGCAACGCCCCGGCCTTTTCTTCCGCTAGTGCCGCTTTCGCCTCCTCGGGTGTCAACTCTTGAACTACCACCCCGTTTTCCGTCTGCTTCTGCATCTTAAAGATGACTCGGTAATCGTCTATTCCGAGGTCCGCAGACACAAGAAACTCCTTTACGCTCTGTTTGAACTTTGCATCATCCTCGATAAACGCTGTCATAACGGACCCAGATGCGTTTATTGGGTGATCTCGGAGTTGTCGAAAACCGCGCCGAAACCACTCCAGCACCAGTGCAGAGACTGCATGATTATACTGCGCCGCAATGGACAGAAAGAGCGCATTGTGTCGAACCACTGGTATCAATCCCTTTTTCTCGCCCGACCAGTGACTGCCGAATTTGACCTTCGCAACTTCATCTTTCTTGCTGTGATATCGCTCAAAAAGTATGCGTCTTTGTCCCTTTGGGTATTCATGAAACCACTCTCGTTGCACATCTCGGGCATCCAAACTCATTCCGTACACGTATCGAATGCCCTTCTTTATGAATTTTATCTCGAACACGCTCGGTTTAGATGCAAACTCCGGATCAAGTTTGAATGGCCGATACGGAATGGTATCACCTTGCTGTCCGCGGTGCGAATTCAGGACAAACTGGCGCATGAATCCCATCGCGCTAATGAAATTTGACTTCCCGGATGCATTTGCACCGTAGATCGCAGCCGTCCTAAGCAGATTCAATTTCGTCTTCTTCGTGGCCCATTCAACATTCTGAGGCTTTGCCGAATCGCTCGAAGCGACCATGCTTAATGTGGCCCGTTCTTTGAAGGATCGAAAGTTTTCCACACTGAATTCAATTAGCATACGGCTTGAGATTACGATGAATGTCGCCTTTTGCAATGTAAATATGGGGCTGAATTGCGGTTACTGTGCAAAAATGGCCTAAGATTTCAATAATTACACTAAAGTCGGTATGCTTCAGTGGCCGACTTGGGCGCCAAAAACGGGCAAGCAGCGGCCGGTGGTACCGTTGAGCCATTGAAACTGCGTTGCGCCACTCCCAGCGGCTTGGCTCCCAAACCTTACAGAAGAAAAGCTTCTAAACGTTGCCGCAAACAACAGCGGCGTCTCAGCGGCTAGTGCCGCTTTCGGCTCCCAAACGTTGCACTCGCTCGCTCCCGCTCGGCTCGGCTACAGGAAGGGCGAGGAGCGGACGCCTCGGAGAGGCGTCCCTACCAACGACGGGCGGGGATGCAAAAGAAAAGGTTGCGGCAACGACAACACATTGCCGCGTCTCGTCCGACTCGGCTCCCAAACGTTGCGCCGACAGCAAACATTCGGCGCGTCTCGTCCGACTCGGCTCCCAAAGTACGGTAACGGTGTTTCACCGGATGTGCCAAGATCGAAGCATGAGAGAAATCTCATGTGACCGTCAGGCGATGGCGTCCACCGCTGCCAACGGCAAAGCGGTGACAAGTCACCGCACTCCAAAGCGGAGCGGCGCTCTGGGCCAGAGCACCCTACCCCGATTACGAATCGCGGGCAGGCCGACGACAGCGACAACGGGGCCCGTTGTCCTACAATTCGGAGACAGCGCGGACAACGGCGGAGGACGGCGGCCGGGGACGGCCGCTACTACAAAACGAGGCGAGGAGAAAAGCTTGGCGGGCACGGGGTTCTTTATAGAGAAGAGTGTTTTTACCAAACGAACCCAACTGAAAAATGCGGAACTATTTAGACATGAATGTGTTAGAAAAAATGAGAGTTGGGTTCGTTTTGCAAAAAAGAGCCTAAAAATGGGAAAAAAGCACCAAAATACCGCTCCGGAAGGGTGGTTTTTACGCACTTACGAAGCCAATTTTCGGTACCGGATGGGTTCGACACGGCGCGAAGAAACGGCGGGATACTCCGAGACGCTCCGCGCTCGGAGCATCGCGCCCTACAAAACGACCTGAGACTGGATTGATAAGGGAACATCAATGTCGGCGACCATAGACAGCGGCTCAAACATGATTCCTGGTGCTATGCGCTGTCGGGAAAGCGGCGTTGACAGAGGGGGGGCGTTTGGTAGAGTTGATTCGCGTAGTATCCCCCGTTTAGTTGGAGGTCAGTTCCCTGCCCTTGGGCAGTACAAACTCACAAGAGGAAGTTTGCGAATATGGCTAAGAAATTGAGTCGTTCCAGTAAAGCGGCGAAGTATGTTTACTTTTTTGGCGGCGGCAAGGCCGATGGCAATGGTTCGCAAAAACCGTTGCTCGGCGGCAAAGGCGCGAACCTGCATGAAATGACGCGGATCGGGTTGCCTGTCCCGCCGGGATTCACGATTACCACCGAAGTCTGCACGTACTACTACGCCAACAAGAAGTCGTATCCCAAAGTTTTGGCTGACCAGGTCAGTACCGCGCTGGCGAAACTCGAAGCGGTCACAGGCAAGAAGTTCGGCGACCGTCAGAATCCGCTGCTGGTGTCCGTCCGCTCGGGCGCGCGCGAGTCGATGCCCGGCATGATGGACACGATTTTGAACCTCGGTCTCAACAACGAGACGGTGGAAGTGCTCGGCCGCAAGTCCGGCAACCCGCGCTGGGCGTGGGATTGCTATCGCCGCTTCGTGCAGATGTACGGCGACGTCGTCATGGGCGTGCAGAAGGTCGGCCGGGACGACCACGAGCCGTTCGACGAAGTGATGGCTCACCTCAAGGAGGAAGTCGGCGCGAAAGAGGACACCGACCTGACCGCCAAGCAGTTGAAGGAACTCGTCAGCCGATTCAACGACCTCATCCGGAAGCGCACGGGCCAGGAGTTTCCACAGGATCCGGTGAAACAGCTCTGGGGCGCGGTGGGAGCAGTGTTCGGTTCGTGGATGAACGACCGCGCGATTGTCTATCGCCGCAAGTACCACATCCCCCACGAATGGGGCACGGCGGTCAGCGTGCAGACGATGGTGTTCGGCAACCTCGGCGACACCAGCGCGACCGGCGTGGCTTTCACGCGCGACCCCGCGTCGGGCGAGAAGGTGTTCTACGGCGAATACCTCATCAACGCGCAGGGCGAAGACGTGGTGGCGGGCACGCGCACGCCGCAGGCGATTGCGAAGCTCGCGCAGGAAATGCCCGCGGCGCACGAGGAACTCGAAGGCGTCCGCAAGACGCTGGAGCAGCATTTCAAGGACATGCAGGATTTCGAGTTCACCATCGAAGACAACAAACTCTACATGCTCCAGACCCGCAACGGCAAACGCACGGGCCTGGCGGCGGTGCGCATCGCCGTCGAGATGGTTGACGAGAAGCTGATTGATTGGAAGGAAGCGGTACGCCGCGTTCCCGCGGATTCGTTGACGCAAGTGCTCGCGCCGATTTTCGACCGCAAGGACCGCGATGCCGCCGTGAAAGGCGGCCGGTTTCTCTGCAAGGGTCTGGCGGCCGGCCCCGGCGCGGCCAGCGGCCGGGTGGTGTTCAACGCCGAAGACGCCGTGGCGCGCGCCAGCAAAGGCGAACGGGTGTTGCTCTGCCGTGTTGAAACCAGCCCGGAAGATCTGCGGGGCATGATTGCCGCCGACGGCATTCTCACGGCGCGCGGCGGCGTTTCGTCGCATGCGGCTTTGGTGGCCCGTCAGATGGGCAAGATCTGCGTCTGCGGCGCGGCGGACATCGTGATCGACTACACCGCGAGAGTCATGCAGGTGGCAGGCCACACGATCAAGGAAGGCGGTTTCATTTCCATCGACGGCACCTTGGGCGAAGTGTATGAGGGCGAACTCAAGACCGCGCCGAGCGAAGTGGTGCAGGTGCTCATCGCCAAGACGCTCGATCCGAAGAAGGCCCCGACCTATCAGCGGTTCGAGAAGCTGATGAAGTGGGCGGACAAGATTCGGCGGCTGGGGATCCGCACCAATGCCGACCAGCCCGACCAGGCGGCCAACGCCGTCGCATTCGGCGCGACCGGCATCGGCTTGTGCCGCACGGAGCACATGTTCTTCGAAGGCGACCGCATTTACGCGATGCGCGAGATGATTCTCGCCGAAACGAAGCAAGCGCGGGAAACGGCGCTCACGAAGCTGTTGCCGCTGCAGCGTGAGGATTTCGTCGGTATTTTCCGCGAAATGAAAGGCCATCCGGTTACGATCCGCACGCTCGATCCGCCGTTGCATGAGTTCCTGCCACACGACAGCGAGACGCAGCGTGAAACGGCGCACAAGCTCGGCATCAGCCCGGAGAAGGTGGCGGCGCGCGTGGCGGCGTTGCACGAGGCCAACCCGATGCTGGGG
Source organism: Verrucomicrobiia bacterium (assembly GCA_049511095.1). Lineage (GTDB taxonomy): Bacteria > Verrucomicrobiota > Verrucomicrobiia > Palsa-1439 > Palsa-1439 > Palsa-1439. The sequence continues at coordinate 4,614 of JBEKYJ010000137.1, forward strand.
CACCGCGGCTGCCGGTTGGGAATCACGTTCCCCGAAATCACCGAGATGCAGACCCGCGCGATCATCGAGGCGGCCATCCAGGTGCGCAAGGAAGGCATCCCGGTCAAGCCCGAGATCATGATCGTGCTGGTCGGGTTCCGGAAGGAACTCCAGAACCAGTTGGAAATCGTCCACGCCACCGCGAAGAAGGTCATGGAAGAGAAGAAAGCCAAGATTGACTATCTGGTCGGCACCATGATCGAAATCCCGCGGGGGGCGCTCTGTGCCGACGAGATCGCGAAGGACGCGGAGTTCTTCAGCTTCGGGACCAACGACCTGACCCAGACCACGCTCGGCATGAGCCGCGACGATAGCGGTTCCTTCCTGCCGCAGTATCAGGAACTGGAAATCATCAGCCGGAATCCGTTTGAGACGATTGACCAAGCGGGCGTCGGTCAACTCATGGAGATTGCCATCGAGAAAGGCCGCAAGACGCGTCCCAACATCAAGCTTGGCATCTGCGGCGAGCACGGCGGTGACCCGTCATCAGTGGAGTTCTGCCACCGCATCGGCCTCACCTACGTAAGCTGCAGCCCGTTCCGCGTGCCGATAGCGCGTCTGGCCGCGGCGCAGGCTGTTCTCAAGGAAGCAAAAGCGGCGAAAGGCAAAGAGATCAGCTAGAACGTTCGAAAACAGCCGAATAATCGTCGGAGCGAGGTAACCACCCCGCCCCGATCGCATCCTGGCGCAAGTGCGGCTTTGAACCAAAAGCGGCATTCGCGCATCTAAGAATATGGAATACGGTGTGGTCGCAAATCCAGTTTGAAAGTGCTTGCGTAGCATGAATTGACGGCATAGCCTGCGTGAAATACTGGCACGATGGAGGCTCTTCGAGCATCGTGAGAACAAAATGGTGATAGACCACAACAGGGAAAGCGAGAACGGGATCAAGATTTATCTGCGCGAGATCGGGCAGATTCCCCTGTTGACCCCCAAGGACGAGATCCGGCTCGCGGCCCGCATCAAGAAGGGCGACCGTCAGGCGCGCGCCCAGATGATCAAGGCCAATCTCCGTCTGGTGGTTAAAATCGCCCACGATTATTCGAACTTCGGCCTGCCGCTGCTCGACCTCATCAGCGAGGGCAACATCGGCCTGATGAAGGCCGTCGAACGCTTCGATCCCAAGAAGGGCGGCAAGCTCTCGACGTACGCTGCCTGGTGGATCAAGCAGTCGATCAAACGCGCCCTAGCGAACCAGGCAAAGACCATTCGGTTGCCCGTGCATCTCGTTGACAAGATCAGCAAGATGAAGCGCGCCGGTCACAAGCTGAGCGAACAACTGGGGCGCGAACCGACCGACCAGGAATTGGCCGATCTCCTCGGCCTACCGCGCGCGAAGGTCGCGCAACTTCGGAACATCAGCGTGCGTCCCGCCAGCCTTGATGCGCCGATTGGTGACGACGATGCCACCGAGTTCAGCGAAATCGTGGGCGACGACGCGGCCCTGACTCCCTTCGAGTTGCTGCGGGACAAGACGTTGCGGCAGGAAGTGAGCGACATTCTGGAAGAACTTGACCCGCGTGAGGCGGAGATTCTGACCCTGCGTTTTGGGCTGGACGGCAGCAAGCCGAAGACCCTCGAAGACGTCGGCAAGAAATTCAAGGTGACGCGTGAACGGGTGCGCCAGATTCAAAACATCGCGTTGACAAAATTGCGTCGGGTGATGGAGAAGCAGGATCGGCCGCAGGCGATTTCGCGTAATTAGCCCGCGGCTCATCTTCGGACTTCCCTTCTGTCGACGAATCCGGTACAAACACCGTCGCAATCCATTGGGACGACTCACCACTTTATGTACGACGAACTGAAAGCAGCCGTGCGCGACGTGCCGGATTTTCCGATCAAGGGAATCCTGTTCAAGGACATCACGCCCATCCTGCAGGACGGACGACTGTTCCGCATCGCCGTGGATGCGTTGACCGACCGGCACAAGGGCAAGAAGATCGACGTGGTGGTTGGCATCGATGCGCGCGGGTTTATCTTCGCGGGCGCCGTGGCCTACAAGCTCGGCGTCGGATTCGTTCCCGTGCGGAAGAAGGGCAAGCTCCCCTACAAGACGGTGGTCACCAGCTACACGCTGGAATACGGCAGCGAGACCAGCGAGATGCACGTCGATTCCATCAGGAAGGGGAGCAACGTCCTCATTGTGGACGACCTGCTCGCCACCGGCGGCACGGCGATGGCCGCGGCGGCACTGGTGAAGCAACTCGGCGGCAACATCATCGAGATCGACTTCCTGATCGAGTTAACGTTCCTCAAAGGCCGCGAACGGCTCAAAGACCATCCGGTCTTTGCGGCGATTGCGTATTAGAACTGGGACTCGAATGATGGTTGAGGAATAGAAAGGGTCGCCATGACCAGATCACAAAAGCTTCTCTTATCAATCTGTCTTGTTGGATGCATTGTTGGCGCGGAATTGGGTTTGACGGAGGAACTCAAGCCGATTCAGTTGCCACCGCCGCAAACGGAAATCGGCAGGCCGCTGATGCAGGCGTTGAAGTTGCGCCAGTCGTCACGGGGTTTTGATTCCAAGCCGCTGCCGTTACAGGAACTGTCCAATCTTCTCTGGGCAGCCGATGGCATCAACCGGCCAGACTCCGGCAAACGGACGGCGCCCTCAGCGGTGAACTGGCAGGAGGTGGATGTGTACGTGGCGTTGCCCAAGGCGCTCTATCTGTACGAAGCGAAGACACACAGTCTGACGCCGGTGGTGGCGAAAGACCTCCGTGAAGCGACAGGACGACAGGACTTTGTCAAGGATGCGCCCCTGAATCTTGTCTATGTGGTTGACTCGACCAGAATGAAGAACGCATCCGAGGACGACAAGAAGCTCTACAGCGGCACAGACGTGGGCTTCGTCGCTCAAAACGTTTATCTCTACTGCGCCTCGCAAGGTTTGGCCGTGGTCGTTCGCGGCTCGATTGACCGGCCGTCGCTCGCTCAAGCCATGAAGCTGCGTCCTGAGCAGAGCGTCATCCTCGCGCAAACGGTCGGATATCCCAAACTGAACTGATAGGAAATTGCTTTTGAAACGTGGGGGAAACGGGGTCCGATCAGGCGGGTTAAGGGCGAGCCGATGGAGTGTGATCCGTCTCCGAATCCGCGCATTTCCCTCGATCCGGGTCTCCCGACGAACGACCGACGCTCTGAAACCGTAACCGTATCCGCATCCGTACCCATTACTTCTCCTTGGTCGTCGTGCATAAACCCGGTGGGGCGGAAAGCAAGCAGAGAATGGCCAAGATCAGCCTGATGATTGTAGCGCCGACTTGAGCCAGTGGATGTTTTCGGTGTGAAGCTTTCGGACAATGACCAGCGGGTCTCGGTAGGATTTGATCTCTGGTTCATCAATCAAGGTGTCGATCTCGGACATGATGTGTTCTTGGATCGATTGCGCGAGGTCGAGGACGTCGGCCAACGATTCGTCGGAGAGTTTCAGTGAAAAGCGTGCGCTCGGAATGTCCGTTGGGCGGCCTCCCAGCCCGCGGACAATGTTGGCGAGACTGACGCAATTGACGCTGTAATCCCTGCGCACGCGCTTGATGACTTCTAGCTTGCCGGGTTCGTCGCAGTGAGATTCCGCCCGGCGCAACGCACGCACGCACGCCCATTCGTCGGCGAGAATCTCGTTCAGCTTGGCGATCAATTTACTCATCAGCCTGAGTCTAATCAGCCGGGCGGGGCCGGGTCAACGACGCACCTTGGAGTGCGGTGGCTGGACACCGCCTTGCCGTTTCGGCGTGTTCGCTTCGCGGTACGCATCAAACCTCGTGCCGCAGGAAAGGCTGCGTCAAGCCGCAGCACTCCAAAACTGAATCAACTCCGCGACCGCTGTTGATACAACTCCAACCAGTAGAACCCGCCAATCACGATGCCGTGGGTAATTCTGCCGGTCTCGATCATGCGCGCCACATCCGCCAAGGGAACGAGCCGCACGGTAATGTCCTCGGCGTGGTCGAGCTTCAACTCGGCGACCTTACGGCAGTTCGTGGCCAGTTCGTAGCGCTGAAGATTGTTCTGGATCGAGGGATTCGGATGGACGGTGCCGAGGTGGACGATCTCGCCGGCTTCGTAGCCGGTCTCTTCGAGCAATTCGCGTCGCGCGCATTGCTCCGGCGACTCGTTCTCGTCCATCAACCCGCCGGGCGTTTCCAAGTGGACCGAGCGCGTGCCGTGGCGCCATTGCTCGACCATCACAACCTGCTCGTCAGGCGTGAGCGGGATGATGTTTACCCAAGTCGGCTGTTCCAGCACAAACATTTCGTAAGCCGTGCCTGTGCGCGGATTGACGGTGACGTCTTTCCGCACCTTGAAGATGCGGCAGTCGGCTATCACCTCGGAGGATTGGACACGCCAGGGTTGTGGCTGGCCGCGCGTCACTTCTTCGCCGCTTTATCGCTGATCATTTTCAAACGCTTCAGGAATTCCCCGGGGGGCAGATATCCGCTAATCTCCGACACCTTCTTGCCGGTCGCATCGACGAACACGATATGAGGGTAGCCGGTCGTGCCAAATTGCTTGGCCAGCGTTGCGCCTTTCGGACTCTTCTCAGGATTCAGTTTCACCGCAACAAAATCCTTCGTCACTTCGTCCCCAACGTCTTTGTCGCTGTAGGTGTCCCTATCAAGCTTCTTACACCAGCCACACCAATCGGTGTACATGTCTACCATCACCAGCTTCTTGTCCTTCTTCGCCCTCTCCAACCCGGCGTCGTAATTGTGCTCCCAGTCCACAGCGGAGAATGCGCCTGCGGCCCACGTCAAAAAAAACGCGATTGTGACTGCGACAGTTTTTTTCATGTCGTTCCTCTGTTACCGCGCGCTGAGCGCAACTTCCTTCGCTTCAACCCTGGCGGGCGGGTCGATCCATTTGCCGTGCTCCTTGATGAGCGCGATCAACTCGTCCACGGCCTGCTCTTCCGGAATGTGCTGTTTCACTTGCGTCTTGCCCACCCACAACGAAATCTTGCCCGGCGCCGTGCCGACATAGCCGAAATCCGCATCCGCCATCTCGCCGGGGCCGTTGACGATGCAACCCATCACGGCAATCTTCACGCCCTTCAGATGCGCCGTCCGCGATTTGATCCGCGCTGTCACCATCTGTAAATCAAACAGCGTGCGCCCGCAACTCGGGCAAGCCACATAGTCCGTCTTGAACGTCCGCGCGCCTGCCGCCTGCAAAATGTTGTATGCCAACTTCACCGACTTCAGCAAATCGTCCTCGCCGGTGACTTCCACCGCGTCACCGATGCCGTCGCACAGCAGTGCGCCGATGTGGGTGCTGGCGGCGATGAGCGCGCTTTGCTGAACCTGGTGGGCGCGTTTGCGTTTGGAGTTGACACGGTCGTGAATCAGAATCGGCAATTTCAGCCCGCGATTATCGAGAGTCGCGGCCAGAATCCGGTACGCCGCGACCACATCGAGTCCTTCCGCAGGGCCAGCCGCAAGGACCATCTGATTCTTCGGAAACATGTTCAATACACCCGCCAGCGTGGCGCAATTGTCCGCGAACTGCTCGGGCGAATCGCCCTCGACATCAAACTGGACGGTCAACTCGGCCGCGTCCGTCAGCAACGCGGTGACATCCTCCTGACCGTTGTAGGGGACGTTGATCTTCTCCGCGACATCCGCCACCGGCAGGGTCACTTCCGCGCTGTCGAGCTTGGCCGCGATCGGCGCGTGGATGTGGCGCTTGCGCAATTCAGGCTTCAACGCGGCAATCTTGCCAATGTCGGCCATCGTCTTGACGTGAAATTGCAGGATCTCCGCAAATGTGTCCGGCTCAGCGGTCGTGATGCGCTGGATATCGCCGAGGCGCGCGGTCAATGGAACCGGTAGTTCGACTCGTTGCGGGTGTTCTTTGCCGAGGCGCAGCCGCAAGTCGCCGATGAAGTACTCGGGCGTGGGCCGCCGCGTGTACACAAACGGATCGCGCTTCTCCACGACGCTGAGGACGGGCCGCGCGGGTAATTCACCCTTCTGCTGCCGCTCCCACAGCGTGTTGTACTTTTTGACGAGTTCCCTGCAAACGGGAATCTCGTGGACGCTGTCCTCGGTGAGTGATACGCGCACCGTGTCGCCAATGCCGTCCTCCAGCAATGCGCCGATGCCGATGGCCGACTTGATGCGACCATCCTCCCCTTCCCCGGCTTCGGTGACGCCGAGGTGCAGCGGGTAATTCCAGTCGGAACCTTCGGCGCTGAGCCGGGCGACGAGCAGCCGATACGCCTCGATCATCACCTTCGGGTTGCTGGCCTTCATGGAAAGAATGATGTCGTGGTAGTGGTGCTTGCGGCAGACGCGGACAAATTCCAGCGCGCTCTCGACCATGCCCAGCGGCGTGTCGCCGTAGCG
>JBEKYJ010000138.1:0-10923 GCA_049511095.1 Verrucomicrobiia bacterium
CGCGCTGGTGGATCACATCGCCAGAGTGTTTCTCCAAACCGACGGCGACCTGCGCCAGGTCGTCCAAACCATCATCTTCAGCCCCGAATTCTTTTCACCCCGGGCGTATCGGGCAAAGATCAAGTCGCCATTTGAGTTTGCAGTGTCAGCCGTTCGAGCGACAGGCGGCAAGATCACAACCGATGATGTGGTGCCTCTGGATAGGCACCTCGCCATGGAAGCGGGCGCCACGTTTGGCCGGGGCATGGAACGGCTCGCCTCCGCCAAACGGAAGTCACTCAACATTCAAATCATTGAAATGGGCCAGCCGCTGTTCGCCCATCAGGCCCCCACGGGTTATCCCGAGGATTCGCGCAAGTGGGTCAACACCGGCGCGTTGATTTCCCGGATGAACTTCGCGCTCGCGCTGGCGGAGCATAAACTCACGGATGTGTCGGTCACGCCGGCGGATCTTATTCACGGCGTGGACATCGACAAACCCGACATCGTCCTCGACCGATTGAACCAGGCGTTTTTGCAGGGCGAGTTGACAGTTCCCACGCGCGCCACACTGGAAAAGCACCTTACCGCCACCGAGGATGGCGAGGCCAGTACCGTCAACATTCCCGAACTCACGGCGTTGATCCTCGGTTCGCCAGAATTTCAACGTCACTGAGGCAAGGAGACTCTTTATGAAACTTTCACGCCGCGCATTCCTTAAACGCGGCGGGCTCGCCCTCGTATCGGTCGGCACGATACCACTGTGGGGGCCATCATTCCTGCAACAACTGGTCTTCGCGGCGGAACCCGTGCGCGCGGCAGGCGGGAAGAAGATTCTCATCTGCATCTTCCAGCGTGGCGCCTTGGACGGACTGTCCATGGTGGTGCCCTTTGGTGATAAGCACTATTACGAATCCCGCTCCGAAATCGCGATCGCGCAACCCACGCAGAAGGCCGGCCCGGAGGGCGTGCTCGATCTGGACGGCTTCTTCGGTTTTCACCCGAACATGGCCGCCCTGTTGCCCCTCTACAAGAGCGGCCACCTTGCACTGATTCAGGCCTGCGGCTCGCCCAGTTCGTCCCGCTCGCATTTCGACGCGCAGGATTTCATGGAATGCGGTGTGGCGGACGACAAGTCGATCCGCACGGGCTGGCTCAATCGCGCGTTGCTGCAATGCCCCGAAGACCGTGCCAAGCTCACTGCCTTCCGCGCCGTCTCCATGACCGCGATGCTACCCCGCACCCTGCAGGGCGATCAGGAAGCGCTGGCGATTCCCGATCTCAAGACGTTCGGCGTCGGCACGACCGGATTCACTTCGAGCAGCACCACGTCCGCGGCGGCGAACGGGTTCGAGGGCATGTACGAAACCGCGGTCGGCGACTTGCTCCACGGCACCGGCAGGGACGCATTTGATGCAATCGGGATGTTGAAGGCGACCGACCCAACGAAGTACACGCCGCAACACGGCGCGTCGTATCCGAACGGCGAATTCGGTCGTTCGCTCATGCAGATTACGCAAATGATCAAGGCCAACATCGGCGTCGAAGTCGCCTTTGCCGAGGTGGGCGGCTGGGACACGCACGCCAACCAAGGCGGCGCGGCGGGCCAATTGGCCAACCGGTTTTCAGAATTCTCCCGCAGCCTCGCCGCGCTTTACCAGGACCTTGGCGATCGCATGAGCGACGTGGTGATCCTGACGATGAGCGAGTTTGGCCGCACCGTCCGCCAAAACGGCAACCGCGGCACGGATCACGGTCACGCCACCTGTTTCATGGTGCTCGGGGGGCCTGTTCGCGGCGGAAAGGTCTATGGCCAATGGCCGAGCCTAGCCCGCGAGCAACTCTTCGAGGGACGCGACCTCATGCTCACCACCGATTACCGCGACGTCTTTGCCGAGTTGTCCCAGAAACATCTCGGCGTGCGTGATGTCAACAAGGTGTTCCCGAACCACAGGGTCAATCCCAGCGATTATCGCGGGCTGCTGGCCGGGTAAGCCGCCCGCCTTTGAAAACCCCCTGAGTGTCACCGATTTGTTTCCATAGCGAAATGAGATTGCCGTCTGGCTGCGATACCGTTCGGACGCTGCCAGTCCTCCTTGGCTGCTGCGCGGGGCGGTTTCTTACCGCTTCATCCTCCTAAGCGTTTACCCCCGCGCCCCTCCTGCCCGCTCCACTCTGCGTGCTCCACGAGATCTTGCAACGAGATCGCTGAAACATCGTTCGTCACAAATTCTCTGCCGTCATGTCACCATCCTGTCGTTGTTTCGTGACAGGCCATGCCTATTCTTCGCGCATGGAGAAATGGGGCGGGTTTGGCCGGCCTGTTGGTGATGCGTTGCCGGAACTGGGCGAATTCGATCCTCAGCGTCGTGCCGCCTAGTGGCAGGGGCGGTTTGGGAGCCACCGGCGGCGTGGCGCTGAGGTTGAGCACGAAATCTCGACTCGCTGTTTGCACCTGCGGAAACCGCCGCGATGCGGGCACGGTTATTTTGGTCCGCAACCAGATTCAAGAGCGCGACCGTTCAAATAGAGTGGGCAAACGAACAACAAGGCCTGCGTTCACGACTCGGTGAATCAATTATCGGTCGCGCTCTCCTCTTCCCGCGAGAGCTCGGTTAGAACCGGGCGTGGCAGGCGATCTGGCCGTACGGCGCATTGTGGCTTCGAAACTCGACATTGGGGTCAAAAAACTCGAACTCCCGATAGGGCATGTCGCCGGCTTCCGCTTCGATGGTAACGCTGGGGGTGATCTTCCATGAACAACCCGCGCCGAGTCGAAGCTCCAGATAATCCACGATGGCCCCGTCCAGCTTGGGCTGGCCATGGACGCTTCCAAAATCTTCTCCCACCGCGAATGTCCCCGCTTCGACGCCCCCACCGAGATAGAACGTGAGCCGGTCGTTTACCTTGTATTCAAGCCTCGGGTTGGGCAGCATGAAGTTCAGCGTCCACTCATCGGCGAATTTCCAGCGGGCGCCGGCCACGGGCAAAACCGGGTACTCGCAGCGCACATCGAGTCTTAAGCCGAAGAACCACTGGAGGTCGGCGTCAGCTAAATACACCGCGCCCAGAATCAGCGGTGCGTCGAAATCGCGCCAGCTAATGTCCCGGAAATCGCTGTAAATGCCCGGCTCCACTTCCGCGCGCATCAGCCATTGATCCGCGATCTGGTAGTCGAAGCCCAACACCCCGCTGGCCTGCTGCAAGACGCGCGGGACTGCTGCGTGGTCTGGCACGTCGAACGAGAAGCGTTGCCATTCGAAACCGAACCGCAACAACAAGTCCTTGTTGACCTGCGGAGAAATCACGTACTTGATATCCGCGCTGTGCTCGTCGATCGAGCCGGCATTCAGGCCCGCCCCGCGTGTTTTCGCGTCACCGACATAGCTGTACTGAGCATCCAATTCCTCGGAAATACTCATCGGGTTGGACGCCAACACGGCAGCGCACAGAAAGAACAAGACCATCACGGTGGCAAATGCAGCCTTCATCGCCCGGTCTTCGCCTCATCCTCGATGCAGCGGATTTCCTTCTTGATGTCTTGCAGCATGAGCACGCCGTAGGCGATCCGCTCGGTTCCCTTCGTGAACCGGAGCATGGGCGCGGCAAAAAAATCTCCACGCCACACAAGGGCCCCGGATTTCCCGCCGGCTTGCACGGGCCAGACTTCGTAAAGCGTGGCCGACGTGTAGTAGTTCCCGCTCACGTAGTATTCCAGATCCACCAGTTGAAAATGGTCGCCCACCGCCAGCAGATATACGGCCCCCAGGCTCATCGTCCCGTGATAGTCCGCGTCGAATAAGCTCCAGTAATAGAACGGGGTCAACGACGGCTCGGCGGCGTTTCCCGCCAACCCGATTTTTTTGAGGATCGGCAGGAACTCGTGGGAGACGGCGAGCTGTTCGCGCAGCATCGTGCGAAGCTGCTCGGCGGGAGAGACGGATTCTCCCGCGACTTCGTACGGCAGCACCCCTGCCAGGCCTCGTTGTTGAAATGCCGACGCGCGCGACAGCAGCAACCCAGCCCAGCATCCGGACACTTTCGGCAGATCAGCCCGCTTCGGCAGGCAACCGGCGAATTCCCGGGCCTCGTCGCGGGTCAGGTTGAGTTCCGATTTCTCCGGGGTGCTGGCGACCATCTTGGCCACCAGCCAGCGGACGGGCTTCTGGCCGTTGTTGAAATCCAACGGCTGAAAATCCGCCAACTCACACGGCATATGGAGTGGGTGAAATGCATACACCTTTAATTCTGCGTGCGGAGACGGATCCCACAACTGCAGTCGTTTCGCGGCCTCTTCCGCGGACAACGGGACAGCAAAACAGGTTTGGGCGGAAATCCCGTTCGGAAAATCCATCAGCGAACCACGCTCGGAAAGGATATCTCCGTTCAGGAGGCGCACGACATCACTCTGCTGGAAGTCGCTGAAGTTCTTGATGATCTCCACCGGATTCGGGGGCCCTGCCCCTGCGGCCTGGGACAGCGCGAAAGACAGTACGACGGAGAAGAACCCCACCAACCTCCTCATATACTCTTACGTCTCGTGCAAACGGACAACAAAATCAACGCAAATCTTGGCAACTATACCGAACCGAACAGGGTCGTCCTGGCGTTCTTCAGGGCCATTCCTCATCTGGCGCGCCATGGTGAGCACGGCCGGAGCCAAGTGAGAAATGGTGGAGGCGGTGGGAGTTGAACCCACGTCCCCTGCAAAGTACACGTGAATGACTACATGCTTATTCCATCTTTGGGTCTCGCCCGGCGCGCTGCCGATGGACAGGCCACGCGACGCGCCAGCCTCCAGTTAATGTTTCGCCCGTTGACCTGAAGACGACATCAACGAACTAACCTGCTATTGTCGTCTCAGCCCACCAGCAGGTGTCGCAGGTGAGACGTCGCGGTCAATTAAGCCGCGAGTGCGAGTTCTTGGTTCGCAGTTATGTTTTTGCCAGGTGTTTAACGAGGCCTCCTGACAACCTCGGCATGCCGCTCACGCCCACCTCACAAAGTCGAATCCGTTTCGCCCCCATGAAAATGCGCGGTGTGTGGCTTTGGCCAATATAGCGGACGTCTGCGGGAAAGCAAGCGAGGTAATGCGTGGATGGGTTCAACGGCAAGCACCCGGCCCCCCGCGCGTCACGGGTTGAGAGATCAAGCTGTTCTTCGGTCGGAGGAGGCGCCGACCTTGATGGCGTTGGGGGGATTCGAACAGTTGACTCTCAACCCGTGACGCGCGGAAGGCCCGAGGCGTCGTGGGCTCTCGGCTGCTTGCCAAAAAATCGGGCGCTGGCCCGCCATGAACGGTATATCCTGCGCACCCCGCGCAGCCTGCTTCATGGCCAACCCTAGGCCCAGCGCCGTAATCGGTTTCATATCAGTCAGTGGTGCATGAATCGGCGAGCTGGAGGGCTTCGCCAAAACTCAATGGTTGTCGCAAGGGGCGTTCGCCCTTCTTCGTGCGACCAGCGGCGTCCCATGGCTGGGACAACCGTCCCGCGCAGATGACGACGTGCGCGTGCGGGCAGCGTTTCTTGATCATATCCGCCAGATGCTGGGCCGACGCGCCTGTCAACGCGGCATCGACAAACGCCACATCAATGGAATTGTGCTGCACGAACTCCAACGCGGCGCGCGGACCGTCGCGCACTTCCACGCTGCGATTCGGCGCGCGCAGCAATCCTGCCATCATCTCGCGCATGGCAGCATCTTCGTCCACGATGAGTACTCGGTAGATGTCTTGTTTATTGGCCTCAATCATCTCTTAGTCCTGCCTCTGACCAAACGCCTGGTTGCAAACTTGAATAGCAGTGGGTATGCCAACCCCCTTCCGGTGGCATAAAATCAAGGAATCCCTATGAATTGAGAACAACCGGGGAATCTCAAAAAGAGGAATACCGCGGTCCCAAGGGCCACCACAAAATCATCGATGCGGCAAATCGAAAACGTGGTAGATAAGGCACAAGACCCCGAGCAGGATGGCGTCCCAGCCCAGTTCGCGGCAATGCCCGGCGGCCAACTTGATGAGGGGATGGACCACCAGCCCCGCAGTCAGCCCATTCGCAATGTTATTGGCCGATATATCGCCTAGCGATATGTCAGTGTCGCAAACCGGCGATCAAGATTCGCGTGCGCGATGGGGCTCAAGTTCTGTGCGGGGTCAGGCAAACCCACGCACCACCCGTGAAACCGGCGCGCAACGACCAGCCAAACGGGCAAGTTGCCCGTCCCACTAACGGCAACCGGGACGGTCGCCCCTACTTCTGAAACACGGCGCGAATGAACTGGTCGCCACGCACCGTCCCGAATCGGCCGCCGGCGCAGCTTTGTTCGTCGTAACGTTCGACTATATCGGGCGCTTGCCGCCGGTCGCGAATGGCAAACGGGACAGCGTCACGAACGTGAATCCGCTTTTCCACCGGCGTCGGATGGTCCGGCAAAACGGCCACCACCGCTTCCATGTTCCGCTCCTCCAGTCCCGCCAGAATACGGCCAATCAGGCGGGCATCGAGGTCTTCGATGGTACGGATTTTCAGGTCAAGGTTGCCTTCGTGGCCGGCTTCGTCGGGAGCTTCCACGTGAACGTAACAGAAATCGCAGCGTCCCAGCGCCGCAAGAGCGGCATCAGCCTTGCCCTCGTAGTTGGTATCGAAAAGGCCGGTCGCGCCGGGAACCTTGAGCACCTCCAGTCCGGCGTACACCCCGATGCCGCGAATCAGATCCACTGCGGAAATCACCGCGCCGCGGACCCCAAATCGTTCTGGGAAGGTCCACATCTTCGGACGTTTGCCCGGTGACCACAGCCAGATCGAGTTGCCCGGATCTTTGGCGGCGGCACGACGACTTTGATTGACAGGATGATTCTTCAGGATCGGCCATGAACGGCGGATCAAATTGTTGAGCAGGTCAGCAGTCGGCTGCGCTTCGGGAACTTTGGCGCGAATGAGAAGCCCTTCCGCCGGTTCATTCGGATGATCGTGCGGCGGGGCGCAGTCGAGTCGCGGGTCAAGCCCCTTGCCGACGAACAGGTGGCGATAGCTGACACCCGTGTAGAAATTCAAGCCGGGGCCACCGATTTCCTTCTGGAGGGTCTTGAGAATTTCGTCGGACTCGGCCGAGCTGATGTGGCCGGCGGAGTGGTTTTTGATGCGACCGTCGTCGAACAGGCAAATCAGGTTGCACCGCATCGCCATGTCGTCGCTGCGGATGTCGACGCCCATGCTGGCGGCTTCGAGCACGCCCCGACCCTGCAACACCTCGCGTGGGTCGTAGCCCATCACCGACAGGTTGGCGGCTTCGCTGCCGGTGGGCATGTCCTCTTCAATCGTCTTGAACAGTCCGCAACGGCCCTCGCGGGCGATGCGGTCCATGTTGGGTTTCCGGGCCACCTGCAAAGGCGTTTTACCCCCCAGACGCGCGACGGGATAATCCGACATGCCGTCGCCCAGAATGACGATGTATTTCATTTGTTCGTGCAGTTGCCGGAATCAATCGTCGTTGCGCCGGCGATCCGCCCAGCGCCGCTATCATGCCTCATCGCCTCTCAACCATCAACCACCAAGCATCGCCCACTATTGACTTGCCCCAGAGCGCCATGCAATATCGCGCCTCGATGAGAAAACCGTCTGTGACCGTTCGCGTGCCGGCAACCACGAGCAATCTCGGGCCGGGGCTCGACACGCTCGGCGTCGCGCTCAAGCTGCACAATCACATTTCGATCCGCGAGACCGATGGGTTGACCATCGAACGTGTGGACGGCCAAAAGGGTTCGGCCGCTGCCAACGCCATGACGCGGGAAGCGGTCGATGCCTTTTTCCGTCGCAGCAAGGGCAAGCCGCACGGCCTCCAGATCGAAGTCAAAGGCGATGTGCCCGTCTCGGGCGGCCTTGGCTCAAGCGTCACCGTGCGCCTCGGCATCGTGTTCGCCCTCAATGAACTCGATGGCCGCCCGCTCGGCGACACCGAGTTGCTCGAGCTCGTCACGGGCCTCGAACACCATCCCGACAACGCCGCGCCCGCGCTGTTCGGTGGGTTCGTCGTCTCGGCCATCATCAACGGCTTGGTGCGCTACCGTCGTTTCAACGTGCCGCCGGCCTTGAAGTTCGTCGTCTGCGTGCCCGATTACGAAGTTTCCACTGAGAAAGCGCGCGCACTGCTGCCGAAGGTCGTTCCCCTACGGGACGCGGTCGAGAACTTGAACCGCGTCGCTCTTATCACCTCGGTCTTCGCCGCAGGCGACTACTCCCTCTTGCGCGGGTTGTTCGACGACAAGCTTCACCAGCCCTATCGCAAAAAGCTCATCCCCATGCTCGACGACGTCATTACCGCGGGCGTGGAAGCCGGCGCGCTTGCGGGCTGGCTCAGCGGCTCCGGCGCTTCGATCATGTGCCTCGCCGAACAAAAGGAAAAGGCCGTCGCCGAAGCCATGGCCAACGTCTTCGCCCGCCAGCAAATCCGCTGTGAGACCCACGTCCTCGTCGCCGATAACGACGGCACACGCGTCAAGCGGGCGTGAGCGGTTTTTTGGTCGAAGCGAACGTCAGAGCAAGTCGTGCCATCGCCATCACAGTGGCTGCGGGAGAAGCTCGGCCAGAATCCGCCGTCTCAGTCTTCGACCAGCGAGCGGAAGTAGCTGAGGTTTTCCAGTTCGATGGCGAGGTTGACGTTGCTGACAACGACGTTGGCGGGAACGTGCAAGACAATGGGGGCAAAATTAAGGATCGCGTTCACACCCGCGGCCACGAGACGGTTCGCCACGTCCTGCGCGGCGGACATGGGCACGGTGATGATGCCCATGTGGATCTTGCGCGGGCGCACAAAGCCTTCCAGCTTGTCGAGCGGCAGGATCGGCTGATTGTAGGTCTTGCGTCGTTTGCGTTTCACATCCACATCGAACCCGGCGACGATCTCGAAGCTTTCCTTTTCGAACCCCTTGTACGCCAGTAACGCCAAACCGAGATGGCCGACGCCGATGAGCACGACGGGTTGAAGCTGTGTGCGACCCAGCACCTCGGCGATCTTGCCGCGCAGCGTCAGGACGTCGTATCCCAGCCCGCGCGTGCCGAAATGGCCGAAACTCGTCAGGTCCTTGCGCAACTGCGTGGGCTTGACGCCCGCGGCCTGCGCGAGCGCGTGGCTCGACGCCGTCTGCACACCGTCTTCGGCGAAGCGCTCCAGGCAGCGCAAATACACGCTGAGTCGATAGACGGTCTTTTTAGGAATGCCGACCCTCATAGGTCCTTTGCCTGTCAGATTAGCGGGTATGGCGCGGAAAGTCAAAAACGTTGCTGCGCGCGCTCAGGGGGCGTGCTCCTTGTGAATTTCTTCCCGTAGCTCCCGGGCGCCCTGATGATCCGGTTGTAGTTGCACGGCATGATTCAACTGACTCAGAGCTGCGTCGTTCTGTCCGACAGCAAGCAGCGCTGAGGCCAGAGCGACGCGTCGATCCACATTAAACGGGTTGATCTCCGCAGCGCGACGCAAGTAGGGGAGAGCTTCCTGCGCGCGGTTGTCCGCCAGGTATAACTGACCCAGGTTGAATGCCACGTCGGCATAGTCAGGGGCGAGTTCTTCGATCCGCAAACATTGGTCGATGGCCAGGCCGCGTCCCTGCGCCTCCGGCATCCGCGAAAGGGCGCCGGCGAGGAGGTACCGCGTGCCCACTCGAAATGGCTGCAGACGAAGTGCATCCCAGGCACGTTGGATGGCCACTCTCAAGTCACCATTCTCCTCGGCGATGCGCGCCTCGCGATCCCGCCAATCCGCCGCCAGCGGCCATAGGACCGCCATTGTCGCCACCCAGACTCCCAGGACAAGGCACGCCGTCGCCGCACACCATCGGGCCGGTTTCGAGTGAATCGTGATCCGCCGCCAGCTTGCTGCGTCCGCCCCCACGAGCAGTCCCATCAGCAACCACAGCAGGCTCTGGTTCGGCAGATAACGCAAATCCACGTCCACGAGGCTGTGGAACATCAGCACCACCGTGGCCCCCAATAACCCCAGTAGGGCGCGCCGATCAGCCCCGTCCACTCGCCGGCAGGTGTGGATGCCGCACCCCATGGCCGTTGCCCAAAACCACAGCGTGGCCGCCAATCCGATCAGGCCCTGCTCCGCGGCGATTTCCAGCAATTCGTTGTGCGCATGATCGGTGACGTTGGTGGCTTTCGGTCGCAGGAAATACTCCGGCGTCCGATACCTGGGATACTCCGCTGCGTACGTTCCCAATCCATGACCCAGGAGTGGCCGCGACGCAATCATGTGAAGCGTTGCCTTCCAGATTGGCGGTCGCACGTCGGCCTGCCATTGTTGTCGAACATACGGTCGCGCCATCGCGCCGGCACTCGCCAACAGCACCAGGACGATGACGACGCGCGCATACCATTGTGCCAGCCATCGATTTCCGCAGCCAAGAAACCACAGGACCGCCACGGCGCCGAGCGCCAACCACGCCCCCCGCGAGCCGCAGAACCACATCGCGCCGAGCAGAACAAGGTTTCCCCAAAGCGGCCATGTCCCCTCGATGCATGTCCCAAGGACAATCGACGCCGCGAGGTAGGCTCCCAAGAAGTTCCAGTTCCCAAGCGTGGAAACGAACTCAGGTTCCGATCCCAGCCGCAGGAGCCCGTTGATCGCGACGATCACCGCGGCGATGATCCACCACCGACACAACCTTGGCGCTCGGCGCCTGGATCCATGTGCCGCCAACCAGAAAACCACCACATTGCCAACCATCCGGGGCAGAAGCCCCAGCCCGAAATAGGGATGTTCGCTGAACCGGGTGGACACAAGTCCACTCGCCACGACCGCCAACACGGGCAACAGCGTGTGGCGAGGCACGTCCATCGCGACACAACCCTCGCCCGCTCCGGCCGTTGCCCCTTTTCGAAGAAGAAACCCGACCGAGACAAGCAGCCCGCCAGCAAGGATGACCTCGGGCCACGGCACGGTACA
>JBEKYJ010000139.1:0-10577 GCA_049511095.1 Verrucomicrobiia bacterium
CACTCCCTGCGATTGCCACCCGATCTTGTAGGCTTGTTCGACTGTCAGGCCCCATCGTGGCCGCCTGGAAAATGTCGTCTTGAAAATGTCCAGCAACAGCAACAGCATCGAGCCGAGCTGGGTGAGCTGGCCAAGCACAAACTCCTTGAAGCGTAACAACATCTCCATCATATCCCGCGCAGCATAGGGAACTAGCCAGACTGTTGCAAGCCTCGCCTTCCCTCCAAAGGCAAAGGCCGCCCCGGATTCCTCCGGAGCGGCCTTGGGTGAAACAATTACTCCCGGTCAACTGGCGCTGGCCGCGAGCTGGTTGAAGGCCAGTTTGTCGTCGCCGACCGTGACTTCAATTGTTTCGTTCGGCTTGATATTCCCACGGAGGATTTCCTCAGCAAGCGGATCCTGCAAGTATTTTTCCACGGCGCGACGCAGCGGACGTGCGCCGAACTGTGGGTCGTACCCCTTGTCGATGAGGAAGTTCGTTGCCGCCGGCGTGAGAACAATCTCAACGTCCTTGAACTTGAGGCGGCTCTTGACCTTCTCGACTTCGATATGGACGATCTGGCCCATGTCGGCCTTGTCAAGGTTGTGGAACACGATGACATCGTCGAGCCGATTCATGAATTCCGGCTTGAAGACACGCTTGGCTTCATCCAGCAACTTGCCCTTCATATCGCCGTACGTGTGCTCTTCCTTCGCCGGGGCGAAACCGAGTTCACCCGCCTTGCGAATCATCTCGGCGCCGATGTTCGAAGTCATGATGACGACACTGTTGCGGAAGTCCACCTTGCGACCGAGCGAGTCGGTCAGGTGTCCGTCTTCGAGGATCTGCAAGAGCATGTTCATGACATCGGGGTGCGCTTTTTCGATTTCGTCGAACAGCACGACCGAGTATGGACGACGACGCACGCGCTCCGTTAACTGGCCGCCCTCTTCATAGCCAACATAACCCGGAGGCGAGCCGACGAGCCGCGAGACGTTGAACTTCTCCATGTACTCGCTCATATCGAGCTGGATAAGCGCATCCTGATCGCCAAACATGAACTCCGCCAGCGCGCGGGCCATCAGCGTCTTGCCCACGCCCGTCGGCCCGAGGAACACGAATGAACCGATCGGGCGGTTCGGGTCCTTGAGATCGGCGCGGCTGCGGCGTAGCGCCTTGCTGATCGCCACGACCGCCTCGTCCTGGCCAATGACCGTCTTGCGCAGTTCGGCTTCCATAGCGAGCAGCTTCTCGGCGTCCTTTTGTTCCATGCGGCTCAGCGGTATGCCCGTCCACTTGGCGACGATCTGCATGATATCGTCTTCGGTGATGACAATCTGTTTTTCATCGCGCGCCTGACGCCACTCCGCTAGCGTCTGTTCGAGCCGCTCACGGGCCTGCTTTTCCTTGTCGCGCAGGCTGGCGGCCAATTCAAAGTCCTGGGCCTTGATCGCGGCTTCCTTCTCTTCCTTGATCTTCTCGATGTCGCGCTCGGAATCCTGGATGTTCGGCGGTCGCGTCATCGATTGAATTCGCGCGCGCGCCCCGGCTTCATCCACGACGTCGATCGCCTTGTCAGGCAGGAACCGACCCGTGATGTACCGGTCCGAGAGCCGCGAGGCGGCGAGCACCGCTTCATCCGAGAACTTGACGCGATGATGCTCCTCGTACTTCGGACGGAGGCCCTTCAAGATCTCAACGGTCTGATCTACTGTCGGCGGCTCCACAATGATCGTCTGAAAACGACGTTCCAACGCCGCGTCCTTCTCGATGTACTTGCGGTACTCGTTCATCGTGGTCGCGCCGACGACCTGCAACTCGCCGCGTGAGAGCGCGGGCTTGATGATATTGCTGGCGTCCATCGCGCCCTCGGCGGAACCGGCGCCGACGATGGTGTGAAGCTCGTCGACAAACAGGATGACGTTCTTCGAACGCTTAATCTCGTCCATGACCGCCTTGATGCGCTCTTCGAACTGGCCGCGATACTTCGTGCCCGCCACCATCAACGCAAGATCGAGCGTCACCACGCGCTTGTCGCGCAAAATTTCCGGAACATTGCCCTTGGCGACTTCCTGCGCCAGGCCTTCCACGATGGCGGTCTTGCCAACACCTGCTTCGCCGAGCAACACCGGGTTGTTCTTCGTGCGGCGGCACAAAATCTGGATGACCCGTTCGATTTCATTCTGACGGCCCACGACCGGATCGAGTTCGCCTTTGCGGGCGAGTTCGGTAAGGTCGCGCCCGAACATCCGCAACGCAGGCGTCTTCATTTCCTTCTTGCCGCTGGCCGCTTCACTTTCTTCTACGCCGCCTTCACTCGGGGTAAAATTGGGGTCGAGTTCCTTGAGAATCTCGTTGCGGCAGCGTTCGATGTCGACATCGAGCGACTTCAGGATGCGGGCCGCGGCGCCTTCGCCTTCGCGGAGCAAGCCGAGCAAAATGTGTTCCGTGCCGACGTAATTATGGTTGAGTTGTTTCGCTTCCTTCTGCGCGAGCGCGAGAACCTTCTTCACACGCGGAGTGTAGGGAATGTTGCCGACCATCTTCGTCTCGGGGCCGGTGCCGATCTGCTTTTCCACTTCCATGCGGACCGTTTCGAGATCAAGCCCCATCTTCTGAAGGACGTTGACGGCGACTCCCTGGCCCAGCTTGATGAGACCGAGAAGCAGATGCTCCGTGCCCACGTAGTTGTGGTTAAACCGGTCCGCTTCCTTGCGGGCCAACGCGAGCACCTGCTGCGCTCGCGGCGTGAAATTGTTCATTTCCATCACCGTCCTCTCATTTCATTCTGGTTCGGCTCGGCCGCCGTCCGCTGCCGGCCGCTCGCTCAAATTCGGTTTCGAAAGGTTCGCCAACTGCGCACGGACCAACTCGGCCCGCAAAATGTCACGTTCCTCGGCAGTCAATTTCCGTGCCGCAGTCCGTTGCACGTGAGCCGGTTGGGAGAGAATGAACATCTCGTCCACCGATCCTCGTGCAGTTGCCGGGAACATATCCAAATCTACCCCCATACGTACCAAACTGAGCAGATTGAGTGCCTCTTTGGAACTAATCGTATGTGCATTGCTCAGAATGCCATACGCGCGTCCTATCTGATCATAGACCAGTTTGGGCTTCTTTTCAAGGAGCGTGATCCGTGCATTCTCTTCGTGCTCAATGATCTGTAGAATCACCTTGTTGAGACGTTCGATCACTTCCGCCTCTTTTTCGCCCAACGTCGTCTGGTTGGATACCTGAAAGACATTCCCCAACGCTTCCGTCCCCTCCCCATACATGCCGCGAACCGCCAAACCAAGCTTGTTGACGGCCTGTACAACCTGGTTGATCTGATCGCTCAGAACCATGCCAGGCAAATGGACCATGGCGGAACCGCGCATCCCCGTACCCACGTTCGTCGGGCACGCCGTGAGGTAACCCAACTTCGGCGAGAACGCAAATTCCAGATGTTCCTCAAGCTCCGTGTCCACCTTGTCGATGATCTTGAAAATGTTCTTGAGTTGGAGACCCGACTTGATCGCCTGCATCCGCAGGTGATCTTCCTCGTTGACCATCACACTGATCGTCTCCCGATCGTTGATGACCACGCCACTGCCGACGTTCTTAGCCGCATGCTCACGGCTGATCAGATGGCGCTCCACCAGCACCTGCTTGTGGATCGCGGTGATGTTGTCCATGGAATCCCCAAAATGATCCGCCATTTCGGGCAACGCCTCGACGACAGGCTGGATCAATTCGAGCAGTTTCTGTCGCTCGGCCTTCTTGGCCCAGCCGGGGAACGGATGATCGCGAATGTTGCGGGCCAGGCGCACCCGCGACGACATGACGATCTTGCTGTTGGGCCCATCCGCCTTTACCCACTCGCTCGGGCTCTTCAGCAAATCGTCAATCTTCATGGTCGTATTACTCGACGGAGCGGGCCACGCTTGCCGACTTTTTCGCTTTCGTCTCCAACTCGCGAATCTCGTCGCGAATCTGGGCGGCATCCTCGTACTTCTCCTCGCGCACGGCCTTCTCCAATTGTTCCGTCAACTCCTGGATCTTCCCGTTCAACGCGAGCGTATGCATCGCCTTCGTCGGCACCTTGCCGACATGATGATCGCCTTTGTGCATCGCTTTCAAGAGTGATGCCAGTCCCGCCTCAAAGGTTTCCCAGCACGCGCTGCAGCCGAGCCGTCCCGTCTTCTTGAAATCCGCCTGCGTGAAATTGCAGACCGGGCATTGCGCGCCCGGCGATTCAACCTTCATCTCCTCCGCCGCGCCAAGCCCGACCAACAAATCCGCCAGCGAGAACCCGGCCGCTTCCTGCACGCCCTTTTCCTTGGCGCAGGACTCGCACAGATCCACCTTCAACATCTTGCCTTCCACAATCTGCGTCAGGTGGACCGTCGCTTCGGCCTTCTTGCAAATGTCGCACTGCATCGTCTTATTTCGCGCCCAGCGGCGTCCCTTCGGAACGAGTCAACTTACGGAAGTCCTCCGTCAATTTCAAGGTGAGCGGCCCCGGCTTGCCCGAACCGATCGTCCGTCCGTCAATGCTCGCGACCGGGGCGATCTCCGCCGCCGTGCCCGTGAGAAACACCTCGTCCGCCGTCGTCAGATCATAGCGGGTCAGGTTTGGCTCGCCGACCTCGATCTTGCGCTTGGCGGCCAACTCGATAACAACCTGCCGCGTGATGCCCACGAGCGCGCCCGCGCTGACGGGTGGCGTCTCCAGCTTGCCGTGACGGACGATGAAAATGTTGTCACCCGTGCACTCCGCGACGTGTCCCTGGCTATTCAGCATGATCGCCTCACCCGCGCCGGCGTTCACCGCCTCGATCTTGGCCAGGATGTTGTTCAGGTAGTTCAACGATTTGATCGAGGGACTTACCGCGGCGGGACTCGTCCGCTGCGTGCTCGCCGTGACCAGTTTCAACCCCTTGCGATACACTTCCTCGGGATAGAGTTCGATCGTGTCCGCGATGATGAACACCGTCGGATTCTTGCATCGAAATGGGTTCAAGCCGAGATAACCCACCCCGCGCGTGACCACGAGCCGAATGTAGCCGTCCTTCAGTTTGTTCTGCCGACAAGTCTCACAACACGCCTCAACGATCTGCTCTCTTGTCAGCGGGATCTGCAGCATGATCGCCTTGGCAGATGCGAACAGCCGATCCAAATGTTGTTCCAGGCGGAAGATCCGCCCGCCGTACAGGCGAATGCCCTCGAACACGCCGTCGCCGTAGAGCAACCCGTGGTCGAAAACCGAAATCTTCGCCTCGTCTTCCGTGACATATTTTCCATCCAAGTATATCTTCACCGTGCTGACCTCATTCTGCCTCTACTTACCCTAAAATCCTGCCGTCCGCAATCTCCA
The DNA here is from genome assembly GCA_049511095.1 of Verrucomicrobiia bacterium. Taxonomy (GTDB): domain Bacteria; phylum Verrucomicrobiota; class Verrucomicrobiia; order Palsa-1439; family Palsa-1439; genus Palsa-1439. Next base: position 5,337 of record JBEKYJ010000139.1, read on the forward strand.
ACACCCGTTCACCGCGCGTGGCGACATGCTCGTCGTGGGTCACCATCACCAGCGTCGTGCCTGATTCCTCGCGCAACCGCCAGAGCAAATCGAGTATCGACTCGCCCGTTTTCGAGTCGAGGTTGCCCGTCGGCTCATCCGCCAGCACCAAGCTCGGCCGATTCATCAGGGCCCGCGCCACGGCCACCCGTTGCTGCTCGCCACCGCTCAACTCCGCGGGCCGATGTTCCATGCGCGCGCTAAGTCCCACGGCCTTGAGCAATTCCATTCCCCGTTCCATCACGCCGTCGCGCGTGCGCGGCTGTAGCAGCGCGGGCAGGCACACGTTTTCCAACGCGTCGAGCTCCGGCAACAAGTTGTATGACTGGAACACAAACCCGATCCGCTCGTTGCGCAGCTTCGTTCGCGCCGCCTTGGACATCGCAAAAAGTGAAGCGCCATCCAGGCTCACGTCGCCTGCAGATGGCGCATCCAGTCCGCCCAGCAAATGCAACAACGTGCTTTTCCCCGCTCCTGAGGCGCCGACAATCACGAGCGATTCACCACGGCGCACCCGCACGTCGATCCCCCGCAATACTTCAAGCTCCAGCGAGCCAAGAGTGTAGTTTTTGCGGAGCCCGCTCGCAACCAAAATGTCCCGCCCAACCTCACTCATGGCGCAATGCCTCCACGGGTTCGAGGCGGGCGGCGCGCAGCGCGGGCAATACGCCGGCCAGCGTGCAAATCACCAGCGCCGACACGCCAATTGTCAGCAGGTCTCGGGTCGTGAGAAACGCCGGGATGCTCGGGAAATTGTAGATGTCTCTCGGGAACAAATCGATGCCGACGACCTGCGAGAGAAAATGATTGATCGGATTGATGTTACGGACAGTCAGCAAGCCAAGCCCGAGGCCGAGGGCCACGCCGAATACGCCGACGATAAAGCCTTGCAGCAGGAAGATACGCAGAATTCTTCCCGATGCGGCGCCAAGCGCTTTCATCACGCCGATCTCGCGCGTCTTCTGCACCGTGACGGTGATCAACGTGCTCATGATGCCGAACGCCGCGACGATGATGATGAAGGTGAGAATAAAAAACATTACCGATTTTTCCACCTGGATCGCGCCGAGCAGCCGCTGGTTCATCTGCGCCCAGGTTTGCGCCCCCAACGGGGCCGGGAGCTTTTTATTCAACGCCGCAGCCACGTCACGCGCGCCGTTGATCGGATCGTCGGTCGTGATTTCGATGCCGTGCACGGCGTTGCCGAGGCTGTACAGTTCCTGCGCGGTTTCCAGCGACGTGAAGATGAGCGCGTAATCGTACTCGTACATTCCCGACTCGAAGATGCCGGTGACCGTCAACTCCATCGGGAGATAAACCTCCTCGCCTTTCTTCTCGAAATTGCGGGGTGAATAGACGGTAATTTTGTCGCCGAGAAAAATGCCGTACTGGGTGGACAATTCGCGTCCAATGACCACCTTGTCTCCCTCCAGATCGAGGCTGCCTTCCTTGATATACGTGCCGAGCTTGCTGACGGTGACTTCGCGCTTCGGGTCGATGCCTTTGAGGTACGGTGTCGCTGCGTGGTGTTCGAACTCGATCAGCACCACGTTCAGTGCAAACGGCGTCGCGGCTTTCACGTGCGGCGTTGCCAGCACGGTCTGGAGCAGCTTGTCGCTGTGCTCGATCAACCCGCCCATCACCGTCACGTGCGCGTGCATGCCCATGAGCTTCTCGCGCAGTTCGCGGTCGAAACCGCTCATGACGGCGATGACGACAATGAGCACCCACACGCCAATCGTCACGCCCGCCAATGAAATGAGGGTGATGACGGACACGAACGTGCGCTTGGGCTTGAGGTAGCGCAGCCCGAGGAAAACTTCGAAAGGCAGGCGCGTCATGTTTGCGGCCGCAACAGCGGGAACAGAATGACATCGCGGATGCTCTCCGCGCCGGTGAGCATCATGACGAGTCGGTCGATCCCCATGCCCATTCCGCCGGCGGGCGGCATGCCGTATTCCAGCGCCAGCAGGAAATCCTCATCGAGCTTCTCGTCGTGCCCCTTGGCTTGCATCAGCAACCGCACGCGCTGCAACACGGGATCGTTCAATTCCGAGTAGGCGGGCGCGATCTCCTGTCCGTTGATGATCAGCTCAAAGACATCGACGACACTGGGGTCTTCCTTGTTGGGTTTCGCGAGCACGACCAATTCTGAGGGCAGGTGCGTCACGAACGTTGGATTCATCAGCGTCGGCTCGATCATTTTTTCGAAAAGCGCGTTGGTCACTTCGTAATCCGGCACGTCGGGTGGAAATTCGAGGCCCATCGTCATGGCTTGCGACTTGCGATCCGCCGCCGTGAGCGCGAACCAGTTCTTGCCAAACCGTTCCTCGACCAGTTCGCGATAGGTCACGCGACGCCACGGCGGCGTGAGATCGATCTCCTGGCCGTCGGGGCGCTTGATGAGGAGCGAATCCGCGATGTTTTCCGCGACCGAGACAATCATTCCCTGCGCGAGATCCATCATCGTCTCATAATCACCGTAGGCTTGGTAGACTTCGAGCATGGTGAACTCGGGATTGTGGCGTCGCGAGATCCCTTCGTTGCGGAAGTTGCGGTTGATCTCGTAGACGCGTTCGAATCCGCCAACGAGCAGCCGCTTGAGATACAATTCGGGGGCTACGCGCAGGAACAGGTCGATGTTCAACGCTTCGTGGTGCGTGATGAACGGTTTCGCGACAGCGCCGCCCGCGATGGGTTGCATCATCGGTGTTTCCACTTCGATGAAACCGCGCTCATCGAGGAACTTGCGGATTTCCGACACGATGCGACTGCGCGCCACAAAAACTTCACGCACGTGATCGTTGAGAATCAAATCGAGATAACGCTGCCGCAACCGCGTCTCGACGTCCTTGATGCCGTACCATTCCTTCGGCAGCGGCTGGATCGCCTTGCTTAACAGCGTCACTCCCTCGATCTTCACCGTCAACTCACCCGCGCGAGTCGTGAAGAGCTTGCCGCTGATGCCGATGATATCGCCGAGATCAATAAAATGTTTAAACGATTCGAATTGCTCTTCGCCCACCGACTGCTTTTGGATGTACAGTTGGATCTTCCCCGTGGAATCCTTGATGTCGACGAACAGGCTCTTGCCCATGTCGCGATGGCTCAACACGCGCCCCGCCAACCGCACGTCGCGGTCAAGCGCCTCATTCGCGCGCGCGGTCGCAATCGATTCGCTGACATCGAATCGCCCGCCGTACGGGTCGATCCCGGCGTCCAGCAATTTCTCCCGCTTTTCCAACCGTGGTTTGATGAGGTCGCCTTGGGAATCCATACCGCCGCGAAGAATAGCCGCTCGTCCCCGCGCGAGCAACGGAAAACGCCTTGCCACAGAACACAGAAAACGGCAGAGTATTGACCGAAAGTGGAATGCACAGGCTCACACACACTTCTCCTTATATCCAACCTGCTGGCATTGTCATCGCAGGCGTTATCTTGGGTGTCGTATTTGATTTTAAAGGTATTCGCGTCGTCATAGGAACAGCAGTACTTGCATTGCCAATTATTCTAGCGCTCGATGTCCTGTGGCGGGCCGCCAAGAGAAAATGAGATTGAGAAATCTGATCATCCACTTCGCAGCCCTAGTTTCTTTCGTGGGTCTCCCATGCGCATCGTAGAAATTCGGGAGAAGACGGTTTCGATGGCGTCGGCCATCGCGAATGCGTACATCGATTTTTCGAAGATGACGTGTTCGGTGGTCGCATTGATCACCGATGTGGTGCGTGACGGCAAGCCGGTCGTCGGGTACGGGTTCAATTCCAACGGTCGCTACGGTCAGGGCTCGTTGATGCGCGAGCGGCTCCTTCCGCGACTCATGGCGGCTGATCCAAAAACGTTGGTTGACGAAACCGGCGAAAACCTCGATCCCTTCCGCATCTGGCGGACGTTGATGACGAACGAGAAACCCGGTGGCCACGGCGAAAGATCGGTGGCGGTGGGTACCATCGACATGGCAGTGTGGGACGCGGTCGCCAAGATCGATGGCAAACCGCTTTATCAGTTGCTCGCCGACCGCTATCACGGCGGCAAGGCCGATAGCAAAGTTTGGGTCTATGCCGCCGGCGGCTACTATTATCCGGGCAAAGACCTGACCGCATTGAAAAACGAAATGCGCGGCTATCGCAACATGGGTTATCAAGTCGTGAAGATGAAGATCGGCGGTGTTCCGCTCGAAGAAGACATTCGCCGCATTGAGGCTGTGATTGAGGTGGTGGGCGGCGGCAAGTTTCTGGCGGTCGATGCCAATGGCCGCTTCGATCTCGAGACCGCGATTGCTTACGGCAAGGCTATGAAACCTTACGGTCTCTTTTGGTATGAAGAGGCCGGCGACCCGCTCGACTACGCGTTGCAGGCGGAACTCTCGAGGCATTATCCGAATCCGATGGCGACGGGCGAGAACCTGTTCTCGCATCAGGATGCCCGCAACCTGATCCGTTATGGGGGCCTGCGTCCCGACCGCGATTGGCTGCAATTTGATTGTGCGCTGTCGTACGGCTTGGTCGAGTACTTGCGCACGCTGGAGGTCCTGAACGAACATGGGTGGTCCACTCGCCGCGTGGTGCCGCATGGTGGACATCAAATGTCGCTCAACATCGCCGCCGGTTTGCATCTGGGCGGCAACGAGTCTTACCCGGGCGTGTTCCAGCCGTTTGGCGGGTTCGCCGACGGCATTGCGGTGGAAAACGGATATGTGGGTCTGCCGGATGTTCCGGGTGTCGGTTTCGAGACCAAGTCAAATCTCTTTGCGATCATGAAACCCCTTGGCGCTTAATGGCCATAACCAAAGGCAAGCTCGCCACCCTCTTCAGTCATCTGTATTTCCAGGTGATTCTCGCCGTCCTGCTGGGAATCATCATCGGCGTTCTCAAACCAGAGTGGGGGGAATCGCTTAAACCGCTCGGGGACGGGTTTGTCAAACTCATCCGGATGCTGCTGGCGCCGATTATTTTCGGCACGATCGTGGTCGGCATCGCGAGGATGGGCAATCTCAGGGAAGTCGGCCGCGTCGGCATCAAAGCGCTGATCTATTTCGAGGTGGTTTCCACGCTGGCGCTCGTCATCGGACTGATCGTCGTGAACGTCCTGAAACCCGGAGTGGGGATGAACGTTGATCCCGCCACGCTCGACACCAAATCGCTGGTGACCTACACGTCCGCGGCGAAACAGCCGGATGCCGTCAACTTCCTCCTCGACATCATC
>JBEKYJ010000140.1:0-10476 GCA_049511095.1 Verrucomicrobiia bacterium
AACAACCGCGCCAAGTAATCACACTGTGTCCTTGATGGAACTCCGCCAATCTGCTTTCATTGACTCAGCTTCGCGAAACGACTTGGAAGGGTCATGAGGACGGAGACGTTGATGAAGGCCGAGATACGCAGAACCATTGTGAAAACGCTCATGGTTGCTTGCACGGCACTTTTGTACGGTCCGCTGCTGGTCTTCTCGCAGTTTCCCGGGCCGGTTCGCATGAGCAAAGCTATTTGTGGCATGTTTCCTCTGTCCGTGAGAGGCTGGCCTTTGTTCTCGTGCATCACGTTTGGCTTGGAGATTCCGGTGTTTTTTGTGAGCGGCCTTATTGCCGCATTCTTCATGGCGTTCGTGTTCCGCTCCACTTCATGGCGCTTTGGGTTGCTCGCAGCGCTTATCGCAGTCGCCCTGCTGCACTATGTTTTGGAGTTTTATCTGCCTTTCCTCATCGCTCTCGAAGTTCTGTCGTTGCCGGTCGCTTGCGCGCTTCTAGGTAGATTTCGGAGTCGGTCAATTCGATCGAGCCAATCGTTGGCTGCATCGCCACCTATCCAACCCGGTTGACGGGTGCGGCGAGTCGGTCGAAATTTTGACCCGAATGTTGCGCATCCTTTCCATTTCGTCACAAGCGAATGACATATTTGTCATGCGTCCGGCTCGGGCCTTCGTCAAGACTCGCACGCTCAACCCCTGTCCATGTGCCCGGCAAGACAATTGCTCCACAATTGTTCGATGGAACATCCTGATAATCTGCGGCTTCGCCTGGAAAAGCCTTCACTGGGCAGACTCGCACCCTGGCTGATTGTCGCCGCGACGGTCCTGGCCTATTTCAATAGCCTTCAAGGGCCGATGATCTTCGATGATATCTCGTCCATCCAGGATAACCCGAGCATTCGCCAACTCTGGCCACTTACGGTTCCGCTCGCGACGGTGCCGGTGGGCGCCTTCCACACGCGGCCGATAGCGAACCTCTCGTTGGCGATCAACTATGCCGTTGGCGGATTGGAGGCGGCGGACTATCACGCGTTCAATCTGCTCATTCACATACTGGCGGCATTGCTCTTGTACGGCCTCGTGCGGCGCACTCTTATGCTGGAGCGATGCCGTGACACTTTCAGACAGAGCGCGACAGGAACTGCCACGGCGATTGCGCTCATTTGGAGCGTCCATCCACTGACGACCAGCGCGGTCTCCTACATCAGCCAGCGGACGGAAGTGTTGATGGGATTTTTTTATCTCCTGACGCTCTATTGCCTTGTTCGCGGCTCGATTTCACAATCCGCCGCTCGCTGGTACGCCGCCGCCGTGATCGCGTGCGCGCTGGGAATGGGATCGCAGGAGGTCATGGTGTCCGCGCCGCTGGTTGCTTTGTTGTACGACCGCATCTTCCTCTCGCAATCGTTTCGTCAGGCGTGGCAGCGCCGATGGGGTTTGCACCTCGGCCTCACCGCCACGTGGTTGGTTCCGGCCGCGGAATTTCTGACTACGAATTTCGCCGTGAAACGAGGCGGCGGCGCTCCGTTGACGGTGTTCGAGTATTTGCGGACGCAGAGCGAGGTCATTCTACGCTACTGGCAATTGAGTTTCTGGCCGCATCCCTTGGTGTTGGATTATCTCGACTGGCCAGTGGCACATCTTTCCCCGTTGCTGGTCGCCTCCTGCCTCGTCGTCACTGCCGTGCTGGTCGCAACCGTTTGGGCGCTGCGATTCCGGCCGGCCTGCGGTTTTCTCGGCGCCTTCTTCTTTCTGATCCTTGCCCCAACCTCCAGTTTCCTGCCGCTCTTCGGCGAAGTAGCTGCGGAACGCCGCATGTACCTGGCTCTCGCACCAATCATTGTGTTCGTCGTCATCGGCTGCCAAAAGGGCTTTGCGGTCGCAGCCACCACTTGCAAGTTGACGGCAAACCAATGTCGCTGGATTCCGCTTGTCTTGGTCGCGGCCTTGGTGACGACTCTCGGTGCCGCCACCGTGCGGCGAAATGAAGATTATCGCAGTGCTCTGGCAATCTGGAGTGATACCGCCGCCAAACGGCCCCGCAATTGGCGGGCATTCACCGAAGTGGGAACGGCGCTGGCCGCTGAAGGACGTTTGACCAAGGCGATCAGTTATTACCAACACGCGGTTCAACTCAAGCCTGACTATGCCATGGCGTATGCGAACTGGGGTGTTGCCCTCGGCATGCAGGGCAAACTCAACGAGGCCATTGCGGAACTACAGCAGGCGCTGCAACTCAATCCACGTTCGGTCTACGCGCATTACAATCTCGGGTTGGTCTTCTCGAAACAAGGCCACGCGGACCTGGCCAAAGGCCAGTTTGAACAAGCCTTGCATGTCGATCCCACGTTTACAAAGGCTTGGATCCGCCTCCAACAGGCCAAGACCTGACCCGACTCGCGGTTTGGGCTTTCGGCAATTCGTCCTGCCGAGTAAACTGCGTGCATGACCGAGGTCGGCCGAACAGCGGTGCCACCCGCCAAACCCGTGATGATCTTCGATGGCGACTGCAATTTCTGCCGCCGTTGGATTTCGCGCTGGCAACAGTCCACGGGTGATCGTGTCCAGTATATCCCTTTCCAGGACCCCAGCGTTGCCGAACGGTTTCCCGAATTGCCTCGTGAGCGATGCGAGCAGGCGGTGCAACTCCTCGATACCGACGGACGTATCTACTCAGCCGCCGAAGCAGTCTTCCGCGTGCAGGCCGTCGCACCGTGGAAACGCTGGCCGTTGTGGTGCTATCAACGAGTCCCCGGCGTCGCGCCCGTCACCGAGTGGTTTTATCGCTTCGTAGCCACACACCGCACCGGCTTCTCATTCCTGACGCGTCTTTTCTGGGGTCAACACGTCGAGCAGCCCACCCATTTTCTCACCCGTTGGCTTTTCCTCCGACTACTCGGCGTCATTTACCTGATCGCGTTCGTCTCGTTGTGGACGCAAGTCGACGGTCTCATCGGCAGCCACGGCATCACGCCCGCCGCGCACTTCATGGAATCGGCGCGGAACTGGGCCAGCGAGCACAATCCTTGGGAAACTCGCTGGATGATACCGACCCTCTGTTGGTTCAGCACGAGCGATGCCTTTCTGCGCTTCCTCTGCTGGGGCGGAGCCGTGCTGGCTCTCTTCGTGATCTTCGACGTCGCCGCAGCCCCGGCCCTCGCCTTGTCATGGCTTTTCTACTTGTCTCTCTCGACGGTCTCCGACGATTTCCTCGGCTACCAGTGGGATACGTTGTTGCTGGAAACCGGCTTTCTGGCAATCTTCTTCGCCCCGCTCCAATTGCTGCCCGGCCCCCCGCGCCAGGCGCCTCCATCGCGCCTGGTGCTTTGGTTGCTCCGCTGGTTGTTGTTTCGACTGATGTTCGCGTCGGGTGTGGTCAAGCTCGCGACCCATGACCCGACCTGGCGCAGCCTCACCGCCTTGACCTTCCACTACGAAACGCAACCTCTCCCCACGTGGATCGGCTGGTATGCGCACCAACTTCCGGTCTGGTTCCAGAAGTTCTCTTGCGGCCTCATGTTCGTCATCGAACTGGGCGCGCCGTTCCTGATCCTCGGGTCCCGTCGGCTGCGGTTGATTGCTTGCACCGCGATCGCAACGCTGATGCTGCTGATCGCCGCGACCGGCAATTACTGCTTCTTCAATCTCCTCGCCATCGCGCTCTGCGTGTTGCTGCTCGATGATGCGCTTCTCAAGAGGTTCGTCCCGACCCGCTGGCGGGAATCGCCAACCAACATCCGCGCCCGGCCCTGGCCGCTATGGGTGACCGTGCCCCTGGCTGTGGTTGTCCTGCCGGTAACAACCGTGACGTTGGCGGGGGCCTTTCGCGAACGGATTGCCTGGCCGGCCCCCATGGTCACGCTCTACGAGGTCTTGTCTCCCACCCGGAGCTTCAACGGCTACGGCCTGTTCGCGTCGATGACCACCGCCCGCGCTGAGATCATCATCGAAGGCAGCAACGACGGCGACACGTGGCTGCCCTACGAATTCAAGTACAAGTCCGGCGACGTAATGCGTCGTCCGGCATTCGTCGAACCTTTCCAGCCGCGGCTGGACTGGCAGATGTGGTTCGAAGCGTTGCGCGTGGAGATGCCGCGGCGCTCACCCACGCAATACTTCATCAATTTCTGTGTGCGATTGCTTGAAGGACAACCGGAAGTCCTCGCGCTCCTCGAAACGAATCCCTTTCCCGGCGTCCCACCGCGCTATATTCGTGCGCGGGCCTACGATTATCAGTTCACCACGTTCCCGGAACGCGGCCAGACCGGCGCGTGGTGGCGGAGACGGTTGCTGCGCGAGTATTGCCCGGTCATGATGCTGAAAACCAATCAGTCCTGATGTTTCACGGGCCGCGCCGCGGTGTCTCGCCTTCGGGTCGACCCGAATTCAGGAGGTCCAGCGCTTTCTGATAACTGCGCCGCTCCAGATAATGCCGCAACATCGGCGGCGCATCGGAACCAAGTTGCTGCTCGAATTGAAGGATTTGATTCAACGCTTCCGCAATCTGCTCCGGCTGGCGTTTGGACGTCGTCTGCATGAACTGCTGCAGCGCTTCGCGTAATCCCTGTTCGACGGGCATCATGCTACTTCCGTATTCCCTCAAGATGTTTGCCGCGTTTCTTGCCGGGTTGGAAATCCCAGAGCAACCAGTCGTCGTCGGGTGTGAACTTGCGCAGTTTGCGGTCCCACTTGTTGGGTAGCTTGCGGTTAAGCTCTTCCAGAAAGGGCAAGAGCGGACGCCTCGGCCTATGGCGACGCTCATGGTCGTCGAGCGCGATGTCCTCTTTCCAACCCATCTTCTTGCGATAGCTGGCGAAGCCGAACCCGTCGAAGAAATTCTCACCCCCGACGATGGGGATATACCACAAGCTCGGGATACCTCGCGGATTCTCCTTGATCGGAATTTCCCTCTCCAACCGCGCCAGCAACTCCGCGCCCCTGGGATCGTTCTTCAGATGATCGCGCAATTCGTGGAGTGTCGGGAAGTTGATCGGCGGGCTGACGAATAGCACCGGCTTGTGCTGCAACGTCGCCGTGATGATTTCGTGGGGCGTCCCGACGCTGTAAATGTTCGTCGGACAATAGGAAATCGTGAAGTCGCTCGTGTCCACCATCCGCAAGTCGATGTGCAGCGTCTCCCAAAACTGCCGCGCGCACCACGACCGCGTCTCGGCTGCCCTGCGGCCCGGCTCATACGTCCAGCGTTTCTTGATCCGCTCGCCGCTCTTGAGGTCCTCGCGCCCGTACTCGTGCAACCCGCGCACGTCGGGCTTGAACCACGGATCGAACACAGTCACCCCCAACGCCTCGAGAAATTCCCCAATACGATTGCGCCAGCCGGATTTCTTCTCCGCCGCGCGCGACGCCACGAAATCCATCGGCCCGGAAAGATAGACCCGCGCGCCTTGCAGCAGGCCGTATTGTTTCTTGGAGCGACCCATGTTCCCCATGCTACGCGCAGCCGTTCCTCACCTCAAGCGAAACGTGCCAGCGGGCATCAGTCGCCCTTATCCAATTGACTTATCTCAGAAGTTGCCGCAAGTTCGACGGACGGTAGCATTTGCGAGTGGTTCCGGAGGCGACTCGATGAAACCGTCGGCGCTGGCGATTACTTTGGCCGCTGTATTCTTCTGCGCAAGACCAGACCTGCTGGCCGAGGACTACTTCTCACCAAACGCGCAGCTAACACTTGCCGGTGATAACGGCACAAACACTCCCGTCGAACACCGGGACTATCTGCTCTCGTATCAGGAGGAACAATCGCCGAAGAAGTACGTCGATTGGTTATGGAAAGACCCGGCCAACCTTTTCACACGCCCGGCCTTCTGGGGCGGCCAACAGTGGATGACCTTCGGCTTGGAAGCGGGAACCACCGGTGCGTTGTTCCCCGCCGATGCCCCGTTCCGGGACTTTTCCCAGGACATCCGCAACAAACGTCTCGATTCTGTCTTGAAGCCAATCGATTTCTGGTACGGCCAGTACCCGCTGGCGTTCTACGGCGCGGGCATGTTTGCCTCCGGCCTTGCGTTCCACAACGAGAAACTGGCCGACTCGGGGTTTTTGTCTTTGGAATCAGTCGGATACGCCACCGTTCTTGATGTCGCCATCAAGGAACTCACCCAACGCGAGCGGCCCCGGTCGACCAAGGACCAGTATCGGTTTCATGGCCCGGGCGGTTCGGTGTCTGGGAGTTCGTCTTTCGTCTCCGGCGACACCATCGCCGCGTTTGCCTTTGCCTCCAGTGTCAGCGAAGTCTGGCAGAATCCATGGGTCACCTGGCCGCTGTACGGTCTCGCCGGCGCAGTCGCCGTGGAACGCACCCAGGTGAACGCCCACTGGCTCAGCGACGTGGTGGGCGCCGCCTTTCTGGGACACGCGGTCGGCAAGACCATCGTGCGGATGCATTATCGCCACGATTTCGAAGGCAAAGTGACGCCGTACGTCGCCGACCACACCGTCGGACTCCAGGTCACCTTCGAGTTCTAGCGGTTTTGAACTGCAATCGAACCGCACTTTGGTAGAATCGCGGCCATGTGGCAACTCTCCGTACCGTGGTGGGAATTCGTCATCCGCGCCCTCATTGTCTACGGCTTCCTCGTCCTGCTGTTGCGCCTGACGGGCCGGCGGCAAGTCGGACAACTCTCGCCGTTCGATCTGGTCTTGCTGCTGGTTCTCAGCAACGCCGTGCAGAACGCGATCAACGCCGGCGACAACTCCGTCCTGGCCGGCATCATCTCGGCGTGCTCGCTCGTCGCCGCCAACTATCTCGTGGGTCTGGCCACCTACAAGAGCAAGAAAGCGGAATCGCTCATTGAGGGCCGCCCGCAGGTTCTCATCCACAACGGCAAATTATACGAGGACATACTGACGCGGGAGCGACTGACCCATCATGAATTAAACTCGGCCTTGCGCGATGCCGGCTGCTGCGACGTCAACGACGTGCACTACGCCGTCCTCGAAAACAACGGCCACATCAGCGTCGTCGCCAAGAAGGATGTGGCGGCCACGACCAATCACTCGCCGCCTTTGAACTGATCCTGCTTGTTCTTGAACAGGACGTTGAAGGTCGTCAGCGAGCCGTAGCAGCGAGTGATGTATTGCTGGAACTCCACCTTCTCGGCGTCGCTCAACTTCTCGTGGCTGTTGATCTTCTGCTCCAGCACGCGGAGATTGTTGCGTAGCATCACCACCTTGTGGAAGAACACATCCATCGGCACCTCTTTGGCCTGTAAACTCTGGTCCGCCGGATGCATCATCACGCGTCCGCCGTGCCATCGACTCCCCAGTTGCTCGACGAACTCGCCGTGTTTTTCCACGCCCAGTTCAGCCATTACCGTCCGCGTCACCTTTTCCACAAACTGCGTCAGCGGCATGTCCAGCCCGCTGACCGAGGCCCGCGCCTCCGCCGGCTCCAAATCGCTTGCCTCGGGCGCGATAGTGTGCAGCGCATCATTAAAACGGATGTCCGCCGTGTTTTCGGTGATGGATTTGACGATGCCCATCCCCAGTTGCGGATGCTTCACCTTCATTCCCACATGTAGTTCCTGAGTTTTCATAAGATCTCCTGGTCTCTCTTAAACTTGCGGTACCGCCGAATCAACGCGTTGGTTGAACTGTCGTGTGTCAACGCCGGCTCACCGGTGCTTTGCAGTTCGGGCGTGATCCGTTTGGCCAATACCTTCCCCAACTCGACTCCCCATTGGTCGAAGGAATCCACGTTCCAGATCGCCCCTTGCGTGAATACGGCGTGCTCGTACAACGCCACGAGCTTGCCCAGCGCTTCGGGAGTCAACCGCTCCAGCAGAATCGTATTCGATGGGCGGTTGCCTTCAAACACGCGGTGCGGCACGAGCCAATCGGCAGTCCCCTCCGCCTTCACTTCGTCCGCTGTCTTGCCGAACGCCAGCGCCTCGCTCTGCGCGAACAGGTTCGACATCAGCAAATCGTGATGCTCGCCGAGCGGGTTCAACGTCTTGCCAAAACCGATGAAGTCGCACGGGATCAACTTCGTTCCCTGATGGATGAGTTGGTAGAACGAGTGTTGGCCGTTCGTCCCGGGCTCGCCCCAGTAGATCGCGCCCGTCTGGTAATCCACGCGCGTGCCGTCCAGCGTAACATGTTTGCCGTTGCTCTCCATCGTCAGTTGCTGGAGGTACGCGGGAAAACGCTTGAGGTACTGATCATACGGCAAGACCGCGACCGTCTGCGTGCCAAAGAAGTTGTTGTACCAAATGCCGAGCAATCCCATCAGCGCCGGCAGGTTCTTCTCGAACGGCGCGGTGCGGAAATGCTCGTCCATGGCGTGAAAGCCCGCCAGCATCGCATGAAAATTGTCCTGGCCAATGGCAAGCATCGTCGACAGCCCGATCGCCGAGTCCATCGAGTACCGCCCCCCCACCCAGTCCCAGAATCCGAACATGTTCGCCGTATCGATGCCGAACTTCGCCACCTCCGGCGCATTGGTCGAAACTGCGGCGAAATGTTTCGCGATAGCGCGCTCGTCGTGCAACGTCCGCAACGCCCATTCCCGCGCCGTGTGCGCATTGGTCATCGTCTCCTGCGTCGTAAACGTTTTCGACGACACAATGAATAGCGTTTCGTCCGGATTAAAGTCGTGCGTCGCCTCGGCGAAATCCGTGCCGTCCACATTCGAGACGAAACGAAACGTCAACTCGCGCTGGCTGTAGTGGCGCAACGCCTCGTACGCCATTACCGGGCCAAGATCGGAACCACCGATGCCGATGTTGACGACGTTCCGAATGCGTTTGCCCGTGTGCCCCTTCCACGCGCCGCTGCGGACGCGATTGGCGAAGTCCGCCATTCGCTCCAGTACTGCATGCACTTTCGGCACAACGTTCTCGCCATCCACGACAATCGATTGGTTCCGGGGTGCGCGCAGGGCCACGTGCAACACCGCACGCTTCTCGGTGAGATTGATCTTCTCCCCGCGAAACATCGCGTCGATGCGCCCACGCAGATTGCACTCTTCAGCAAGCTTGACGAGGAGTGAAAGCGTTTCCTCGGTAATACGGTTCTTGGAATAATCGAGATAGAGCCCAACATCTTCAACGACGAATCGCTGCGCGCGCTTCGGGTCTTCGGCGAAAAGCTGCCGCAGGTGGGTATCCTTGATCCTCTGGTAATGCGCCCCCAGCGCCTTCCAGGCGGCGCGGTAAGTCAACAACACGCTATCCTTCGCCGCGGTCACTACTGACGTGCCTTTTGAAGCTGCCGCGTCCATTTGACGAGTGCCTCAACGAGTTTCTTGATGTGATCCCGGGTATTTTGATCCGTCAGATTCCCCTGCTCATCAAAGCGTTCCGAAGCGTTGGCAATCATGACCTCGGGTTTGTTCAACGGATACATATTGAGGAACACAAAGCATTGCCGCAAGTGGTACTGCGCGCGGGCTGTCCCAAGCATGCCGGGCGAAGCACCCATGATGGCGACAGGTTTGCCGTCCCAAGCGCTGTCACCGTACGGACGCGACGCCCAATCGATGGCGTTCTTGAGCACGCCGGGAATCGAGTAGTTGTACTCGGGCGTGCAGATCAGGATGGCGTCCGCCGCGCGAATCTGTCTCTTGAACTGCGTCACCCTCTCCGGCGGCCGTGCGTCGTCGTCTTGGTTGAATACTGGAATGCCATCAAGATCGAAGATCTCAATCTTGGCCTCGGCCGGTGCGAGTTCTTGCGCGGCGCGCAACGCCCCGCGATTATACGACGCCTTGCGAAGACTCCCGGCGATCCCGAGAATTGTGATCGATGTGCTCATGTGCTGTTGATCCTCCCGATACGCAGCATGCTATCGGCTTTGCCGATGTTGTCAACCCGCCGTCGGCTTCTTTGCCGGCACTTTTTGGTGGAGAAATGCGTGGCGACTCGCTATCGTTTCTGTCCATGAGCGCTTCCCCAAGTGACGAAGCCAAACCTCATCTTACCGGCAAGCACACCGGCGGGATGACCCGTCGCAAGTTCCTGAAACTGTCGGTGGCCACAGCCGTCGCCGCCGGCACGGGAACATTGGCGTGGGCCATCGACAGGAAAACCGACATACCCTATCGCCCGCTGGGACGCACGGGCGAAAAGGTTTCCCTGATCGGACTCGGCGGCTTTCATCTCGGAAGACCGACGGAGGAGGAAAGCATTCGCATCGTTCGTACCGCGATCGATAACGGCGTCAACTTCATGGACAACTGTTGGGACTACTATCACGGCGCGAGCGAAATGCGGATGGGAAAAGCCCTGCGCGACGGCTACCGCGACCGCGCTTTCCTCATGACCAAGATCGACGGTCGCGACAGCCAGACGGCCCAGAAACAGGTCGATGAATCCCTGCGTCGGCTCCAGACCGACCACCTTGATCTCCTGCAAATCCACGAAGTGGGGCGCATGGATGATGGCGATCACGTGTTCGCCCACGGCGGCGCGATGGAGGCCATCTTGGCGGCCAGAAAAGCGGGCAAGACCCGGTACATCGGCT
>JBEKYJ010000141.1:0-10365 GCA_049511095.1 Verrucomicrobiia bacterium
TTGTTCGTTTCGCCCGACACGACGGGTCACATTCCTGACAATCAATGGGCACAAACCTTCGCGATCAATGTGACGGGAGCGTACCTCGTCGCCGACGAAGCCGCGAAGATTTGGCGCGAACAGGGACTCAAGGCGAGTTTTGTCGTCACCACCAGCGCCAACGCCGTCGTGTCGAAGAAGGGCAGCGTCGCGTACGACGCCAGCAAGGCGGCGGCGAACCATCTGGTGCGCGAACTGGCGGTGGAACTTGCGCCGCTGGTGCGCGTCAACGGAGTCGCGCCCGCGACGGTGGTGCAGGGCAGCGCGATGTTCCCGCGCAACCGGGTGATCGCGTCGCTGGCGAAATACAACATTCCGTACCAGGAGAGCGAGGGCGACGAGGCGTTGCGCGACCGTCTCGCGAAGTTTTATGCCGAACGCACGTTAACGAGGCAACCGATTACACCCGCCGACCAGGCGGAGGCAATCTTCTTGTTGTTGAGCAATCGACTGAGTAAGACGACGGGGCAGATACTGAGTGTGGACGGTGGTTTGCACGAGGCGTTCTTGCGTTGACGAATCGATTCAGCCGCGGCTGCCCAACAGGGTGCAAATATGAAACCTAAAAAATCGCCACCAGATGCCGAAAAGCAGGCCCAGATCCTGGCGCAGCTTCGACGGGACCTGGAGATTCGACAAAAGGGTTATCGAGAGCGGGCGCTCGCGCTGTTCCCGCATGTCTGTGGCAGTTGCGGACGCGAATTCTCCGGCAAGAAACTGAAAGAACTTACGGTCCATCACAAAGACCATGACCACAATAACAATCCACCCGACGGCAGCAACTGGGAGTTGCTGTGCATCTACTGTCACGATCACGAACACGAGAAGTACAAGCTGAAGGGCTATGTGGACGGTTCGGCACAGGCAGAAGGGTCAGGAGCCGCTCCTATCGCCAACCCGTTTGAGAAACTCGATGACTTGCTGAAGCCCAAGAGCCCGGATCAAAACTCAGAGCCGAAACAGGGATCGTGAACCAAGCGGGGGCGATCCGCCCGCCTTCGCTACGGCTACAGCGCGGCAGCCCCGAAGACTTTCGAGGCCGGCGGACGGTGCGCGGAAACGCGCACAGGCTTGCTGCGCGCCGCTCCCGCATGAGCGCCACCGGTTGCGGCACTTTCTGAGAATCGTTTCATCAACTTCCGCAGATACAACAATTCTGTGTAACGCGTTGGTGACCAAGGAGAATCGTGTTCCACGCATCGGCATGGATATTGCATCTTATGAAACCGTGCTTGTGGTGAACTACGGCTGTGACAGGTACCCAGCAGGTTACGCAGTCTGGAATCGTCACCGAGTCGCGGGTGGCCCCGAAGGTTTACCACCGCATTTGGTATTTGCGTGGGCCTGAAACATCACAACGCCAGTGGCTCTTGTAAGAGGAGCAGTCGCAGTGGACTGTGGGGGACAACCGTTGCGAGTGACTATAACAGCCGGGTGCTGTCTTCAGTCCTCCCAGGCCGTCTGTCAGTTCAAGAGATCACCGTTCAATATCTACTGCTCAAGGCCCGCATCGCCTCGTATTGGGGCGCAAAAGGAACAAGACGATGAAACAAGTCCAGTTACTCTGGGTTCTCGTCTTCATGCTTTGGGGCGCGGGAAGTGCCGGGGCTTTACAGAAGCTCGACGGTCACAGGCCGGAGGCTGTGAAGAAGCTGAATGTGCAGCCAGTGGAGCGCCTGCCTGGCTCGAAGCGGTTGCAGTTGGCCATTGGGCTACCGCTACGCAACCAAGAAGCACTCAATGCCTTGCTGCAACAGCTCTACGACCCGACCAGCCCCAACTACCGGCACTACCTGACGCCGGAACAGTTCACCGAAATGTTTGGTCCGACGGAACAGGATTATCAAGCTGTCATCGCTTTCGCGAAGTCACACGGACTCACCGTGACCACCAAGCATCCCAATCGCATGGTACTGGATGTGGCAGGCACGGCCACGGACATCGAGAAAGCATTCCATGTGACGATGCAGGTGTACCAGCATCCGAAGGAAGCGCGCACGTTCTACGCGCCGGATGTTGAACCGTCGCTGGACTTGGCGGTACCGATTCTGCACATCAGCGGCTTGGACAACTACTCGCTGCCGCGCCCCATGCATGTGGCCAAACCAATTCCCGTTATTAAGGCGATGAACGTGACGCCAAACGCCGGGTCGGGGCCGCGCGGCTCCTATATGGGTAATGATTTCAGGGCGGCTTATGTTCCGGGCACTTCACTCACCGGCTCAGGGCAAAGCGTGGGGCTGCTGCAGTTCGACGGGTACACCGCCAGCGACATTACCTATTATGAAAATCTGGCCGGACTGCCGCCAATTCCTTTGCAGAACGTCCTGATCGACGGCGCCACGGGCGCTTCCGTCGGTGACGGCGACGAAGTCGAGGTGAGCCTCGACATTGAAATGGTGGCGTCCATGGCGCCGGGTGTTTCGCAGATCATTGTCTATATGGCACCGAACCCAAGCCCTTGGGTCGACTTGCTCAGCCGCATGGCCAACGACAATCTGGCCAAACAGCTCAGTTGCTCCTGGATGGGCGGCCCGCCCGATCCCACCTGCGAGGCAGTATTTCAGCAGATGGCTGCACAAGGTCAGTCGTTCTTCACTGCCTCCGGCGACTCCGATGCCTTTACGACGAGCATCGATTTTCCGGGCGACAGCACAAACATCACTGTAGTAGGCGGGACAACGTTGACCACAACTGGCCCGGGCGGTTCCTACGTTTCGGAAACCGTGTGGAACCGGGGCAACGTCGGCAGCAGTGGCGGCATCAGCACCTATTATCCCATCCCGGCGTACCAACTGGGCATTAATATGGTCGCCAACCACGGATCGACGACGATGCGCAACGTGCCGGATGTGGCCCTGACGGCGGAAAACGTTTACGTCCGCGCCGATGGTTCCGACCTGAGTGTGGGCGGCACCAGTTGCGCGACGCCGTTGTGGGCGGGTTTTGTAGCGCTGGTCAATCAGCAAGCGGTGAGCTTTGGCAAGCCCCCGGTCGGCTTTCTCAACCCGACCGTCTATGCGATTGGCACAGGAACAAGCTATTCATCCGGCTTCCACGACATTACCACCGGCAATAACTTCAGCAGCAGCAGTCCCTCCAATTTCCCGGCGGTCACCGGCTATGACCTCTGCACCGGCTGGGGGACCCCGACCGGTACCAACCTGATCAACATCCTCGCGTTCCCCAGCCTCATCGTGTTGCTCCCCGCCACGGCTACCGAAGGCGATGGTGTGTTGGCCGGTCAGGGCCGCGTCAGCATCGCGTCGGCTCGCACCAACACCTTGAGCGTGGCACTCGCCTCCAGCAATACCAACAAAGTCCTCGTTCCCCCGACCGTTGTGATCCCAGCCGGCGCGACCAACGCCAACTTCAACATCACGATCGTGGACAACGCGCTGCTGGATGGCACGCAGTACCCCACGGTTACTGCGACCGCTTCGGGTTATGGTTCTGCCAGTGCCACGATAACCGTGTACGACAACGAAACGGCGACGTTGACATTGACAGCGCCGGCCACGGCGACGAAGGGGGAGGGGCTTCTGAGCAACGCCGGCGCCGTCTTCGTCAGTGCGCCGCTGGCAAGCGATGCGGCCGTCACCCTGACCTCCAGCGACACCAACAGGGTCCTGTTGCCTTCGACCGTGACCATCCCGGCCGGCCAAACCTCCAATGCGTTCAACATCACCGTCCTCGACAACCACATCAACGAGGGGCCCCAAGCCGTCACGCTGACGGCGCACGTCCAGAACTGGACGGACGCCGCCGCCGCCATCACCGTTTACAACAACACCAACCTCACCGTCACTTTGGGCACCGACTCCGTCTATAAAGGCAGTGGTCTGTACGGCTGGGTCACCATCGACGCCCCCCTACCGACCGCCCTGTTGGTCAACCTGTCCTCCAGCAACAGCAATAAGCTCATCGTCCCGCCCAGCGTCACCATCGTCGCCGGCCAAACCAACATCATGTTTTACATCCGGACTGTAAATAATGGCATCCCCGACGGCACGCAAATCGTCACGGTGACGGCCACCGCAACCGGCTTTGCCAGCGGCAGCGCCAGCATTCCGGTGAAAGACAACGTTGTGTATCAGTTTGGCTTTTCCAACATTGCCAGTCCCCAGTCGGCGGGGACGCCGTTCGCCGTGTCCATCGCCGCGATGGACATCAACGGCGCGACGATCACAGTCTACCAAACGGCCCTAAACCTGAGTGCCGCCGGCACCGGCGGGGCCGATTCGATCCAGCCAACCACCATTGCCGCGTGGACCAACGGTGTGTGGACGGGCGCGGTGCGCGTGAATACGATTGATACAAATGTGCGGCTCACGGCGAACGATGGGGCCGGGCACACCGTCCAGAGCAATCCGTTCAACGTGCAACTCGGCCCGGTGGACCACTTCACGTGGGCCAGCGTGTCCTCCCCGCAGCACCAGGACACCGCCTTCCCCGTCACTGTCACCGCCAAGGATGCCGGCAACAACATCGTCCCCAGCTTCACCGGCCCCGTGGCGTTGAGCGGCTTCAGCGGCACTTATGGGCCGGTCCAACTGCTTACCTTCGACGACCTGCCAGATAGTAATTATCCTGTGCCCGCGGGTTACGGGGGTCTGACGTGGAGCAATTTCAACTATCTCACCGGTCTGGATTGGCCCGTGAGCGGGTACGGCCCCGGAACGGTGTCTCCCAGTAATGTGGTGTTCAATCCCTATGGGGCTCCAGCGAGTATCATCAGCAGTACCCAGTTTCACTTCGTCTCAGCGTATTTGACTGCGGCTTGGAATGACAACCTTCGGGTCGAAGCGAGGGGATACGTCGGCGCCACATTGACTTACGACACAACCCACACCTTGAGCGCCACGGCTCCCACACTGATCAACTTCAACTACGATGGGGTAACCAAGGTTGATTTCATATCCTATGGCGGAACGCCCCATCCTGGCTATTCCTCCAGCGGAATGCCCGATCCCGAGTATGCCGGGAGCGGTACGCAGTTTGTGATGGACAATATCGTGATTGCGGGCACCACAGGGTTGCCTGTTTCAATCAGCCCCACCAACTCCAGCAACTTCGTCAGCGGCGTCTGGAACGG
This sequence comes from Verrucomicrobiia bacterium, assembly GCA_049511095.1. Lineage (GTDB taxonomy): Bacteria > Verrucomicrobiota > Verrucomicrobiia > Palsa-1439 > Palsa-1439 > Palsa-1439. Next base: position 5,135 of record JBEKYJ010000141.1, read on the forward strand.
CGCCGCGACCGTATTGGAAGCCAACACCAACGTGTACCTGCGGGCTGACGATGGCGCCAGCCACTCCGGCACCAGCACGATGTTCAACGTCACCGCCACTGTTGACCTCGCCGCCGCCCTCAGTGCCGCGCCGGAACCGGTCCGGGCCGGTTCCAATCTCACCTACCATGTCGCCATCAGCAATTCCGGCCCCGATCGTGCTGCCAACGTCGGTTTCACCGATCCCCTGCCACCAAACGTCGCACTTGTTTCGGCCGCAGTCTCGCAAGGCAGCATCACCCAATCTGCCGGCGTGGTCAGTGGTAGTCTCGGTTCGCTCACCAACGGCGCGAGCGCCACGGCCACGATTACCGTAACGCCCGCCATTCAAGCCAGCCTCACCAACACGGTCACCGTCAGCAATGGCGCCACGGACTCCAATCCAGCCAACAACAGGGCGACCGTTGTGTCCACCGTCCAAGGCAGCGGCTCGCTCGTCGTCATCCCGGCCGTAAATCTTGTCTTCTCGGGTGTGCCCGGTGGTCCATTCAGCCCCAGTTCGCAGGTGTACACATTGACCAACAACGGCACGGCACCCATCAACTGGCTGGCAACCAACACCACGGCTTGGGTGAGCCTATCGCCTGCCAGCGGGGCCTTGAGCGCCTACACGGCGACCAACATGGCGGTCTCGATCAACGCCAACGCGAACGGTTTTGCCATCGGGGCGTACACCAACACCGTCACGTTCACCAACCTCACCAACGGGGCCGGCAGCACCAACCGCAACGTCGTCCTCAACATGGTACTGCCCCCCTCCATCACCCACCAGCCAACGAGCCAAACGGTCGCGACAGGGAACAATGTGACTTTGAGTGTGGGGGTTGCCGGCACCGGACCATTCCGCTACCAATGGCTGTTCAATGGCACAAACCTCTCGAACAACATCATTACGACTGTCGCGGGCGTGTTTGCCATTGGCGATGGCGGTGCGCCCACCAACGCCGCCGTGTATTCCCCGGCCGGCGTGGCCGTCGATGCCGCTGGCAACCTTTTCATTGCGGACGCTTATGAAAATCGCGTTCGCAAAGTCAGCACCAACGGCGTCATCACGACCGTGGCGGGCAATGGTGCTTCCGGCTTCTCCGGTGACGGTGGGGCGGCCACCAACGCCAGTTTTGATTCTCCCAACGGCGTGGCCGTCGATGCCACGGGCAACCTTTTCATTACCGACTCTGGTAACAATCGCGTCCGCAAAGTCAGTACCAATGGCGTCATTACGACGGTAGTGGGCAATGGCACTTTCAGCTTCTCCGGTGACGGCGGTTTGGCAACGAGCGCCAGTCTGAATTATCCCCTGGGCGTGGCGGTTGATGCCACTGGCAACCTTTTTATTGCGGACTACAGTAACAATCGCATCCGCAAAGTCAGCACCAACGGCGTCATCACGACCGTGGCGGGCAATGGTACTTCCGCCTTCTCCGGTGACGGTGGGGTGGCCACCAACGCCAGCCTGAGTTATCCCAGCGGTGTGGCCGTCGATGCCGCCGGCAAACTCTTTATTGTGGACTCCAATAACAATCGCATCCGCAAAATCAGTGCCACCGGGGTCATTACGACCGTGGCGGGCAACGGTTCGCCCGGCTATTCCGGCGACGGCGGGCTGGCCACCAGTGCCAGTCTGAATTATCCCTGGGGCGTGGCCGTCGATGCCACGGGCAACCTCTTCGTTGCGGACTACAATAACAATCGCCTTCGCAAGGTCAGTGCCACCGGGGTCATTACGACCGTGGCGGGCAATGGCACGCCCGGCTATTCCGGCGACGGCGGGCTGGCCACCAGTGCCAGTCTGAATTATCCCGAGAGCGTGGCTGTCGATGCCGCCGGCAACCTCTTCATTGCGGACTACTATAACAATCGCCTTCGCAAAGTCAGCAGTAACGGCACCATCACGACGGCGGCGGGCAATGGCTCCCCCGGTTATTCCGGCGATGGCGGGGCCGCCACCAACGCCAACCTGAATACTCCCTGGGGCGTGGCCGTCGATGCCACGGGCAACCTCTTCATCGCCGACTCTTATAACAAGCGTATCCGCAAAGTCAGCAGTAACGGCACCATCACGACGGCGGCGGGCAATGGCACGGCCGGTTATTCCGGCGACGGCGGGCTGGCCACCAGTGCCAGGCTGAATTATCCCTGGGGCGTGGCCGTCGATGCCACGGGCAACCTCTTCATTGCGGACTCTCATAACAATCGCATTCGCGAAGTCAGTCCCAATGGCATCATTGCGACGGTGGTGGGCAATGGTACTGCCGGCTTCTCCGGCGACGGTCAGGCGGCCACCAACGCCAGTCTGAATTTCTCCCCCGGCGTGGCCGTCGATGCTTCCGGCAACCTCTTCATTGTGGACTCTAGCAACAATCGCATCCGCGAAGTCAGTCCTGCTGGCATCATGGCTACGGCGGCGGGCAATGGAACTTCCGGCTTCTCCGGTGACGGTGGGGCGGCCACCAACGCAGCTCTGTGTTATCCCTATGGTGTGGCGGTCGATGTCGCCGGCAACTTCTTCATCGCGGACTCTTATAACAATCGCATCCGCAAGGTCAATCCTGCTGGCATCATTGCGACGGTGGCGGGCAGGGGTAATGCCTGGTTCTCCGGTGACGGTGGGGCGGCCACCAACGCAGCTCTGTGTTATCCCTACGGTGTGGCGGTCGACGCCTTCGGCGAGATCTTCATTGCGGACAGCATTAACCACCGCATTCGTGAGGTCAATCCCGCGGGCATCATCACGACCGTGGCGGGCAATGGCATGGCCGGTTATTCCGGCGATGGCGGGGCGGCCACGAACGCCAGCCTGAATACTCCCTACGGCGTGGCCGTTGATGCCTCCGGCAACCTCTTTATCGCGGACACTAATAACCACCGCATCCGTGCGGTGGGGTTGGCCGGGAGCCCCACGTTCAGCCTGAACAACGTGACGACAAACAATTCGGGCAGTTACTCAGTGATCATCAGCAGCCCGTACGGCAGTGTCACCAGCAGCGTCGCCACGGTAACCGTGACGCTCAATCCACCCCATCTGGTTGTCAATCCAGGCAGCCTCAACTACGGCTCGGTCGTTGTCGGCCAGAGCGGTAGTTTGAGTTTCTTCGTGATCAACACCGGTGACGTGCCCTTGGCCGGCAACGCTGTTGGCGCAGCCCCGTTTGCCGTCACCGGCGGCAGCCCATACAGCGTGCCGGGCGGGCGGACGGGCACGGTGACCGTGGCGTTTGCGCCCGGCGCGGCCGGCGCGTTCAATGGGTCGGTGATCTTCGCCAGTAACGGGGGCGACTCCACCAACGCGGCCAGTGGCACGGGAGTGATTGCGCCCGTGGCGCTGTTCTCGGGCGACCAGACCAACGGCGTCGCGCCATTGGCGGTCACGTTCACCGACAGCTCGACCGGCACGATCACCAATCGGTTCTGGAGCTTCGGCGACGGCAACACGACCAACACGATGTCGAGTCCTCTGAGGCACGTCTACAGCACGGCCGGGAGAGACGCGGTGCGCCTGACCGTGTCCGGCCCGGGCGGATCGAGCATGATGAATCGAATCGACTATATCATTGTCACGAGCACGAATGCGCCTTCGGACACCACGCCGCCGCTGCTGACCGTGTTGAGCCCTACCGACTATCAGACGTTCACCACCAACGCCACCACGGTCGCCGGTACGGCGAGCGATGCCAGCGGTATCGCGAGCGTGACTGTCAATGGCACAACCGCGTCGCCGCCTGGCACGAACTGGTCGGTCGCCTTCACTCTCGTTTCCGGAACCAACACGATTACAGTCATTGCGACCGACAATAGTGCCAACGCGAACACCGTGACGCAGGTTGTCTATGCGGTTTTATCGGTCCTATCCACCAATCATGCGCCGGTGATCGTTTCGGCGCCGGTCGTGACGAATGCACTGCTGCAAGTCGGCGGCGTGGCTGTGGTCCTGGCCGGCGACACGAATGTGTTCAACGTCGGCGCCACGAACCTCGATAGCAGCCCGCTGAGTTACCAATGGTCGTTTGGCGATGGCGTGACCAACGCGTGGTCGTCGTGGAGCACGGCGGAGCACGCCTACAGCACCAACAATTGCGTGCCGTATGCGGCCCGCGTGACTGTCAGCAACGGACAGGTGGCGATCAGCAGCAACCTCACGGTAACGGTGGCATGTCAACTCAACATCACCAAGCTGCAGTTGAAATTGAACTTCGCCAAAACCAACGCGGACAGTTGCACGGTGAAGGGCTGGTTCGAACCGTCGGATGCGAATTACAGGCTCTCCAACAGGCTGGCGACACTGGATATCGGCGGCGCGGAGGTGTCCTTTAGCCTCGGCAGCAAAGGGAGCGGGCGAAACGACTTGAGCATGTTCCGCAAGCCGACCTACCACAGGGGCCACACCAACTGGACGGTCCGCGCGACGTTCAGGAACGGCTCCTGGCAAACGCCGTGGGCCGACTACGGCATGATCAGTTCGAACATACCGGAGTCGGGAGTGCTGGTGACCAATTTCCCCGTGATCTTGATACTGGATACCGAAGCCTTCGTGGGAACCACGAACCTGCAGTACACGGCGAAGTCCGGCAAGACCGGCACGGCCAGGTAGTTTGCGCAAGCTCTTGGGAAGGCGACGAGAATGTCCGGGAAGAAATGGTTGATACTGATTGCCCTGGGAATTCCGGCCTGCGTGGGGACGGTTGCGATTGTGGACGTATGTACTTTACGCAAATTGGACTTGTTGGCCGTTAGGATCGACGCGAGCGGCTCCTTTTTACTTCCTTTTCAATGTCCTTAAATTGGCGGGACGCGGACTCTGCGGTTTGGTGCGCTTCCTCGACTGTAGTCTCGTCCGGGGTCTTAGGCTTAGCAGGTTCCGCAATTCGCATATTGGTTATCAACACGTAGATGAGGCACAGGGCCAACGCCGCCTTATAAAGCATAATAATGAACCCCGTCCGCGATGATTGTGCGTCAGTTGATTCAACTTTTCTGCCATCCGCGTGTAGTATCGCGTAACTGATTGCTTGACGCCCATTATCACCGGGGACGACCAGCGTGATGGAAAATGATTCACCAGCGTCTAACCCGCGGCTATTATTAGGCGAATCCAGATACGCCCGATACCGCACCTCGTCTTGATTGCCATTCTGCGCGAGGTGGGTAACATTCACGCCCGACGAACATGAAACAAGAATATTGCTGGCCTGATA
>JBEKYJ010000142.1:0-10194 GCA_049511095.1 Verrucomicrobiia bacterium
AGCCAGCCAGAGCCCTTCCTTGCCGTCGCCGGCCGCATCCACGGCGTAGCCGGCCTTCCGCAGCGCCGTTCCCACCGAACGCCGCAGCAGTTTGGAATCTTCGACCAGGAGTATTCTCACGAAGCCTGTCTCCGAAGCAGAATAGGGCCACGGACGGAAGCTGGCAAGTATGCTCCCCGTCCCCCACCCTTGGCCTCTTGCTGTGTTCGCTGGTTACTTCTCTTCCCCGGCGAGCTTGCCCGTCGGGTCGAATGTCGCCGCGGCTTTCTTCCCATTCTTTTTGCCTTCGATCTCGTAGATGGTCTGGCCGTCCTCCTCGACTCGCGCGGGCTCGAGGCCGGTGCTGCCGCCGAAGTACTTCGCCGCCGCCGTTTGGACGGCTTCCGGCAATTCGCCGAAGTTGATGCCGGTCTCCGTGCCGACAACCGAGCCGTCAGTCGCAATCGCATATTCCATGTGCTTGCCATTGACGGTGGCCTCGACATCATAGATCTCTTTGCCCTTCTCCGTTTCCTTGTCGATCTTCTCGATCTTCCCGCCGACGGTCAGTTTCTCGACAGCGGCGCGGGCGGGTGCGGTCATCTCCGCCAGCGAAATGCGCGCGACTGCATCCTCCTTGCCTTCTGTGCCCGCCTTGTTCGAGGCGCAAGCGGTGGCCAGTGCCGTCAGCCCCGCTGCCATGAGGAACGTCACGATCGAACGGCTGGTGCGATTCTGCATGTTACGTGTCTCCTTACTTGGATTGTGTGTTGGTGATCTCGGCCAAGCTATCGAAGTCCACGTTACTGAAAGATTACGCAGCCGAGACTTCGCCCGGGCGCCCGGCGGTCGACCCATCCGGTGCCGCAGTGCGGGGCAAATTGGCTTCGTTCCTGCCCAACTCGACGCAGGAGAGGCCGAGGGGTCTAGGGCGGCAAACCACCCCCGCTCCGAGGCGTTTTCGGAGCTTCCGGCGCTGTTTTCCACCATTCATTCCCTGTTTTTTTCCTCTTTTCGCAAAACGAACCCAACTCGCATTTTTGCCCAACCTATTCATGTAGAATCGGTTCTGAGTTTTTCAGTTGGGTTCGTTTGGTAAAAACACTCTTCTCTATAGAGCCAACTCCGACAATTCCGCGAATTGACGGAGGAGACGCAACGCCGCAGGCGTCCCATCAGGCCGAGCCGAGCGCTGATCGCGGGCCAACTCATTATCTTCTGAATCCCTGCCCGCCGTTGGTAGGGACGGCTCTCCGAAGTTTACCCGCCGAGGTGGGCGTCCGCTCTGTTCCGTTGCCGTTTGCGGTGTGTAGGCCCGACGCGTCCTTCTTTTCAAACAACCATCACCCTTATACCACCGCCGCAACTCCGCGTCCAGCAAAAATATCGATTCCCGATAGCGGAGTCTGACGACACGCCGCACGCCGTACTCCCGCGGCAATCATCCCCTCTGGTGTAGCGTGCGGCCTGCTCGCGTGGTTTACCACGTTCTACGTGGCGTTTACGGAGCTGTTCGCCAGCACGAACGTGCCAGCGGACGGTCGTTACTTGAGAAAGTTGACCAGTTTCGGGTTCACTTTGTCGGCGTGGGTCCAGATCAGGCCGTGGGGACCGCCTTTGACTACCACCAAGCGGGCTCCCTTGACGGCCTCGTGCGTGCGATTTCCCGTGGCAGCGATGGGAAGAATCCGGTCGCTATCACCGTGAATGACCAGCGTCGGCACGTCGATTTTTGTGAGGTCTTTGCGGAAATCGGTACCCCACGCCGGGACGCAGTCGAGTGAGGCCTTGGCGGAAGCGGCGGCGGCGATGTTCCAGCTATATTGAACGGCCTGGTCGCTGATGCGTTTGCCACGCAAGACATCGACGTTGTAGAAATTCGCAAGAAACGCGGAGAGGAACGCCGGACGGTCGGCCACGATGCTTTTCTTGATGCCCTCGAAGACACTGCCGGCCACGCCGTCCGGGTTGTCAGCCGTTTTCAGCAGGAAAGGCGGGATCGAAGAGATGAAGACAGCTTTGCTGACGCGCTTGGATCCGTAAGCACCGAGGTAGCGGGCCACCTCGCCGCCACCCATCGAGAAGCCGACGAGCGCGACATCACGCAGCTCGAGCTCGGTCATGAGCTTGTCGAGGTCTTCGGCGAAGGTGTCGTAGTCGTAGCCCGTCGATGGCTTGCTGGACTGGCCGAATCCGCGGCGGTCGTAGGTGATGACCCGGTGACGCGCCGCCAGCAGGGCCGCGACCTGTTTCTCCCAGGAAGCACCGCTTAGGGGCCACCCGTGAATCAGCACGACGGGCTTACCGGAGCCGTGGTCCTCGTAGTAGAGGTCGATGGGCGTGGAGTTTTCCTGACCGACATTGATGGTGCTCATCACACGGCTCCTTGTGTTGACATGAATCCGATTTACCAATTTTATTGTTGCGTATCAGGGATGGGTGGGGCCGTCGGCAACGCATTCGTGGAGGTTTGTATGGCGGTCTCGGGCAGTGCTGCCGGAGGCGGCGTGGGGGGGGCCGTCGGGTTGTCGGCGGAAGTCGGTGGCGTCGTCTCAGGCAACGATGACGGAGCCGGCGTGGGGGCCGTCGGGTTGTTGGTGGGAGTCGCCATCATGGTCTCAGGCAACGACGACGGAGTTGGCGTCGAGGCCGGCAGTTGGTTGGTGGGAGTCGGTTCTGTCACCTGTGGCGTCGGTTGGGCGGCTTGCGCCTGGGGGGCCGGTGGCAGCCCGGTCGTCTCTGGCTGTTGATTGCATCCGCACAGTGAGACACCGACAAGGGCACTGGCGGCGGCGATCTGGATCTTTCGTAACGACTTCATTTTCGTGACTCCCTTTTTTGAGACGGCATTTGCCGATGATTTCGAGTTCAATCGCGGAGCTACGGAACCTTGAGTCCAAGAATGGAAATTTGGTGCGCTACGTGAGCCCCGTCATCGTCGGTGTACTTTACCTGAACTTTGTCGCCGACCATGAGATCGCCGAGCGCGGCTTTCGGTTTGTCTTTTACGATAATCTCCGCGTCAGTCGGGACGACGAACTTTTGCGGGTTAGCTGACGAATCGACAATGATTGTCCGCGCCTTCAGATCCAGGGACTGGAGAGTGCCGCTGTAGATGAATAGTTGCTGCGTCGGCGCTGGCGCCGCCTCGTCCGCGGCAAGACGAATCGCCAGCGGGACTGTGACGAGGGCGGTGATCAGGATATATTTGGCAAGCTTCATAGTTGTGTTCCTCTCTTGACGGAATCGAGAATAATCTGGGGAACCGTAGGGGTGCTATGGGGTGTAACCCTACCCCAATCAGAAATCAGGGCGGGCCGGGGACGGGAAAGGCACGTGGAACTTTGAGGGGGATGAGGGTGTTGACATGGGCGGTCGACATGAAGCCTTGCGGTGGGGTGAACATTCTGCCAATGTCGATGGTCGTCCAGCGATTACCATGAGTCGGCTCGTGCCGCAGGAAGGAGAAGCAGCAACCGATGAAGACCGTGAACACTCAATCGATGCTGGCTGGCGGTTGTCACCGATATTTTCCCCGATGTCTCTACGGCGCCGGACTGTGGGCGTCCGTAATGATCGCCGCGTCGGCGTTTGCCGGCGATGCGGCCAGCAAATTTCAAATGCCCAAGGTCAATGAACCGTCGATCCCCAATCGAACGGTGAGCCTCGCGGATTTTGGCGCGATCGGTGACGGGAAAACGCTCAATACAGAATCCTTCGCCGAAGCCATGAATTCACTGACACGGCGGGGCGGCGGGAAGCTGGTGGTTCCACCGGGCATCTGGTTGACCGGGCCGATCCACCTCCAGAGCAACATCGAACTCCATTTGAATGCCGGCGCGCTCGTTCAGTTCACGCCCGACTTCAAGCAATACCCGCTGGCGATCTTCGATGTGAAGGGCGAGAAGGAGATTGACTCGACCTCTCCCATTTCAGGGCAAAACCTCGAGAATGTCGCCATCACCGGTCGCGGCATCATTGATGGCGGCGGCGACGGCTGGCGGCCCGTGAAAAAGAGCAAGCAAACAGAGGCCCAGTGGAACGCGCTTACCAAATCCGGGGGCGTGACTGACGAAAGCGGCAACACCTGGTGGCCAAGCCGCGAAGCGATGGCGGGAGAAAAGCTGATGAGACAACTGGGGAGGCCACGGTCGCCCCGATTGGAAGATTATGAGCCCGCCCACGAATTTCTGCGACCAAGGCTGCTGCGGTTGATCGATTGCCGCAAAGTATTGCTCGAAGGGGTTACGTTCCAGAACCCGCCGAATTGGACGTTGAATCCCACGCTCTGCAAAGACGTCACGATCCGCAATGTCACCGTGCACAACGCGTGGTACGCGCAAAACAGCGATGCCCTTGATTTGGAATCGTGCCGCAATGTGGTCGTGCGCGGGTCCACCTTCGACGCCGGCGACGACGGCATCTGCTTGAAGTCGGGCATGAACGAGAGAGGACGCCGCATCGGCGTGCCCACGGAAAACGTGTTGATCGAGAATTGCATTGTCTATCACGCGCACGGCGGTTTCACCATCGGCAGCGAGATGTCCGGCGGCGTGCGTAACGTCCGCGTGAACAATTGCGTTTTCATGGGCACGGACATCGGCCTGCGCTTCAAGAGCACGCGGGGCCGGGGCGGAATTGTCGAAAAAATTTACATCAAGAATGTCAGAATGACGGACATCGAGGCGGAGGCGATCAGCTTCAACATGTATTATGGAGGGAAGGCCCCGCTGGATGCCGACGGCGGCCTGGCGAACGTCGAGCAGAAACCGGTGCCTGTCTCGGAAGAGACGCCGCAGTTTCGCGACATTTATATCCAAGATGTGGTTTGCCGCGGCGCGCGCGCGGCCGTCCTGCTGCAGGGGTTGCCGGAAATGCCGATCCGCGGCATCCACCTGCGGAATGTCTCGCTCACGGCTGAAACCGGCATGGTCTGGATGGACGCGGAGAACATTACCGTGAACAACGTGGAGATCGCCAACAACAAGGGGCCTGTGTTGACCCTGTTCGACACCAGGAATGCGGCGATCGATCACCTGAGCTATCCGGCCGGGGCGGAGCCTGTGATCAAAGTCCAGGGCGCGGCCAATTCCAACATAGTCGTTACGAATACCGATGTTAAAGCGATGGCGACAGGTATCGTCCTCGCCAACGGAGCCACCGCTGAAGCCATCCAGATAAAATGACGCCTCGTCACTCATGAACAAGCGGGGCAACTTTCGCTGGATCATCTGCGGACTGCTTTTTTTCTCCGTCACCATCAATTACATCGACCGCCAGATCATCGGCCTGCTCAAGCAACCGCTCAGCAAGGAACTCGGCTGGACGGAAGGGGACTACGCTAGCATCGCGGCCTGGTTCCAGTGGGCCTATGCGTTCGGATACCTCTTTGGGGGGCGCGCCATGGATTGGGTCGGGGTGAAGCTCGGTCTCCCGGTTTCGGTCTTTCTCTGGAGCGTGGCCTGCGCGGCACATGGCCTCGTGCGCTCGGTGATGGGATTCAGGACGGCGCGGATCGGTCTCGGCCTGGCGCAGGGCGGCAATTTTCCGGGAGCGATCAAGACCGTGGCGGAATGGTTTCCGGCCAAGGAGCGCGCGCTGGCGACCGGGCTGTTCAACGCGGGCACCAACGTCGGCGCAATCATCTGTCCACTGGCCGTGCCGTGGATGGCCACCGTCTGGGGCTGGCACATGACTTTTTTCGTCACCGGCGCCTTGGGCATCTTCTGGATCGTCACTTGGGCGCTCGTCTACGACATGCCGGAAAACCATCGGCGTCTGTCCGAGTCCGAGCGCAATTATATCCAGAGTGGCCAGCCACAGATCGCGGAACAGAAAACCTCGGTGCCCTGGCTGTCGCTTTTTAAGTACCGCGCCGTGTGGGCCTATCTGATCGCGGGCATTCTTGCAGGTCCGGTCTGGCCGTTCTACCTCTTCTTTCTGCCTGACTTTCTCCAGAAACGATACCACCTCACCCTCGCCGAAATCGGTGTGCCGGTGGCGGTCTTCTACCTGGTCGCTTCGTTTGGCGGGGTGGCCGGCGGCTGGCTGGCGTCAAAACTCATCGGTCGCGGATGGAGCATCAATGCCGCCCGAAAGATTTCGCTGTTGGCCTGCGCCGTGTGCGTGGTTCCGTTATTTCTTGCGCCCTATGTGCCCAACCTCTGGCTCACGGTCGTCATCGTGGGTATCGCCGGCTCAGCGCATCAGGGGTGGTCCGCCAACCTGTTCAGTTTCGTTTCCGATACGATGCCGAAGCAAGCCGTGGGCGCGGTCGTCGGCTTGGGCGGGTTCGCCTCTTTCGTCACCGGAGGGTTTGCCTTCAAACTGGTGGGCCATGTTCTGGAGACGACCGGCAGCTACGTCTCCATTTTCGCCGGAGCCTCATTGATGTACGTGGGTTCCCTCGCCGCGCTGCACCTGCTGGTGCCGCGAATTGAACAACAGACCCGAGCCTCATGCTGAACAAAACAGTGGCGCGTAAAACTTCCAACCGCCTGGTGCATCCCTGGATACCCGACCAGGGCGACGGAACCTTCCGGAATCCTGTCTTGTGCGCCGACTATTCCGACCCGGACGTGATTCGCGTCGGTGAAGATTTCTACCTGGTGGCATCCAGCTTTCATTGCACACCGGGGCTGCCCATCCTGCATTCGCAGGATCTGGTCAACTGGACAATCATCAATCATGCCGTGAAGAACCTCCCCCATCCACGATATCGTCACGTGCAGCCGGGCGCGGGTGTTTGGGCGCCCGCCATCCGTCATCACGCCGGCAAGTTCTGGATCGTCTTCCCCATGCCAGATGAAGGCATTTATGTCACCACCGCGGATGAACCGCGCGGTCGATGGTCCGAGCCGCATTTGCTCGTCGCCGGCAAGGGTTTGATCGATCCGTGCCCCCTGTGGGATGACGATGGACAGGCCTACCTCGTCCACGCCTACGCCGGCTCGCGCGCGGGCATCCGAAACAAGCTGCGCGTCCGGCCGATGACACCCGACGTCCTGCGATTGACCGGCGATGGGAAGATCGTGAGCGAAATTCCCGAGCACTTGCCCGCATTCGAAGGCCCGAAGTTTCACAAGCGCAACGGCTGGTATTACATCTCCGCACCCTCGGGCGGCGTCGCCACGGGTTGGCAGGTCATCCTGCGTTCGCACAATGTTTATGGCCCGTACGAGGAGAAAGTTGTGCTGGCCCAACGCGACACACCGGTCAACGGCCCGCATCAGGGTGCGCTGGTGGATACACCGTCGGGCGAATGGTGGTTCGTGCATTTTCAAGATGCCGGTGTCTACGGCCGAATCGTCCATCTTCAGCCGGTGCGCTGGGAGGATGACTGGCCGTTTATCGGTGTGGATCAGGATGCCGCCGGCGTCGGCCGCCCCGTGCAAAACTACCGCAAGCCGGTCATCGGAAAAGGCGTTGCGGTCCCACAGACCACGGATGAGTTCGACGGCCCGCGCTTGGGTCTCCAATGGCAATGGCATTCGAATCACGAGGAGACATGGTATTCACTTGCCGAGCGCCCGGGACATTTGCGTCTGTATCCCCAAGTTGTCTTGAACAACGACTTCAGCCGAGCGGGCAACCTGCTGCTGCAAAAATTCCCGGCAAGAGAGTTTTCGGCGTTGACGAAATTGGATCTGCCGGCAGGCCACGCGCACCTTCACGCCGGCCTGATCGTGATGGGCGAAGAATACTGCGCCTTGGACGTCCAGCGCGACGCCCAGGGCTACCAGGTGCAGCTGCTCACAAAAACGGGATCGATGGCAAATTTCACCGGCAACTCCGCAACGCTGCGCCTGCGCGTGATCGTTGGAGAAGGCGGCGTGTGCCGGTTCGGTGTCGTTCGCGCGGATGGAAGTTTCCACATTCTCGGGCCGTCGTTTCAAGCCCGTGCCGGCCGATGGATTGGCGCAAAGATCGGCATGTACAGTGCGACGACAGACGCACTGAAATCGATCGGGCACGCCGATTTTGCGTCTTTCACAGTGGGGAACGGCCGGTAGCGGCTCGCCACCGTGATCCCGCCAAGCGGTAACGTGAGGTGACCGTCGTTGAAACCCAGCGTCGGGTCATTCCACGAATGAAAAGACGCGACCTTGACCGCGATTCGTGGAAACAAAGTTGACAGGAGATGGAAAGAAAGTTGACAGAACAACACCCATCGCGACGCGCAACAGTCGGCTTACTGTTCTTGTGCATCCGCGATGCCGCAAAGACCAGGGCCACCTAGCATCGGTCCGGCGTGCTTTGCGTGGCGTCGCATCGCCGTGCAAGTCAGAAAATTATTCCCCCATACGTCAGCTCGTTTGTGGCGAAAGTTTTTCTTTGCTCTCCGAGATCTCGCACTCTCATCCCCCGGCCCACGAATTATCCGACAACAAGCGGGCACTGGCGTACGACCTGCTATGTCCACCTCGTCTGCATGTGGAGTAAGCAATTTGGGGGGTTGGTATTGGAGTTCTCAAGAGTTCGTTTCGCGAGGCTGTCAAGATTAGCCGTGGGCATAAGAACCGGGACCTTGTCTCGGAGGGGTTCTTGTCGTCCACACGCGTTACTTTCAGTCTTCATTGTCCTCAGCGTGAGCGCGCTGGTGACGTCGGCGGTTCGCGCGGACACTGTCACCAACGCGGGGGTGGTCATCACTGGGCAATTGTGCCCGATGTTGGATAGCTTGACTCAAGCCGCAGTGAGCGTGGCGCTATCCAATCGGGCGACAGCCTCAGCACAACTCAACTCGACCTTCAGTCTGGCCGACGGACTGATGTCAATCGTTCAATCGCCCGATGTGGCCGCAGCCCTCGATAAGCAGGGACTGGTGCTGCAAACCAGTATTTTCCGTTTCCAAAGCCAACTCACGAAGGCGAACGCTTCCGTGGACAATCCTGCCATCAAGAATGCCGCAGCCCTGAAAGCCGTGCTGAAAGCGGTTTCCAGCGGCCAGCGGTTGAAGGCGCTCCTGCTTACCGTTCCGTTTTCCAACACGGTCGTCATGGTAAGTGAGACCAAGTCCAGTTCGATCGTTTTGCACTATTCGGGCGACACCGTCTGCTTCCACACCAGTATTTTGAACGGCTCCAGCGATCCGTCCTGTGGCACCGTGAATGTGTTGCTGGAGGAGGTGGGAGGCAATCCGACAACGGATGTTCTGGTGGTGGGGACGCCGTCGATGTCGAGCCCGACCGATTTTTGTCTGACGATGGGGCCGGATGCAGGGACACTCCGTGTCACCGTCAGCACCTGCAGCCAGAGCAACAGTGTGCTTCTATATAACTATGGCGTGCCAAGGAAAAGTGGCCCACCTCTCAGCGCACCACAAGACCTCAACATTTCCTCGTACACCGCTGATACGATGGACTTGGCCTGGACGTGCACTGCCACAAATGCCGACGGCTTCAAGGTTGAGCGCGGCACGTCGGCAAGTGGACCATGGACACCTGTCGGAATTGCCAACTCAACCACTACGTATGAAGATTCCGGGCTGAACGACTCGACGACGTACTATTATCGCGTGCGGGCTTACGACAGGAAGGGCTACTCGGCGTATTCAAACAACACGAACGGCACGACTTCTGCCGCGATCAGCGACTCTCCCGGCGGATCCAGCGGGACTCCGGTGACACCAACTCCATCAGCAACCCCAACACCAACTCCGTCACCAGCCCCAGCTCCGACGCCGACGCCTTCACCGTCACCAACAAGTATGCCGGCGGATGAATTCAACGGGCCCTTCGGCAGTTGGGCCGACTTGAAGGCCAACTACGGGGCCGTGGGCGACGCCACGGTCGACGACACCAGCGCGTTGCAATCAGCCCTCAACGACCTCGGCAAGAGCGGGCACGCAGCAGTGCTGTACATCCCAGCCGGGACCTACCGCATTACCAGTACCGTGACCCTCCAATCGCAGCAGTATGTCAGCATCATCGGGGCGGACCCCAGTACGACCACGCTGAAGTGGGGTGGTGCGACGGGTGGGGTACTGCTGCACATTGACGGCGTGGCCTATAGCCGGTTCGACCGCCTGACGTTCGCCGGCTCGGGTACGGCCGGGGTACTGGTCGATCAATCGTTGACCGGCTACAGCCAGGGGCAGTACTTCGACAGCGGCAACGAGTACGCCGATGACGTCTTCCAGGATGCCACCTACGGAATTCGCGGCGGTAATAACAACTTGGGCGCGGCGGAAAGCTCGGTGTTGCGCTGCCAGTT
>JBEKYJ010000143.1:0-10004 GCA_049511095.1 Verrucomicrobiia bacterium
TTGGCCGCTGGATTTCGCAACGCGCGGAAGCCCATCCGAAAAAGCACGCCGCAGCCCTTTGGTTTTCCCAGTTTGCCATTGCGGTCTATGGCGGTTACTTCGGCGCGGGTATCGGAATCTTGATGCTCGCCGCGATGGCGATCTTTCTGCCGGAAGATTTGCAGGCCGCGAACGGCATGAAGAATTTCTTCGCCGTGCTCATCAACGGCATCGCCGCCGTCTATTTCATCGTGGTCGGCGCGGCGGTTCTGAAGGTCGCGCTGCTGATGGCGCTGGCGGCGATCGCCGGGGGATTCGTCGGCGCGAAAACTGCCCAACGGATGTCGCCGCGCATTTTGCGGTCAGCCGTCGTGGTCTTCGGCGTGATCGTGGCCGTGCGTCTCATGATGAAGCCGTGACGGTGGACGGACGCCGCATTGTCGCAGCCTGGCTGCACGTATCTTGAGCAGTTGCGAGCCGCTGGCCGCCGCGGGCGGTGACCAACATGCTGATGATGATTACCACCCGAAACTGAGTGAGAGAACGGCGACGATAATGGCATCAATGCCAACGTCGGGATCAGCCGCCGCTGAAAGCGGTCGGCTGTATCACGTTGTTCGGTGCTCGATTTTCAGTCCTGTATTTGCTTCTTAGCCGATTTAATGAAGCGTCCGAATGCTCTGTCCTTCTTCCGTTTGTCTCGGTACGACATCTCGTGGTACTCGGACTCCTTCTTGAGCTTTATGTAGCTGGAATAATGATCTTCATTCAATTTACCGTCTTTTACTGCAGCTCGGACAGCACAGCCGGATTCGTGTTCGTGGCTGCAATTCGCATAGCGACAACCTTCGGAAAGGAGGAGAATATCTTCAAAGCCTTGGTTGAACCCATCGCTGACACCAAGAAGACCCAGCTCTCGCATTCCGGGTGTATCAATCAACATGGCGCCTTGACTAAGTACTATGAGCTGCCTGCGCGCAGTCGTATGCGTGCCTTCTCCCGTTCCACTAACAGCCTTTGTGTCAAAAGCGTCCTGACCGATTAAGCGGTTGATGAGTGTCGTCTTCCCGACGCCCGATGAACCAAGCAGGCAGTAGGTTCTTCCCGGGACGAGCATCTCTTGAAACTCGTCAAACCCGACACCGCTGATGTTGCTCAGCGCAAGGACTCTGGCCGTAATCGCGGTTGACTTGGTGATAGCAAGCTTCTGTTCCAGTTCATCGTGGCTGATCAAATCCGTCTTCGTAAGAATGACAATCGGCTCAACTTTTCCGTCGGCTGCCATTACCAGGTACCGATCCATTCGTCGCGGGTTGAAGTCAAAATGGCATGACTGAACTATGAAAGCACTATCTACGTTGGCTGCAATCATCTGGAGGTCGACGTTTTCACCGGCGGTCTTGCGGCGCAAGAAAGTCTTTCGTGGAAGCACTCCGTGGATAATTGCCTCCGTATCATCATTAAAGTATTGCACCGTCACCCAATCTCCGACACATGGCAGGTCAACGGAACTTTCAATCTGGTAAGAAAACTTCCCTGCGAGTTCGGCCGGAACTTCTCTGGTTTCGTTTCTGATGAGGTATGATCCGCGGTCAACTGCCGATATGCGGGCAATGCCGCGACCCACCTGATGCAACTCGCTGATGTGCTCCTCAAACCATTGGTCGAAACCTAGATCGCTCAATTTCATAAAGTTTAGTCACCAACTATTGGATATGCTGCATTGCGTTTACGCGGAACCGATTTGAGAACAGTCGTATAAAGCATTTACAGAAACAACGCTTTACACATTCCCCCTGAGCCAAGTTGTAAAACTTTGATTAGACGGAGCAAGTGTAATGTTGCTCCCTGCCCGCCGTTCTCCTATAACCTGGCTATGTTGGGCTTGCTTCTAGCAGTCCTTTGTCCGGCATTATTCGTCCTAACATGCTACTGTTACGGCCACCAGCGCGCTTCTTCGTCGGTCGGCTGGTCAACCGGCGCAAACTGCTTCTTGACGTAGTTGGTGATGCCGGCCACAACCATGCCGATGATCGTGTCGGGCACTCCGTCGAAGTTCTTGCTCTGCGGGCGCATGTCGCACGGATCGTTGACGTAATCGACGACGAAGTAGCGTCCGTCCTTTTCCAGCGCAATCTCCGTGCTGAAAAAATCGAGCTTCGAGACGTCCGCGATCACGCGCACGATGCGGCTGAGTTCATCCACGTTTACATGCGCGCGGTCCGACGGCGTCACAACGGCGTAGCGATGCGTGGTGTCGTCCCACCAACACGGGATGATCTCGCCGCAGACGTGGTACACGCGGAACCAGGCGCGGCGGCCGTTGAGGAGTTGCGGGACGATGCGCTGCTGGATGAGAAATCGCTGGTTGCGGAACTTGGCGCGTGTCTGCATGACGTCGTCGGGCCGCGTGGCGCCCACCACGACGCCAAACCCGCCGCCGCCCTTCGCCGGCTTCACCACGAACGGGGATGTCAACGGCTCGATCAGGCGCGGATCAAAATTCGGCTCGGTCTCATACGGCGGAAGAATGATGGTGAGCGGCAATTGCAGTCCACGCGCGAGCAGTTCGCCATGGATGTTCGCTTTGTCGATGGACCGACGGTAGTGGTGCTGCGCGTTGATGAACTTCGTGCCCCGCGATTGGAGCAGTTGATTGAATTTCAGAAAGCGTTCGTCCTCATCGCTGGCGCGATCGAGGAAATACCGGAAGTTCCTCTCGCCGTTTTGTACTTCGAGGAACGTCTGTTGGAGGTTGTGCGGACCGACCAGATAGCAACTCAACCCCGCGTTGAGGCACGAACGGTCGATCTGGTTGACAAAATCCTGGTCGAACTGCCAGTTCCAAGCCAACCCGAAATGGATCTCAGTCGAGCGTCTGGCGATGATGGTGTCCATGGCCCTCTTCAGCTGTGTGGCAGCCCTTGAGAGCAGCTTCCACACCCGTTTCGTGCGGCGAGGGAGGAACACCTGGCCCCGGTTTTGCCGGGGTACATGCATCGTTCAACTCGGGGTACTCGAAGACTTTGCCTTCGTAATTACGAATGATCACGCGCTGCTTGTCATGGGCCAGCACGTACTCGGGACCGATCGGCACTTTGCCGCCGCCGCCCGGCGCATCGATCACATATTGCGGCACCGCATAGCCCGTCGTGTGGCCCCGCAGCGCTTCGATGATCTCGATGCCTTTGTGCACACTGGCCCGCAGGTGGTGCGTGCCTTTCACCGGATCACATTGGTAAATGTAATACGGTCGCACCCGCATCATCAGCAGCTTGTGCATCAGCTCTTTCATTACCGCCGCGTCGTCGTTGACCCCACGCAACAACACGCTTTGGTTCCCCAACGGAATGCCCGCGTCCGCGAGCCGACCACACGCCTCCCTGACTTCGTGCGTCGCTTCCTTCGGGTGATTGGAATGAATGCTGATCCACAGCGGATGATACTTTCGCAGCATCGCGCACAACTCGGGCGTGATGCGTTGCGGTAGAAAAATCGGGATCCGCGTCCCGATCCGCAAAAACTCCACATGCTGGATCGCGCGCAACTGGCTGAGCACGTGTTCGAGCCGCTCGTCGCTGAACAACAATGGATCGCCGCCGCTCAGCAACACGTCGCGCACCTCCGTGTGCTCGCGAATGTAGTTGATCGCCTCCGTGAACTCCGTGTGCAAATGCTGCTCGCCCGCCCCGCTTACCACGCGGCTGCGCGTGCAATAGCGGCAGTACGCCGCGCACCGGTCGGTGACGAGAAACAGCACGCGATCCGGATACCGATGCACCAGTCCCGGCACCGGCATGTGCTCGTCTTCGCCGCACGGATCGGCCACCTCCCACGGCGCCGCAACCATTTCCTCAGCGCGCGGAATGACCTGACGGCGGATGGGACAGTTCGGATCGTTGACGTCGATGAGATTGAAAAAGAACGGCGTGATCGCCATCGCCAGGTGATGACCCGCCAGCGCCACTCCTTGGCGCTCCTCGGGCGTCAGCGGCATCAACGCCTCCAGCGCCTCCAGCGTCGTGATGCGGTTGCGAAGCTGCCACCGCCAATCATTCCAGTCCGCGTCGGGAACACGGGACCACACACCCCGGCCCACGGACGGGAAACGGTCGTCGATAGAGGAAGATCGCGAATTCACGCGGTTGTGATGCTTTGAGTCAGACGGGAGATTCACGCCCAACGCCGTATACTCGGCGCTTAAAGCCCCCCACCGTCCGCCAGGCTCGTCGGTCTGCATTGCGCTGGCAGTATAGGTCATCACGCCCGCGTGTCAAGTATGCCACCTGTGAGCGATCGGAAAACCGTCGTGCCCTTGGGGCCGTGGCTTTAGAAAGTGTCCCGCAGGGCGTCCTGGACCCGCTTTACGAATTCTTCGCAGCAGGCGAACACCTCGACGCTCAAGTCATCCAGTGTTTCGCCCGCAACTTCGATCCGGGCGTTTTTGTGGTGGAAGGGACAATACATCTGTGAAGCCGTCAACGCATAGCTTCGCTTAACCTCTTCGACTGTCGCCTCAACCTGTACGTTCAACTCGCACTCACCTTAACAGGCTCCGCTTAAAGAAAGAGTCACACCAGACAGGGGAGTGAACTCGCTAGCTTCTCGCCTCTCGCGGGACGAATTACCAAAACAAGGGCGGAGTTGTCCAGACATATTATCAAGCCACGATGGTGGGTGAGTTTCTCCAAGCCGCACGGGATTGCTGAAACAAAACTGTAACCGGTTGGTCAACCACGGAGGCATCCTTTCCACGACGACCGAGGAATCGCCTTCCCTACTGCGCAAACTCGAGGCGGTAGAACCGCTGCGGAAAAGCGCCCGCGTTCGTGTCCACAATCGACACGATTTCGCCGGTGCCCTGCACGTCGTTCGTGAACGTCGTCCATACGTCGCTGGCCAGATCGGTGCTGCTGAGCACGCGATAGGATCGCTCCGAGGCCGTGGCGAAACTGATTTGCACGCCGTTGCTGACCACCTGGATCGACGGGCTCTGCAAATCATCGCCGGCTTCGAAATTGATTACGCTGTTGATCCAGTCCATGTTTGCGGAGATTCGCGTGCAGTAAAATGCGCTCGGAACTGGCTGGGAGCCGGTGATAAGCACCCAATTTGTCGGATCGATCTGCTCGTACAACCCGCGCATATCCAGCATCGCCGCCGAGAACGGTTCCGTGCCGGCAACCGTGTTGCTGAATTCGCCGTCCACGGACCGATTGATCCCGGCCAGTTTCCAAACGCCGCCGTCCTGAATGAACATCGCGCCGCCCGAATCACCCAGGGACAAGTGGCATTCATTCGAGCCGGCGCCGCGGTCAAACGTGCATGTCAACAGTTCGCCAACACCGAGACCGAAATCCGTGATCGAGCTGACGTCGTTTTCACCCCAGCGCTGAACGTAGTTGGTCGTGCCCCATGTCCAGCCGTTCGTCAGCCCGCCCACCACCACAGGATCGCCGCGCTCGGTGCCGCGGCCAATCACCACCACGTGCTTGTTTGATTCATCGGACGACGTATAGAGCGGTGCGTAACGCGGAAACGTTTCCGCCACCTGCCAAACGCTGAGATCGCTATCCAAGGTGGCAAAGAGCACAGTCGGGTGGTAAGTAACGCCGTTGAACACAAAGACCGTGTCTGGCGGGACAAAAATGTGAGACGCGGTGATGAAGAATCTCGGCGCGATCGGCGTGCCAAGATAATTGCCCCATGACCCTTCGTATTGCCAGCCGCTGTTTGTCAAAACCCCTGAGGGCGCATTCGTGTTGTAGCCCGGGTCGCCGGTGGATTGGAATAGTACTGCGGAAACGCGAAGTGCGCCCGTGACGATAAGCGCGACAGACATAACCACAACACCCCGACCACAACGCAATCGAAACCTGACTTCGTTCACACTCAACACCTTTGTCCCCTTCCCCGAAACGATTCTAGCGGGAAGCGGCTCGCGTTGCACGACAATCTCGTTGTATACTGACCTATTTCCTTGACGCTCACTGCGTTATGCGTCTAGCATCCCCGCCCATTGAACTGACGTGCCTGTTTGTGTTGCGCCCTCAAGAACAATGAAAAAAGCCGTCGTCGCTTTCCTGCTGCTGTCCGCCATTGTCGGGGCGGCGCTTATCTACTTGAAGCTCAGCAGACCTGCGCCCCGGGCCATGGATCTGCTTCCCGAATCGACTCTCGTTTTCATCGACATCCCCGACTTTTCGAAGTCACGCGCTGACTTCGCCAAGACCGAACTCTATGCCCTCCAGCAGGAACCCGAAGTACAGGCGTTCCTCGAAAAGCCGCTCGCTGTCCTGCGTGAAGCTTCCTCCCTGGCTGGCGCCCCCCGCGACGCCGAAAGCATCGGCAACTTCATCCTCGACGGAATGCAAGGGGAAGTGTTTCTCGCCGTCACTCACGTGACCATCGTCCCCTTCGACGTGGGGCTCATTCTCGGCATGGACGTCCGCCACAAACGCATCGAAGCCACGGCGGGTCTCCGCAGGCTTGAGAGCGCGCTCCAGCAGACGTACCCCCACGGCAACTTCCAGGAAAAAAGTTACCTCGGCGTGAAGTATTCCGTCTGGGAAACGCAGCCGGGCTTTCTCGTGTGCCACGCGTTTTTCGATTCCCTGGCGGTGTTTACACTCGGCGAGGATACGATGCGTGACACGATCGCCTGCTATACAGGCCAGGCCCCCCCTGATTTCAAGCGCCTCGCGACCAGCGCGAAATTCCAGAACGTCCGGCAACATGCCTCGAAGAACCACGAATTCCTCGCCTACCTCAACGTCGAGGAAATGCTCAGCCTTGTCGGCCCGTTGCTCGCGCTCGCCCCGCAAACATCGGGCATGTACCAGAGGCTGGCGCGCATCCAAGCCTCGGCGTACAGCATGACGTTTGTCGATCGCGGCGTGGAAGACATCGGTTTCCTCGCCTACTCCGGCGGCCCACAGAAGCTCACACCACCCACCCAACGCAAGACGCTCGCGCTCACTTCTCCCGATACGCTGCTCTACTCAGTCGGCTCCGCCGACCTCGCCGCCGCCTACGAGCAGGGGATGCAATCTCTCTCCCAATCCGGCGTCGCGGCTCTCATGCTGGCCGTGGAACAGTTTCAGCAGGCACTGCACAATCGTGGCCTCCACGTCCGCGAGGAAGTTCTGCAAAGGCTGGGTCCGGAGTTGGGGATCATTGCCAATTGGCGCGCGGGCACGCAGGTTCCCGACTTCGCCATCGTCAGCGAAGTCACCGACCCGGACAAACTTCGTCCCGCGCTCGACAGCGCCATGAATGCGCTCAAGGAAAGCGCGCTGGGCGGCGATGACCAGTTTCCGTGGGATGAAACTGAACGCGCCGGCCGGAAACTCCGCACCATTCGCATCGGCGACGGACGCCTCGCGCCAACGTACACGACGACGGACCGGTTCTTCATCCTGGCCACCACGCCCGACTACGCGCGCGAGTTGCTGGCCCAGGCGAGCGAGTCAAAGCCAACGCTGGCCACGAGCGCTGTGTACCAGCAATCCATGAAACGACTGCCGAGGAATGGGTCTTCCTATGGCTATGCCGACCTCCGTGGATTGTTCGGGCCATTGTATGGCCTGGTGAAAACCGGCTTGTCGCGAATCGGGGACAACGAGTTTGTGGACACGAGCAAACTTCCGCAAACTGAAACCATTGCCAGGCACTTGTTCCCGTTCGTTTCCGTGACCGTGAGCGGACCGCAACAGGTGACCTCCACGTCGTTTTCGCCGTTCGGCAAATCCATGGCGGTAATGGCTGGAGTCAGCGGGGCGATTTGGGCCGCGAACACGTTCGGCCCCCAGTTGAACCAGGCCGCTATGCCAATCTTGCCCAGAAAGTCTTCAAGTAGGGGCGCTCCTTCGGTGCCACCCGAAAATCGAACGGCAACGTCTCAAACTCCAGCGACTCCATGACGCGTCGGCAACGTTGTGCTGCGGTCTGGATGCTCCTCTCGAATTGCTCGGCTTCCAGCGTTCGCTGATTCGTCGAGCAGAGCAGCCAACCACCCGCCGCAACCAGCGGCATTGCCAGCGCCGCCAGTTTCTCGTAATCGCGCGCGGCTTGAAACACGCGCCCTTTCTTCGTCGTCGAAAACGTCGGCGGATCGAGAATGACGACATCCCAACGCCGCCCGCGCTTCGCGAATCGTTTCAGCCACTCAAACGCATCTCCAAAGACAAACTCGTGTGCGGCGGGATCGAGACCGTTCGCGCGGAAGTTGTCCTTCCCCCACTCCAGATAATTCTTCGACAGATCCACACTCGTCGTCACCGCGCCCGCCTTCGCGGCGGCGACGGAAAACGCGCAGGTGTAGGCAAAGGTGTTAAGCACGGTCTTCCCCGGCAGCGGCATTGCCAGCAATCGCCGCCGGTTCTCGCGCTGATCGAGGAAGATGCCGCTCGCCAGTCCTTCACCAAAACTGACCAGGAACGTGAGGTCGTTTTCGCGAAGGCACGCTCCCCGCCCCAGTTTGTTCCCGCAAACCAGCCTCGGCGCCATCCGCTTTTGTTTGGTCACCAATTGGGCATAGATCGCTTGCGGCTCACACTCTTTCTGCAGCCGCTCGATCAACTCCGCCTGCTTCGCAGTCGCTGCCTCTGTTTGCCACTGAACCAGCAACGTCCCCGCGTACGAGTCGACGATCACGTCCTCGAATCCATCGGCCTCCCCGCTGATCAGGCGAAAGGCATTTGTCGACTCGCCGAACAAGGGCTCGCGAAACTCCTTGGCGGCCACGAGCGCGTCAACCTCGTCGAACGCGCGCGGCACCGAAGCCTCGAACGACACCCGCTCACCCGTCGCCGGGTGCGAAAAACCAAGTTTGCGCGCATGCAGCATCAGCCGGGGTGCGCCCACCCCACCGTATTGCCCGTCACCCACGACCGGAAAACCATTGTCCGCCGCGTGACGGCGAATTTGATGCGTCTTGCCTGTTTCCGGCCGCGCTTGCACGAGGAAGTAATCGCCGTGGGACTGGACAAATTCGAACTCCGTCACCGAGTTCGGCGACTTTGCCCAGAATTTCATCCGCGTCGGCCGCACGGCACTGAGCAGGAGATAGTTCTTCTCGACGGTGTGCTGTTCGAACTGCTTGGTAAGCGACTGGTTCGCTTGTCGCGTCTTGCCAAATACGATCACGCCGGACGTGTCCTTGTCGAGTCGCTGCAGGATGGAAAGAGTCCGCCAGCGCGGCTCACGCTTCGTCAGCCATTCGTGGATGCCGTCGGGAGAAAAGCGGTCGGGCTTGTGCGTATTAATGCCCGCCGGCTTGTTCGCGACCAGCAGGTGGTCGTCCTCGAAGAGAATGAGTCCGTTCACAGAGCGACGGCGCTCAGCCTGGCGGCCAGCTCATCGGCCGCCCGCCAAGCAAATGCACGTGCAGATGAGGCACGCTCTCGCCCGCGTGTGCGCCCTTGTTGATGATGAGACGATACCCGGTGCCGTCGATGCCTTCCTGGCGCGCGATCTCGGCGGCCACGGTCAGCAGATGTCCCAGCAACGGCTCGTCCGCCGCGGTCGCTTCCGAAATGCGTGCCAGATCCCTCTTCGGCACGATCAGCACGTGGACGGGCGCCTTCCCATCAATGTCGCGAAACGCCAGCGCCCGATCGTCCTCGTACACGATTTTGGCAGGAATCTCTTTACGAATGATCTTTGCGAAAATGTTATCGGCCATGTCCCTACTCCACGACCGCGAGCTTCAGACCCGCCGCCTGCGGCGGCCGCACGCGCGCCACGCGTTCACGAACATAATCCACAATGTCCTCGGCAAACCTGCGGCAACCCGCCGTCCAACGCCGCGCGCCGCGTAATTGCATGACGCAGGCGCGCAAGCCGTCCACTTCTATCACCAGGAACTTACGGTTCGCTGCGGCGCCCAGTGCCCGGTCGAGTCGCTGGAAGAATTCCAACTCAAACGCCGTGCTCCTTCGTCCAGCCAGTTCGTTAAGGTGAATCGCCACGTGATCCATGCGCCTCGAGTACGCCTCGGAAACTTTCTGATACCCCAGCGTCGA
>JBEKYJ010000144.1:0-9997 GCA_049511095.1 Verrucomicrobiia bacterium
TGGTGGCGCCGGTGGTGATGGGGATTCATGCGTTGGTCGGCCGGCGAACTATCGAAGTGGCGGTGGTGTTGGCGTTCGTACTGGGAGTCCTCACCGTGCAGCGCAATCAGGACTACCGCAGCGAGATTGCCATCTGGGACGACACCGTGGCGGTGCGGCCGCAGAACGCGCGCGCACACAACAATCTGGGGAACGCCTTGAAGCAAGCGGGCAAGATTGAGGAAGCCATCGCCCACTACGAGCAGGCCCTGCGGATCAAGCCGGATTTCGCCGTGGCGCACTACAATCTCGGGATGGCTTTGGGGCAAGTGGGCAAGAATGAGGAAGCCATCGCACACGACGAGCAGGCCCTGCGAATCAAGCCGGATTACGCCGAGGCGCACTGCAGCTTGGGGAATGCCTTGGCGCAGGCGGGCAGGGTTGGGGAGGCGATCGGGCATTACGAACAGGCCCTGCGGATCAAACCGGCTTTCGCCGAGGCGCACTACAATCTCGGGATGACTTTGGGGCAAGTGGGCAAGATTGAAGAAGCCATCGCCCACGACGAGCAGGCCCTGCGGATCAAACCGGATTTCGCCGACGCACACAACAATCTGGGGCTGGCACTGTCGCGTATCGGCAAGATTCAGGACGCGATTGGGCACTACGAACAGGCGCTACGGAGCAAACCCGATTACGCCGAGGCGCACTACGACCTGGGGGTCGCCCTAGTCCGACTGGGCAGGCTGCCGGAAGCGATGGGACATTGGGAGCAGGCGCTGCGGAGCAAACCCGATTATGCCGAGGCGGAGAATAATCTGGCGTGGCTACTCGCGACGCTTGCGCCAACGGACGGCGGCGACCCGGTTCGGGCGGTGACTCTGGCGGAGCGGGCTGGCGAACTCACAAACAATCGAGAGGCAGAGTATCTCGACACCCTGGCCGTCGCCTACGCCGCCGCCGGCCGATTCAACGATGCCATCGCCACCGCCCAGAAGGCCATCGGATTGGCCCGTTCTGCTGGGCAAACACAGATGGTCAGCGAGATCGAAACCCGGCTGGAACTCTACCGGGCAGGACGCGCTTACCGTGCGCCTGCGAGTGTGACAAGTCCGCACGGTCCGTGACCCGGGCCACTGTCTGAGAACCTGGAGCCTCGGGGTTCGCAAACCGTTCAATCTGGCGACAGACCTATCCGAGTATGCGCTGGTCGCGACTGAGAAGTTTGGGTAGTCTCCCGGGCTGTTGAAAGCCCAGAAATTCATCCCGTTATTGGTGGTTGCCGCGGGGCTGCTGGCGTATCACAACAGTTTCACGGGTCCATTCATCTTTGATGACGTGCCGTCGATCCCGGAGAACCCGACCATCCGTCATCTCTGGCCGATCTGGAATGCGCTGGCACCGCCGCACAAAGGCGGGATCACGGTTGAAGGCCGGCCGATCATCAATCTATCCCTCGCCATCAACTACGCGCTTGGCGGCCTTGACGTGCGGGGGTATCACGTCCTGAACCTGATCATTCATATTCTGGCGGGGTTGACCCTGTTCGGTGTGGTGCGGCTGACGTTGCTGCAACCAAAGCTGCGCGAGCGGTTCGGCACAGTGGCCAACGAATTGGCCCTGGCCGTGGCGGTCCTCTGGACGGTTCACCCGTTGCAGACCGAGTCGGTGACCTACATTATTCAACGGGCCGAATCGATCATGGGCCTGCTCTACCTGCTCACGCTGTATTGCTTCATTCGTGGGACGGAATCGCAGAAACCGGGATTCTGGTTTGCCTGTTCCATCATGGCGTGTGGGCTGGGTATGGCGACGAAGGAAGTGATCGTGTCGGCCCCGTTGGTGGTATTGCTGTATGACCGAACGTTTGTTGCCGGGACTTTCGCGGAAGCGTGGAGAAGAAGGTGGCGATGGTACACCGGGTTGGCATGCACCTGGCTCGTGGCGGGTGGGCTGGTGTCGCGCGGCGTCGTTCGGGGCGGCTCAGCCGGCCTTGGGACCGGTGTCGGCTGGCAAGCGTACGCCCTCACGCAAACTCAAGCGATTACGCATTACTTGCGCCTGTCCGCCTGGCCACATCCGCTGGTGTTCGATTACGGAACCGGCTTGGCAAACAGCGTTGGCGAGGTTGTGCCTTGCGCGCTCCTCGTTGCCGTAGTGCTGGTTGGCACGCTGATCGCACTCTGCCGCTGGCCGGCGGTGGGTTTCCTCGGTGCCTGCTTCTTTGCCATTCTCGCCCCCACTTCCAGCGTGATGCCTGTGGTAACACAAACCATGGCCGAACATCGCATGTATCTTCCGCTGGCAGCCGTGGTCGTGCTCGGGGTGATGGGGATTCATGCCGTGGTCGGGCGGCGAACTGTAGCCGTGGCGGCGGTACTGGCGGTCGGACTGGGGGTGCTCACCGTGCAGCGCAATCGGGATTACTGTAGCGATATTGCCATCTGGGACGACACTGTGGCGAAGTGCCCGCAGAACCCACGCGCGCACTACAATCTAGGGCTCGCCTTGACGCAGGCGGGCAGGGTTGGGGAGTCGATTGGGCATTATGAACAGGCACTGCGGATCAGCCCCGCCTACGCCAAGGCGCACAACAACTTGGGGTTTGCTCTCTCTCAAGCTGGCAGGGTTCAAGATGCCATCGCACACTACGAGCAGGCCCTGCGGATCAACCCGGATTTCGCCGAGGCGCACTGCAATCTGGGGATGGCCTTGGGGCAAGTGGGCAAGATTGAGGAAGCCATCCCACACTACGAGCAGGCCCTGCGGATCAAGCCCGATTTCGCTGAGGCGCACAACAACTTTGGGGTCGCCTTCGTCCGACTGGGCAGGCTGCCGGAAGCGATGGGGCACTACGAGCAAGCGCTGCGGATCAAGCCCGATTATGCCGAAGCGCAATACAACCTTGGGCTTGCGTTGTCGCAAGTGGGCAAGTTCGAAGAGGCGATCGGGCACCACGAGCAGGCCCTGCGGATCAAGCCCGATTATGCCGAGGCGCACTACAATCTGGGGCTGGCACTGTCGCGTATCGGTAAGATTCAAGAGGCGATTGGGCACTATGAACAGGCGTTACGAATCCAACCCGATTTCCCCGAGGCGCACTGCAACTTGGGGAATGCCTTGGAGCAAACGGGCAGGGTGCGGGAAGGAATCGGGCATTATGAGCAGGCACTGCGTCTTAAGCCCGACTATCCGAATGCTCAAAATAATCTGGCGTGGCTGCTCGCGACGCTTGCGCCGACGGACGGCGGCGACCCGGTTCGGGCGGTGACTCTGGCTGAGCGGGCTGGCGAACTCACCAACAATCGAGTGGCAGCGTATCTCGACACCCTGGCCGTCGCCTGCGCCGCCGCCGGCCGATTCAACGATGCCATCGCCACCGCCCAGAAGGCTATCGGATTGGCCCGTTCTGCTGGACAAACACAGATAGCCAGCGAGATCGAAACCCGGCTGGAACTCTACCGGGCAGGACGCGCTTACCGCGCGCCTGCGGGTGTGACGAGTCCGCACGGTCCGTGACCCGGGTCGCCATGAGCAAGTCCTGAGCTTGACGAAGGGCGCGTCGAATGGTGGGCCTGCCAGGACTCGAACCTGGGACCAAGGGATTATGAGTCCCCTGCTCTAACCAACTGAGCTACAGGCCCGACGCATACGCGGAACCAGGCTCGGTTCATCCGGGCACCGCTGATTCCCGCACGAACTCGTAATCTACATCACTCATTACGGGGCGCGAGATAAAAAATATGCAGCCGGCGTGGCGGGAACGGGGGACTGCACCCCCCGGGCAGCGCCAAGAAATCTCTGGTCAACAAATGGGCTTGAGTGTAGGCTAATTGAAACCACGCGTTGATCTTGTAGCGTAAGAAACACCAGCATGTTTGCCAACGTTCAAGAGTACTACCACGCGACGTCGCTCCGGGACGCGCTGAAGAAGCTCGGAAAAAACGAGCAGCAAATCCCCGTGCCCGTCACGGGCGCGTTTCACCTGATCTCCAGCAAGCTGCGGGCGGCCACGTGCTTGGTGGACGTCTCGGCGGTCGGGCTCGATTATGTAAAGCTGGAAGGCAGGAAGATCGCCATCGGCGGGACGGCCACGTTCCAGCAGATCGTGAAGTCGAAAGAGCTGAACGAAGCGTTGAACGGGTTGCTCCCGAAGGCCGCGCGCGCGTATTCCACGATCATCCAGCGCAACGCGACCACGTTGCAGGATGTGTTGTTCGGCTACGCAGCGTATTTCGATTTGTTGACCGCGCTGCTGGCGCTGGACACGCAGGTGACGGTGCAGGGGAAGAAAAAGAGCGTCGTGCCACTGGCTGACTTCTTGCGCCATGATAGCAAGGTGGTGCTGGGCAATCAGGAACTCGCCACGGAATTTTTCCTGAAACTGCCGAGTGGTGATGTCGGCGCTTCGTTGCAGCGGGTGGGGTTGACTGACGGGGATAGCGTGGCGATCCTGAACGTGGTCGCGGTCCTGAAGATGACCGGGAAGAAATGCGCCGAGGCGCGTATCGCGATGGGCGGCGGTTTGCCCGCGCCAGTGCGGTTGACTGCGCTTGAACAGGAATTGGCGGACAAACCGCTCGATGCCGCGCTCGTGGCATCCGTGAGCGCGAAGGCGGGCGGTTTGATTCAGCCCGTGTCCGATGTTCGCGGCAGCGCGCAGTATCGCAAACAGATCAGCAGCGTGCTCGTCCGCCGCGCGCTGGAGGAAGCGTATCAGAATGCGAAGGGCAGAGCGTTGTGAGTCAGAAGACTTCGAGCGGCAGTCGTTCAAGGTCACAAATTGTGACCTTGAACAACGCATCGACAAGACGTTTAAGATCACAAATTGTGATCTTAAAGAGCGGCCAGAATTGTAGGGCAGCCGGCCCGGCTGCCATGATTCCGGCGGCAAGCGGGCCGCTTGCCCGACAACGAATTGAACGGAGTTGCTTATGAACCTGCACGTCACGATCAACAATGAGCCGAAGGATTTCATCTGCCAGCCCACCGATACGCTGCTCGACCTGTTGCGGCGCGAGGACTACTCGGGCGTGAAAGTCGGCTGCTCGAATGGCGATTGCGGCATCTGCGCCGTGCTGCTTGACGGTCGCACGGTCAACTCCTGCGTCGTGCTCGCCGCCCATTGCCAGAACAAGAAGATCCAGACCGTCGAAGGCATCGCCAACAAGGACGGCACGCTGCACCCGATCCAGAAAGCGTTCCTCGACGAAGGCGGCGCGCAATGCGGGTTCTGCACCCCCGGCCTCATCCTCTCCGCCAAGGAATTGCTCGACGAAAACCCGAACCCGACCGACGCCGATGTCCGCGAAGCCCTCTCCGGCGTCATCTGCCGCTGCACCGGCTACGTCAAACCCATTGCCGCCGTCCTCACCGCCGCCGCCGAACTCCGCAACGCCAAAGGCGGCGCTGCGGCGTAGAGTTGCCGGCGGCAACTGTGCCCCTTGCCGTAGGCAGGGCGCGACCGCCGGGCGCGCCGCTTCGGGCTTGAAAGCGCGGCGAAAGTGCGGTAGATATAGAGCCATACGAAGCCATGAGCGGGAAAGAGATTATTGAGCAGATCAAAGCCTTGCCGCCCGGAGAGCGGGCCGAAGTGGCGAAGTTTATCGTCGAACAAGACGACTCGTGGATTCCCGACGACTTCAAGGCGGCCATGAGCGATGCGCAGCAAGGCCGTCTCGTGGATATGGAGAAGGCGCTGTCGGAACCGCCGCCGCCCCATCTGCGATGAGCTACCGCTACCGGGCCACGGAGCGGTTCTGGACAAACTTCTATCGGCTGAGTCCTTCCCAAAAGGAGGCCACCCGCGCCGCGTGGAAGATTTTCAAGGTCAACCCGTTCGATCCGCGCCTGCGCCCTCATAAGATTCAGCGCCTCTCCGGGCACTACGGTCGCACCATCCACGCCATCGAAATCGAAGGCGATCTGCGCTCCATCTTCTGTGTCGAGGGCGACACCGTCATCTCCCTGACAATCGGCACGCACGCGATCTACCAAGGCTGATGGGCCGCGTGGCGCAATTGCTCTCCGCCCATTTTCAGCGCCAAAAATCACTCGCCAACAAACGGGCCGGAGGGGTAGGTTTACCCCGAAAGCATTCGGGGCTTGCCGCCGCGAGGGGAAGCATGAACACGATGGCGTCGAAACTTCATCGCCGGGAAAGTTCACCACATGCTACGTGGTTCACCGTGTTCCACTTGGCCGCCGCCGAACTCCGCAACGCCAAAGGGGGCGCAACGGCGTGAAGATCGCTGCGGCGATTGCGTTCTTACTCTCATTAGTTGCGGTTTCCCGCGCGGCGCCCACAGCATCGTGGACTCCACCTCCTGAGAGGTTTACTGCCGATGAATGGACGAATCGATCTCCAACGTGGGCGGCAACAGAGAGCGATCGCGGGCACACTATTGTTTGGTTCTACAAGGAAATGAAGCAGGAAGAGGCGTTGCCTGTGCTACTGAGAGCGCTCGACTACGGCGAGACTTGGCTGCAGACAAAAGCAGTTCAACAACTGGAGAAGCTGACAATCCCGTTTCCAAAAGATTTCGAGGGCAAGCTGGTACCTTTTTACGACTCGATCCAACTTGATAAGTTCCCAGCGGACATTAAAGCGTTTTCGGCAATCGAGAATGATCGAGCTGCTCTCAAGTTCGAACTGGCAATCCTTCTCTTTAAGATCAATCCTGAAAGGGGCCGAGCGACGATCAAAACGCTGGCAAAGGCTGCGCCTCAAGAACAATTTCGCAGCGTAGCCAAGCAGATGATACTGGAGTTGACAAAGACAAATTCAATACCTGCGAAGTGAAGATTTGAGGGACGCAACGATGAAAGAGACAACAACACTTTCATTTGGAAAGAAATCGGTCGGGGCGAGTCCGTGGCGGGCGGACGGGATTGGACTGGTGACGGACCACGTCAAACCCGCCGCCGCCGAACTGCGCAACGCCAAAGGCGGCGCTGCGGCGTAAGCGAGCTGCGCAAGTCTGGCCGGGAATTCTAATTCTCCGGAGCACGACACGAGAACACACCAGCACCGGCGAGTACACACGAGCACACTACCAGCACGAACGAGCACTAGTGCGCGATGCAGAAGTGACTGATAGCTTGTTGTTTGCGTGATTCATCGTTACACTTCTGTTGTAACTGACACGATTCCCGAGCCCGGGTGTGGTTTCGGCACGACGAATCAGCCATTGGCTTGTGCCACTTCGATCACCGGCTAGCACTCCGTGAATCGTCGCGTGATCGCACGTTGCGCCCTAGCATTCGTGCAGCAAGTATAACTGTTTGATCGCTGGCCTCCAAAACCAGCAACCGGTCAGCTGGGATCCTTGTAGGGGCAACCATCGCCGGCCGATCACTCACAGCGACCAGCATTGTATTGTCTCTGACCGTGTCATGAGAATAGCCGACTACCGCTGTCCCTGGCTCGACTGCCACTCTACATGTCCGTCGTCAAACAAGACATTGCCGCCAGCACCTCGGTGATCGGTCGGTTCCTCTCGGAGAATAATGATGTTTGGGTCAGCCTCCCAGATGTTTGTCGCTCCAGTTAGGATGTAACTCGGCCGTGTCTGGTCCGCTGCGCTCGGACAGATAAACACCTTTGATGAGCCACCAACGTACACTTTCAGGTCATCAACACTGATTGGCAGTCGGTCTTCATAGGCACCTGCGTACTGGGCAATGGCTCGTCCGATCTGCTTCTCGTTGTTCATGCACTGAGCCCGGCGCGCCTTCTCACGTGCCAAACTCAAGGCCGGCAACAGCATTGCGGCCAGAATGGCCGGAATGAATAGGCAGGCAACAAAGATCAAGGCGACACTCGATACTCCGGAGATATTTATTGTTGTGGCTGTACGTTTCTTTCTGTAATACTTTTTCGAAAATATTATAGAAGCGACAATCGGTACGCTAACAACTATAAGCCACGTAACCTTTCTAATAATGCCATTCTGAATCCCAGGAATGCCGTCAACGCTCAGGCTTGTCAGCATTAAACCGACTACTAACATAACACAAATGGAAAACAGAAAATAATATCCTATGAATACCAGTGAGGATAACGCAATAGCGCGTCCTTTTGGCAAAGGAGGAACCTCGGTTAAGGAAGCATCCCGGTCAGGTATTATTTTACGCAATTGTGCTAGTATTTCAGACCCTTTGTCTGATTTCAAAAAAACCGGGTTACACCATTGCGAGCCCTGATAATAAATTCCGACAAGACTCTTCTTGGGGATTTCGACATAACGTGTAATGTTAGAATATGGGACCACCGTGTCTTCCGTCTTTAGCCAGACATACTCCATAATTAAGTATATGAGGACAAATCCGGGTGCGAACGTGCCGGCCGAGACCATTAGAGTTCCAAAGAATATACAAAGCCCTATGCCCCAACGAGCACCAAGTGACATCACATGCCGGCCGCAAATGCGAAGGCTGTCATCAGTGAATTCAATCCTTCCTCCCCCGCGATACATTCCATAGCCCTTAAATGGTTTGACTTGTACTTTACGATACTTTCCAGCAAATGACTTTATCTGCTGCGTTCCTAACTGCGAGTCACCGCCCCTCTCCGCAAGAAGTTCTTGTACAGCAGTGCGCTCCTCGTTGGTACACTCACCACTCTCACATCGCCTATGCAGTTCGTCAGTGTCGAGTGTTCGCCACCTGTTTTTGATTTCTTGAACTATGTTATTTATTTCCATTGTTATGACCTACTTTGGCTGTGAAAGCGTTTACGATCTGCCTGCCCCCCATCCCAGACACTCCCTAAGCTGACGAATGCGATGCAAAGCGAAACCTAATCCTTTAGCTTCTCAACTGACATTTCCCATATGACTTACCTCCACGACCACCGCGGGGGGTTGAATTTCATTGGCCGTCATTTTATCCTCGCTGACTGTGTCTGCAAGTGTATTTTCCCATCCCATGGGCCTTTAGTTCCTCTTGGTTCTAGTTCTGTTTTCCACGGCCCTGGGAGTTCGCGACGCGCTGATTCTCACATGCGGAGCGCTCTTCACGTTTGGCGCGATAGACCAACCTGCTGGATTCATTGGGGCTTGGATATCAGTGCCTCTATATTCTCAGGTCGTTCATCGGAATATGCTTCACTGCTCTCTTCGTTACTGTCCTCGCAAACGTCCTGATCCGCGACAAGTAGCGAGGCCAATCCGACCCGTTGACGTTTATTCTCGACGACGGATTTCCAATAGGGTAAAATGTGTCCAGTTCTTTGACGAAGGACGGAAGAAAGCGGATGGCGCGGCGACAGTCTAAGTGCACCTAACAAAACCAGTTTCTGTAGCCACGCCGCTCTGCTGCCGTTGTAGCCACGGCGCTCTGTCGCCGTGCAGGAGGAGCGCCCCGACAGAGCGGGGCGGCTACAACAGACGGTGGGTTTTGGTATCGGCCCTAATATGGCGGTTGGCACGGGTCTTTCTAAAAAGAGAGTGTTTTTACCAAACGAACCCAACTGAAAAATGTGTATCTATTGGGGGATGAATCTGTTGGGTAAAATTGGAGTTGGGTTCGTTATGCAAAAAAGCGGAAAAAAACGGGATTTTAGCGCGAAAAACAGGGCCGGGAAGGTGATTTTTGGGCAGAAACGGACCCAAAACGAAGGGACGGAAGACGGCAGTTTACCACGAAGGCACGAAGGACACGAAGAATAACAGTAGAACTTGGCAATGAACGAATCAAAGACACTTCCATTTGAGAAGAAAGCGGTGGGCAAGAGCCCGTGGCGGGTGGACGGGATTGGGCTGGTCACCGGCACGGCGAAGTTCACCGACGACATTTTTCTGAAGAACATGCTGCATGCGAAGATTCTGGGGAGTCCGCACGCGCATGCGCGGATTGTCGACATCGACACGACCGAGGCGGAGAAGTTGCCGGGCGTGGTGATTGTCTTGACGTACAAGAACGTGCCGCGCGTGGCGCACACGACGGCGGGGCAGGGGTATCCCGAGCCGTCTCCGTACGACGCGTTCATGTTCGATAGGAAGGTGCGGTTTGTGGG
>JBEKYJ010000145.1:0-9872 GCA_049511095.1 Verrucomicrobiia bacterium
AACCGCTGCGGACACCGCCTCCAGCACCCACGCCGGCGGTGCCGGCGCCCGAGGTGCCGGATATTAATTTCGAGTTCCAAGGCGCGCCGATCAACGCCATCCTCGACTGGTATTCCCGGCTCACGGATCGGTCGATCATCTCGGCTCCCAACCTGAACATCGTCGTCAACTTCCGCAGCCAGAGCAAACTCACCAGGAGCGAGGCGATTCAGGCGCTCGACAGCGTGTTGGCGATCAACAACATCGCCGCCATCCCGCTGGGCGAGAAATTTCTCAAGATCGTCCAGATCAACACTGCCAAGCAGGAGGGACTTCCCATTGGGAAGGCCCTTGTTCCCGCCGACACACTGGGAACACAGATCATTCCCTTGAAGAACGCCAAGGCGTCCGATGTGGTGGCCGTGCTGCAACCGTACCTGCACCCGTACGGCCAATTGATGGCGCTTCAGGATTCCAACAGCATTCTCATCTCGGAAACAGCCGCCAACTTGAAGCAAATGCTGGAGATCGTTGCGTACGTCGACCAGCCGTCGACGCTGCGGATGGAGATGCGATCGTATGTCCTGTTACACGCCAAGGCCAGTGATGTCATGGCTCGGTTGCAGTCAATTATTCAGGATGCCGAGCAGGCGGGCGCGCATGCGGCGGCGCCAGGCCAGCCGGCCCAACCGTCGCCAGTCCGCCGCTTGCCGCAGCCAGGCCAGCCGGCCGCGTCGGGCGGTGGGGCTGGGGGTGCGGGAACGGTCGTCGAGGGTAAAGTCATCATGGCCGCCGACGAGCGGACGAACAAGATTTTCATCCTCACCCGGCCCAGCAATTTTGATTTCTTCGACCGGCTGATCGCGGAATTGGATGCCAAGGTGGAGCCCGACGTGCTGATGAAGGTGATCACCCTCAATTACGCGACGGCCGAGGACATAGCCTCGTTGCTAAACGCGCTCATCACCGGGGGTTCCGTCTCAACAACGCCACGGCGAACGTCATCCTCCGGCACAACGACCACTGGCGCGCGACCGCCGTCCATCCCGCCACCGCCGGTGACGGGAGGGGCCTCCGGCGCCGGCACCCTGAACACGGGGCTGTTGCAGTACGCTGAGGGGGTCCGCATTCTGCCGGATCCGCGCACGAACACCCTGTTGGTGATGGCCACGAAGGAGGACATGGCGCGCATTCAGCAGTTAGTGCGCAGCCTCGACACCTCGGTGGCCCAGGTACAGATCGAAGTTGTCATCGCCGAGATCACGCTGAACAACGAGTTGGATGTCGGGGTGGATGTGTTCAAGCGGTTGGTCGGGGGGACAGTTACCGGAACGGGCGGCAACGCCACGGACGGCAACGCGCCCGTCCAATTACCGACGGCCGGCAATGCCGCCAGCCTCATCGGCAGCAACGCTCTGCCAACTGCGGCGGCCCTCGCATCCGGCCCGGGCGGTCTCACGTACTTCACCACGTTTCAACATTTGGGCCTGGATGCCGTCATCCACGCCCTCGCGAGCACGTCGAAATCTAAGGTGCTCTCAACACCCGTCATTCTGACGATGGACAATCAAGAGGCGAGCATTACCGTCGGTGAATCGGTCCCGGTGCCGCAAAACACGGTCTCCTCCATTGTCGGCTCCAGCGGCACACTGGCCACGGGCCAGCTCAATGCCAGCATCGACTACAAGGACGTCGCCATCGAGTTGACCGTAACCCCGCGGATCAACCCGGATGGTTACGTGCGCATGGACATCGAACAAAAAGTAAACGATCTCGGCGCCAGCGTGAACATTGGCGGCACGGTCGCGCCCACGATCCTGAAACGCGAGGCGAAATCGTCCGTAGCTGTTCAAGATAAAAGCACCATCATGCTGGGCGGCTTGATCAAGGAAAACAAGACCAAGACCGAGACGAAAATCCCGTTCCTCGGCGATATCCCGTTTTTCGGCCAGATGTTCAAGGGTCAAACGAACAACAAACAGCGCAACGAACTCATCATTTTCATCCGGCCGACCGTCCTGCGCACGGATGACCAGGCCATGGCCGAGGCCGCCCGTCGGACGCGAGGGTTGAATTTGGGCCGGGACTTGGATTTGGACCAGTTCTTCCCAACCCCCGAGGAGCCGACGAACTGGCCGGCTCCGCCCACGGGTTTGCCGCCGGTGAAAAAGGCAGCTCCGGCGAAAGTTTCAACCCCGTCCACCAACGCGGCCCCGGCGAAGATCACCAGCGTTGTTTCGACAAATCGTTCCAATGTGGCGGTGGTGCAATCGCCGACGGAGAGTCCGTCCGGTCGCCAGTCGGACAAGGTCAAGGCGTTGAAGTTGGAGGATGGCGATATCAGCGCTCAGTAGAAGCGGTCTCAGAAACCTCCGAAGGAATCTATGGACACGGCAGGACTGTTGAACCAGCGGGTCAGGGTTGTGTTGCGCCGGTTTCATCCGCAGACGCCGCGCGAGATTGTTCGCGGCATCATTACCGACGTCGATGAAACCGGACTACGCGTCAGCGGTCGCCGCTTTCAGGAGCACACGGAATTGGAGTCGGGCGCGCCCCTGGAGCGGCCGGTCGAGCCGGACACGAAAGTGTACTGGATTCCCCATAGTTCCATTCGGTACACCGAAATCATCGCCGCCGGCTCGCCGTCCGAGAAACTGGACAACGAAGTCCAGCGTCGCAAGATGTTCACGCCGCAGGAACTTCACCGCCTGACCGAATCGTAATTGAGAGCGTCCCGGGCCATCCCCCTTTACGGCCTCGCCGTCATCCTCCTCGGCGCACTGTTCGCGCCGTGGCTGTTTTGGGCCGTGCAGCGATTGGCGGCACAAGGTTCCGTTGCCCAGTCGCTCGCCGCGTATCCGTTCCGGCGAGTGTTCAACCGCTCGATCATGATCGTCGCGCTCGCGGGGTTATGGCCGCTGCTGCGCGCCATCGGCTTTCGCTCATGGAGTGAGCTCGGCTATGTGCCGTCGCGCGATTGGTGGCGACACGTGCTGGGCGGCCTGGGGTTGGGAGTTGGATCACTGACACTCGTCATCCTGTTCACGATTGTGTGGGGAAGACGCACCTTGCACTTCGATAAACCGGCCGGTCAAATGGCCGGGGTCGCTTTACACTTTCTGCTGGCGGGCATCTTGATCGCGCTCTACGAGGAGACGTTTTTTCGTGGCGCGTTACAGGGCGCATTCCAACGGGGAATGAACGTTGTTGCGGCGGTGGTCCTGGCCAGCGCAATGTATTCGGGGCTGCATTTCCTGAAACCGAACGGCGTGAACATTCCCGCCGATCACGTCGCGTGGAACAGCGGGTTCACCTGTCTCCGGGGGATTGTTTCCCAGCCGTTCCGTCAGGACGATGTCTTTATTGCCTTCGTGACCCTGTTTCTGGCGGGCTGCGTTTTGGGATTGGCATACGTAAAAACCGGCGCATTATATCTGCCCATCGGGCTGCACGCGGGCTGGGTGCTGGCCAACGAATCGGCGCGCTGGCTCAAGGCCGGGCCGATCATCGAAGACATGGCCACCTGGCCGATGCTCGTCCTGCTGCTCGTAGTAATCGCGCGACTATGCCGGACCACATTCAAACCGTTGCGCTCCCCAAAGACCAACCGTTAGGTGCGACGGCATTTCGCAACGCAGTAGACCCCCGCGGCTTGTAAGGGAAAACCTTACAACAAAATCAGGGAAACCCTTACAGACAGGAAACTCCGGTTTGTGCTACAAGCCCGAAGAGTCGAAACAAGGCCCGAACACAGTACGAACCATTGGAGGCACGCAATGATTGTCGAGCGGTTGCGAGACCCGGGCCTGCCCGGCTCTGGGCCCGCCGAGCCTTAGACCTAGTCTGGCCGCGCAACTGCCCGTTCTGCGCCTGTCCGCTGTCCGACACGGAACCCGGCATTGTCTGTCCCACGTGCCTGTCTTCCGCCAAACTCATCGAACCGCCGTTTTGCCGGCAATGCGCCTCGCCGTTCGCGGGCACGGTCACCGGCGATACGTTCGTGTGCGGCTATTGCCAGGACTTGCGCTTTTATTTCAGCCGGACCGTCTGCGCCTGCCGGGCGGAAGGCGTCCCGCGCGACTGCATCCTGCGCTTCAAATACAATCGTGAAATGTATTTCGGCACGCATCTGGTGGATTGGTTGCTGATCGCCGCGCAACGCTGGATCGACTGGCGTGAAATCGACGCCATCGTCCCCGTGCCGTTGCACCCGCGCAAACTGCGTCAGCGCGAGTTCAACCAAGCCGAATACCTCGCCGACGGGCTCAGTCGCGCTCTCAAAGTTCCCGCGCTGAAACGAAACGTGCGTCGCGTGAAAGACACCTCGACCCAAACCAAACTCGACGCTGAGGCACGCGCAAGAAATATGCACGGCGCATTCGCCGTCCACGACGCCACCGCCTTCAAAGGCAAACGGCTCGTCGTACTCGACGACGTGTTCACCACGGGCGCGACGATGGACAGTTGCGCCAAGGTGTTGCGCGGAGCAGGAGCGAGAGAAGTGATTGCGTTGGCTGTTGCGCGAGGTGTGTAGGGGCCATGGTCGACGCGCCTGGAAGCTTCGAGCCGGTGGGAGCCTATAACAACGGGCGGCGCAACTTTTTCCGTGCATCGGGGGCGGCGTAAGCCGCCAAAACCTCTCCGAAGTAGACGCGGTGGAAGTCGCCGTCGGCATAGGCGGACGCCTTGATGTCCGCCGCCAGGTTTGCCGGAATCACCTCGTTGGTATGCACGACCCGGCACTCGTAGTGCACCACGCCTTGCTCGATGACGGGCACGCGGACTTTCCGGGCTGCCACAGGCGTCAACCCGGTGTGAGCGAATTTGTCGCCGTCGCGGCCCGAGATGGTGCCGCAATGCTGGATCGCCTCGGCAAACGCAGCGGGGAGCACATTGACAGTGAACTCGTTGACTTGCTCCAGACGACTGTGGGTGAACCGGCTGGGGCGAACCAGTACTATCAGGACCGGTTTGCTCCATATGGCACCGCCCGTCAACCAGCCGATGGTCATCACATTCGGTTTTCCGCCTGAATCCACAGTGCACAGCAGCAAGCCCTCGCGGGTCAATGCGTCAATGGTCTCCTGCCAGAAATCAAAAAGCCTGATCGATTGTTTGTTCATCTGTTTCACCTCCGCACCTGTTCCTCATGCACGAGATCGCCAAGAGCGCGTCGCTCGCGGACGCCGGCCGCTTCCGCCGGAACGCCAATCGGCAGGATCGCCACCGGCCGCCACGCGGCAGGTGCGCCGACAATCTCCCCCACCTTGTCCTCGTCGAACGCCCCGACCCAGCAAGTCCCCAACCCGGTCGCGGTCGCCGCCAGTTGGGCATAGGTGCAGGCAATCGTCGTGTCTTGCACCGAGTAAAGTTCGGCTCCACGCGACCCGTACTTCGCACGGTTGCGGTCGGGATTTGCCAGGAAGACGAGCGCCAGAGGCGCTTGCGCGATAAACGATTGATCGAGCGCCGCCTTTGCCAATTGTCTCTTCCGCTCTGGGTCGCGGATGACGACGACCTCGAAAGCCTGCAAGTTGCCAGCCGATGGTGCACTGTTGGCTGCTTCCAAAATTGCTTGCAGTTTCGCATTCTCGACCGCTGCGCTTTGGAACGACCGCACCGAGAACCTGCGATCCATTACCTCATAGAAATCCAAGCCCATTGTGTCCTCCTGAAGAACGCGCTACTTCGCCGTGCCCGATGTCGCGGCGGGAACTGGCGACGGCGATGACGGTGCGGGCAAGGCAAGGAACCCCTTGGCAAGCAACTCGGCCGCCTTGGCGTCGCGCACCTTGCGGTCGATACTCCCAAGCACGATGACGATGACGCGCTGGCCTTTGCGTTCGGCGGTCAGGGCGATGGAGTAGCCCGCCTCGGTGAAGTATCCGGTCTTGAGTCCATCCACACCCTCGACTGTGCCGAGCAGATGGTCGTGGTTCCGCATCACGACCATGTGTTTCTTGTCGTCGGGACGAAAGGGCCGTTCACGGGTGGAGGTGTAACGCAACGTGTCTTTGTGCTTGAGCAGTTCGCGGCTGAGAAGGGCGAGATCACGGGCGGTGGTAACATCATGCTCCTGGCCCGCGCCCGGCGGCAGGCCGTGCACCGAATGGAACACCGTGTGGGTCATGCCCAGTTCCTGCGCTCGCTTGTTCATCAGTTCCACGAACGCATCCGTTGAGCCGGCGAGTTTCTCCGCCAAAGCCACGGCCACATCGTTGGCCGACTGGACCATCAGCGCATATAACATGTCATCGACAGAGAAGGTTTCCTTTTCGGCCAGCCAGACCCGCGAACCGCCGATGTGGGATGCTTTGGCGCTGACGATCACGGGATCCTGCAGCGCGAGCTGTTTCTGCTCGATCTTCTCCAGGACGGTCAGCAGGTCCATCAGCTTCAAGACGCTGGCGGGATACCCTTCGGCATCGGCCTTGTCTTCGAACAGCACTTTGCCGGTGGCGTTGTCCACGACAATGGCCCCCAGATAGGGATTTTCCGCGATCACTTTCTTCCTGGTGGGCTTAGAGGCGGCTCGCACCTCTGATTGTCCCACAACCATCAATCCCACCAGTCCGATGAGAAACCATGTCCGAAAAATCCGATTCATTGTCCTCCTCAAAGTTAAAAGTGCGTTCGCCCGCTTCAGTCGGGTGAGAACGAACGCTACTTTCCCCGCCACAGGCTCGCGTGTCAATCCTGACGGTGACCAAGACGCGGCGCAAACCAAAATTCAACAAGGCCATTCGAGCGAGGATTGGAACAGTTGCGATGGCAGGTTAGTATGTACCGCGGAAGGAGATGATGCCATGCCAACCCGTCTATGCGACCGCTGCGGCCAGTTGATCGAGGAAGGCGCGCTGCGCTACATCGCCAAGATCCAGGTCTATGCCGCCTACGATCCGCTGAACGTCGACTTCGAGGATGCGACCCGCGACCACACGAATGAGATCAGGGAAATCCTGAAGCGTTGCGAGGACCTCACCGAGGAGGAGTTGATGCAGGATGTGTATGTCGATTTCCAGTTCGACCTCTGCCGTGGTTGCCAGCGCACCTACATCAAGGATCCGCTACCTGCTGCGGAAGGGGCGGGAGGCACCGCTTGATTGCAGTGCGCGAACGATTGCTGAAGTTCCTCCGCGAACATCAGGTGCTGACGCTGGCGGTCGTGGAAGCGGACGGCAGCCCCTACGCGGCTGCGCTGTTCTATGCCGTCGACGATGAGTTGCGTTTCCATGTGGTGACGGATCCGGCGACACGCCACGGGAAGGCGATGCTGGCAAATCCGACTGTCGCGGGCACGATCCAACTCGACCGTCAACAGTGGCACGAGATCCGGGGCGTCCAGTTTCGCGGCATCTGTCGCCAACTCGGAAGCGAGGAGCGGGTGCGGGCATGGGAGATTTACAGTGCCCGGTTCCCGTTTCTACAACAGCCCGACGCGATCCTGACGCGAGAGTTGGCGAATACCGCGATGTGGCGAATCGACACGACATGGATCCGGTTGATCGAGAATCAAATCGGCTTCGGTCACAAGGAGGAGTGGACGCCACCCGCCACGCACGGCAATTGAGTTGTCAGAAGGTTTCGCCGTTCCAGCCCCACATGCCTGGTTTGATGTCGGCGAAGTTGATGTAGACCCTGTCTCTACGGATTCCGGTTTGCGATTCCAACAGGCCGCAAAGCAGTTGTGACAACTTGCCGGTCTTCGATTCCGGCAATTCGATGGCACGCAATTCCAGGAAGGCACACGGTTCCTCCGTGCCCGCGAACAGCATTTGGACCGCGGATTCGACGGACACCATCGTATACTGCTCGGGCTTGCCAAGTTCGGAGGCGACCATCCTGGATGCCACCTTC
Source organism: Verrucomicrobiia bacterium (assembly GCA_049511095.1). GTDB lineage: Bacteria > Verrucomicrobiota > Verrucomicrobiia > Palsa-1439 > Palsa-1439 > Palsa-1439. The sequence continues at coordinate 7,837 of JBEKYJ010000145.1, forward strand.
AGGAGGTTGTGCTTCTGACCTGCATCGATGGGTTTGCTGGTGGTGATCTTCAAGTATGGCATGGTCGTTCCTTTCGCTGTTATTTCACAACCTCGACCCGAATTTTGTCCCCGTCTCGGATGGATTTCAGCACCCGGGGATTGCCTTCGAGTCTGCCCAACAGATTCACTTTGGTGACGAGGCGGCATTCGTCGCCCTGTGAAATCGGAGTCGGGCCGAACGGGATGGCGAGCGATTGACCCTCGACCCAGAAACAGATGGTGCCCGGTGGCACGACTTGCCGCGCATCGGCTTCCAGAACGGTACGTACAGGCGTGCTGAAATAAACTTCTTCGCCCCAGGTGTTCGCCGAGGAAGAACAGGGCAAAGCCTCCAGCAATTTCTTGGTGGTCGGCGTGTCAGTCAGCACACCGAACACCTCGCCGTTATCCCACGAGATCCGGATTCGCATGGCCTCCCCCAACTGCCAGAACTGGAACGCCTAGCTCTTTTTGTCGCCGATCCTGACCACGGCGTACAAGATCGCCGCCGGAAAACCCGCCAGCAACGCCAGCGCGATGAAAATCCCGTGCCCTTGTCCCTGCTTCCGGATGTCCGTGAAGATCCATGCGGCCAGCAAAATGTTGCAGACCAGCCACACCAGCACGATCGCCCGGATGATTCCCACGACGCACCGGATCTCCGCCCTCACTTGGTCGCGCGGCCAGAGCGCGTGCGCCATGGGCATCGGCTTGCCCGCCATCTCGGGATGCGGGGGCGGCGTCAGACCTTCTTCGTGTTGGGTTGCCTGATGTTCCGTCCCCTCCTGAGCGAAGGCGACGCGTGAATTTCCACACACCATCCACCCAACTACAGCCAAAGCCAAACAGAACGCTACGCTTCTCATTGAGTACCTCCTGTTACTGGAAGCGTAGACCCGGTGACAAGCCCGGTCGAGCACAATCAGCAAATATGCACGACCCGGCAAGTTCCCAACCCGGTCGCTGGAGTTTTTGCACAGAACAGGGCCTGGTCAGAGGGCTGATTTCAGGATGCAGCCGTCGAGCGTGACATTGGGGCCGTGCAGGCCGCCGCACTGGCCCTCGATGACGACCGGTTGACCGACCTGCAGCAGCGTCACTTTGTCGCCGCGGGTGGTGATGCCGACCAGCACGGTGCCGCTCTTGGCTGGATAAACCGCCTTGTATTCGCCGGGCGGTTCGATGCCGCACACGACCCGCCGGGCCGGGTCGGCGGTCTTGAGCAGCAGCTCGTAGGGGCGGATGAAGGGCGGTTTGCTGAACCCGACGATCTCGCCCTCGACCGTGATCCGGCCCTTTCCGTACCGCGTCCCCGCCGCGACCGGGTCGGCGGCGTAGTGGGCCAGCAGATCCACCGAACTGACCGGCTGGCCCGGTTTGAGCGGCGGCAGGGATTCCATCGGCGCGGCCGTGTAGGCCGCCGCGGCGACCACCCGGGCATGCTCGGCCGTTTTCTCCGCCTCGGCCTTGGCTGCCGCCGCTGCCTTGATCTGCTCGGCGGCTTTACGGTCGGCCTCCTCCCTGGCTTGGCGCAGATTTTCCTGCTCGGCCCTGGATTGCTTCAATTCGCCCTGGAGATTGTCCAATTCGGCGGCCTTGCGCTCGAGTTCTTCGAGCCGGGACTTCGGGATCGTGACCGTGTCCTCCTCGGCGCGAAGCGCCGGGATGACGATGACGAGCGTCAGCAGCAAGCAGGGCAGGGCAGGATGAAATCGTTTCATGGGGAATCTCACCAAGGATTATCGTGGCGGCCGGACAAGTGTCAAATAGATTCCCGTCGAGGTCGCATCAACTAAACAACTTGCCGAGGGAGAGGTGTCTGTTACGATTGGTGCCAAAGTTCAGGTTGAATGGACCAGTCCCAGAGCAGAACGATCCGTTACGCGGTGGCTGGACTTTGCGTCCTTGCGCTCCTGATGCTTTTCGGTTGGTTTGTCCTGCGTGAACTCCCTCCATCATCGGAACCACCGCCCGTCGGGGCTGTAACCGCATTGCCGCGCGCCCGTAACGTCGATC